>NZ_JAKUHJ010000004.1:0-169928 GCF_023630635.1 Synechococcus sp. MU1651
GTCGGGTTCCCAGTGGTCAATGATCCCCACGATCGTGAGGTCACTGGGATACGACTTGCTGCCGGCGGCTTCACGGGCGGCCGAGCTGCTGACGCAGATCACCCAGTCTCCAGGTTTCGCACCCACCGCATCGACGGCCACCTTTTTGGTGCTGCCATCGAGAACCACCTGGAGGTGTTTGTGCTCGAAATCGGGAATCCGGTTGGTGGAAACGAGCGGCTTGACGACCTTGACGATGAGCATGATCAGTGAGCCTCCGGAAGTTGCGGGTCGAGCGTGGAACCGACGACCTCGGCCGGAGCCGTCTGGTTGCGGTCGCGAATGGTGAGACAAGTGTGGAGCAGACCCTCATCAACGAGAGCTGCGTAGCGATCAGCGATGGCCTGGTTCACCCGTTGGCAATCAGCGATGGCCCGTTCCCGAGCACCGGGCACGCGGCCGGAATAGTCGAAACGCACCACAACCGGAATCGGCAGATCCCGGGACACATTCAGACCCTTGAAAATTTTCACGCCCACATCGAGATCGGGGGCGCCCACCTCGACGGTGTCGAGGTGGGCGAAATAGGTGAGGTTGCGCAGATGCACCTCTTTAAAACCGATGCCAACGCCAATGAAACGCTCGGCGTGCCCGGCATCCGGGTAGGTGCCCCCGTGAAGATCCTGCACGTAGTCGATCTGGGAGAAGTTGTTGGCGAGCAAACGGGTCAGGAACGACACCATCCCTGCATCCATGGGGCCAGGAGCAGAGCTCTCAACGGCTTCAGCAATCTGTGCCATCGCTTGATCGGCACTCATCGATGCCGTGGCGGCATGCAGTTCCCTGGCGCAGAGCCAACGGTCGAGCACCATCTCGCTGTCACGGCTTGGGGGATGCACCCGGATGGCATCGGTGTCGGTGTCGAGGCCGATCAGCAGAAGATCAACGGAGGCACCGCAACAGAAGCTGTTTTCAACCGACTCACGGAAATCGAGCAGGCGTTGATGACCCGCCGCTGCCGCCAGTTCGTCATTGCTGCCATGGGCAGCGCAGCCCTGATGGGAGGGATCGAGGGAACTGAAGTGGTAGGTCACCAACTTCAGGTAACGGGTCGGTTCCGTGGAGGGATTGGGTGAACCTTCGCGGTAGCGACGGTGCTCGGTTTTGACCCAGCGGTTCACCGTGTTCTCCACGTCGAACATGGCGCCAGCGTGGGAACGGCGACGCACAGCGCTGAAGGGAATGCGCAGGGCATAGGCCACGGTGTGAGCCAACCGACCATCGGCACAGGGCGTCAGGTCGAGCAGATGGATCCCACAGTCGAGCAGGAACTGTTCGAACTCCCGGGAGGCAGCACTGCCCGTACCGGCATCCAGGGGATCGTCCTGGAAAAAGCGGTCACTGAACAGCCGGTGGCTTTCGAAAACACACCATGCGAACAGGGCGCGCATATCGAGTGGGCGAACCCAGGCCCGCTGCAGGATGTGATCCGGCAGATCAAAGCCGAGTTCGGCCCGGCACAACCGCTGGGCCTGGGGAATGAAATCAGTTTCGTGCTGATGCGCTGAAACCTGCTGAAGCAGGGGAACGATCCGATCAAAGCGGCCCTTGATCTCCTGCTCATAGGCCTGAAGACGGGCATTTGCCGCTGCATCCGTCAACGGATGGCGCCGATGGGTGATCGGCAGAGAGCTGCGGCTCAGATTGAAAGGAACCGCCCGGGTGGCAGCCTTCTCACGGCGGACCCAGCCTGGCTGAGCGGGTGCGGGACGTTGAACGTCCTTGCTGGAGCGAATCCGACCACCACCGACCGGGGCGCCCAGTTGAGCAGCCTTGCCCGCGGTGGTGAGGGCCCGGCGCCGATCCAGAGCGGCCTTGCGGGTGGAGGACTCCACGTCAGACGAGGTCTGAACGGAATCAGAGGTTGTGGCCAGCTGTTGAAGCTGACGTCGGGTGGGTGCCGAGGGGGCCTGAGGTCGCCCGCCACGGAGAGGCTTGGAGCGAACCATCAATGAATCAGCCCCGTGCGCCGCCGGAGACGGTGATCAGGGAACCCTTTTCGGTGTTGCCGCTGGAACCGGTCACGCGGCTCACAGGCCATTCGTTCTCCTCGTTGCGCTTGCGCTCGTAGGGGGACATGGCACTCATCGGGCCGGGACGGCTGGGGTTACGACGGCGGGCCGAGGCACCCTCAGTACCGGTCACGTGCTCACCACGATCCCAGTCATCACCAGTGATCTTGGTGGAGGAACCCTCGCCGGTCACCCGGGATGCAGGCTTCTCGGAAGGCTCGCTGACCACAGCCACAGTGGGCTGGAACTGGCGCTGCTGACGGTTCTGGAACTCGCGGTTGTCGAAGCGGAACTGCTCGGTACCGGTCACCTTGCCGCCAGCCATGTCAAAAGGGCCGGTGATGCGATTCCCCTGCTCATAGGAGGTACCCGTCACACCAGAGCCAGCCTCACGTTGCTGTTGGGCAGCACGAGCGGGAGACACCACGCTGAAGCGGGTCCAAGCAGCACCCTCAGGAGCTTGGCCGTGGGTGTCGGTTCCAGCGGGAGCGTCAGCGCCGCAGGCAGCGGCAAGCTGATCAGCACCCACGTAAGGGGTTCCGGTGACTGCTTCGCATGCACCACGCTTGTCGCCGGTCATCACACCACCCACACCGGGTTGGATGCCGGTCATGGCAGCGGAGGGGGTGCCAACACGCACAGGCGTGCGCTCACGGATGGCCTGAACTGCAGGGGTGCCGCAGTGCTGGCCGGCCTGCTCAAGACCTGCATAGGGGGTGCCGGTGACGGCCTGGCAGCTGCCGGGCTCGTCGCCAGTCACGTTCTCCGAACGGCCCGTACGGGTGCCGCTCACCACCTGGTTGCGGTTGGTGATGCTGAAGCCAACCTTGGCGGCCTCGGGCTCGGGCTTGCCGCCACAGAACGCATTCACCTGCTCAGCACTCACGTACTGATCACCCGTCACGCGGTGGCAGGAGCCGAACTCATCGCCGGTCACCTGAGCGGAACGGCCGACCATGGTGCCGGTCACGCCAGTGCCGGAGAGGGTTCCGGAGAGACCAACCTTGGCGGCAGGGCGACCTTCGGGCAGAGGATCTGAACCGAGGTACTGATCGCCGGTGAGGCTGCGGTTGGCACCTGCTTCATCACCGGTAACGCTGGCGGAGCGACCCACCATCACGCCACTCACGGGGCGCCCCTGTTCGGTGAGGCTGTGGCCCACCTTGCGTGGGGAGGTCACGCCACCACCGCAGTAGGCAGCGGACTGGTTAGCGGAGATGTACTCGGTGCCGGTCACGCTCTTGCAGGTGCCGGGCTCATCGCCGGTGACCTTTTCGGAACGGCCGACTTCATTGCCGGTGACGCGGTTGCCGTGGCTGGTGGCCGTGACACGCACCTTGGCCGGGGTGGTGGCAGCGGGAGCGGTCTGACAGAAGGTCTGGAAGACTTCGGCACCCAGGTACTCGGTACCGGTGATCGAACGGCAGGTGCTGGCCTCGTTACCGGTGGTTTTCACCGAGCGGTTGGCCTGGGTGCCGGTCACGGTCTGGCCACCGGTCGTGGTGCTTTCACCCACCTTCCAGTGGGCATCAGCGGCAGCGGCTTGCTTGGCGCCGTGGCGGTTGGGACCGGTGGGGCGGGTCACACCAGCGCTTTGCTTGTTGCGGGCACCGGCCTTGGTGCGCAGCTCACGCACCTGTTGTGCGAGCTCACGGCTGGTGAGGTCAGGATTGGCCTGACGGGCAACGGCTGCTGCACTGGTGGGTTGCTTGCCAGCGGTTTTGCCGTGCTTCGACATGGCTTCACGACGGGCCAGCACCAGCGCGCGGCTGGGGTTCTCGATGGCACGACGCTTGGGAGTGGCCGAACGGCGCTCTGTGCGGGCAGCCAACTTGGGAGCCGGTGCACTGAGGGAAGCCTTTTCAGCGGCACGCTTGCCACCGCAACCACAGCTCTTGGCGGTTTCAGCGGGTGCAGCAGCAGGAGCGGCTGCCTTGGTTTGACGGGCAACATCAGCGCGGTTGCGATCGCGGCTGGTGTCGGCGGTCTTACCGCGGCGGGACAGGGCATCACGACGGGCGAGCACCAGCTCGCGGCTGGGATCGCGATGGGGCTTGACCTGGGAGCTGCGGTTTGCGGGAGCAGCTGTGAAGGAGGTGGTCCGCTGCGGAGCTACAGCAGCGGGGGTGTCAGGTGCAGAGGCAGGCTCAGCAGCTGCGGCCGCGTTGGTGCGGGTGGGACGGGCATCAGCAACGGTGCGAACACGGTTGGCGCCATCACCAGCCGCTACCGAGGACTTCTTACCGGAAGTGGTCAGCGCCTTGCGGCGTTCAAGTGCGAGTTCGCGACTGGAGAGTCTTGCCATGTCCGCCCGAGGATGTCGTCGTGAAGTGGAAGGGCACTTGCCCCTCCGGAAAAAGCTGGAGCCCTGATCAGGTCAGGGCTCGGAACCAAGGGTTCGAAGGATCAGCGTCCTTCGAAGACCACGAAGCAGGCACCCTGGCTCTGGGTGTAGGCGTCGTAACCGACGATGCGCACGTGGTGGTCGGGGTATGCGCGGTGGCAAGCCTCGAGCTCACTGACAACGACGTTCAGATCCTTCTCACCGAAGAAGGGGAGCTTCCAATACGACCAGTAGGTGGCCATGGAGTTGCTGGGGTGGACGTGCTCGACGAGCGGGCTCCAACCCTGGGCAATGATGTAGGCGATCTGGTCGTAGATCTCGTCCTGGGTCATCGGCGGGAGGAAGCCGAAGGTCTCCAGGGTGGCGACTGTTTGATAGTCACCCACGGTGCTCTGGAAAGGCATGGGGATCCTGGGTGTAAGAAAAAGGGGTGGCCGGTTGCATCAACCGGCCGTTGAGACGATCAGTTCTGGACGTCGAGCTTGTCGACGGTGTCGAACTCGAACTTGATCTCCTTCCAGGTCTCGAGGGCGATGGCCAGCTCGGGGCTGTGCTTCGCGGCTTCCGTGAGGATGTCGCGGCTCTCTTTCTCGAGATGACGGCCGGCATTGCGTGCCTTGACGCAGGCCTCGAGGGCCACACGGTTGGCAGCAGCACCTGCAGCGGAGCCCCAGGGGTGACCGTGGGTACCACCACCGAACTGAAGAACGGAGTCGTCGCCGAAGATGGTGACCAGGGCGGGCATGTGCCACACGTGGATACCGCCGGAAGCAACGGCGAACACGCCAGGCATGGAACCCCAGTCCTGATCGAAGAAGTTGCCGCGGCTGCGGTCTTCGGGCACGAAGGATTCGCGCAGCTGGTCGATGTAGCCGAGGGTGGTCTGACGATCACCTTCCAGCTTGCCGACCACGGTGCCGGTGTGGAGCTGGTCACCACCGGACAGACGCAGACACTTGGCGAGAACGCGGAAGTGGATGCCGTGCTTGGGGTGACGGTCGATTACCGCGTGCATGGCGCGGTGGATGTGCAGCAACATGCCGTTCTTGCGGCACCACTTCGACAGACCGGTGTTGGCCGTGAAGCCACCGGTGATGAAGTCGTGCATGATGATCGGCATGCCGAGTTCCTTGGCGAACTCAGCGCGCTCGTACATCTCCTCGGGAGTGTTGGCGGTCACGTTGAGGTAGTGACCCTTGCGCTCGCCGGTCTCCTGCTCGGACAGCTTGATGGCTTCCGCAACGAATTCGAAGCGGTTCTGCCAACGCTGGAAGGGCTGGGAGTTGATGTTCTCGTCGTCCTTGGTGAAGTCCAGACCGCCGCGCAGGCACTCATAGACAACACGGCCGTAGTTCTTACCGCTCAGGCCGAGCTTCGGCTTGATGGTGCAACCCAGCAGAGGACGGCCGTACTTGTTCATCCGGTCGCGCTCGACCTGGATGCCGTTCGGCGGGCCGTAGCAGCTCTTGATGAACGCCATCGGGAAGCGGATGTCTTCCAGACGGAGGTGGCGCAGAGCCTTAAAACCGAACACGTTGCCGACCAGGGAGGTCAGAACGTTGGTGATGGAACCCTCTTCGAACAGGTCGAGGGGGTAGGCGATGAAGGCATAGAAAGACTCCTTGTCACCAGGGACGTCTTCGATGCGGTAGCAACGCCCCTTGTAGAAGTCGAGATCGGTGAGGAGCTCGGACCACACAGTGGACCAGGTGCCGGTGGAGGATTCAGCAGCCACAGCAGCGGCAACTTCTTCCTTGGGCACACCTTCTTGGCCGGTGCACTTGAAGCAGGCCAGCAGGTCGGTGTCGAGGGGGACGTAATCAGGAGTCCAGTAGGTATCCCTGTACTCCTTGACCCCAGCGTCGTACTTCTTGCTCATTGGAAAACTCCGTTAGGTCGGTGAAGAGGTTGAGACGTTCGCGTGCCTCGTCAGAGGCTCAGCGGAAGATCTCAGTCCTTCTGACCCAGGAAGTTGCCGTTGCCCAGAGCAGGCTCCACTTCGCGGTGGGGGCGGGCAATGATGTGAGCGGCGACCAGGCCGTCACCGACGCGCTCGCAAGCGTCAGCGCCAGCGCGCACAGCAGCGTTGACAGCGCCAGTTTCGCCGCGAACCAGAACGGTGACGTAGCCGCCGCCGACGAACTCACGACCGATCAGGCGCACTTCGGCAGCCTTGGTCATGGCATCAGCTGCCTCGATGGCGGGGACCAGACCGCGGGTCTCGATCATGCCGAGGGCGATGCCCATGGTTTCGTTAGCCATTGCCTACCGGGAGAAGGGGTGGAATGTTCGCTGGGGACATTGCTCCGCCAGAACCCTTCCCGTCAAGCGATTTGGACGACTTTCTCGATCACTGTCCATAGTGAACCAAATAAGCCGGGCTTATCACCCTGTGCCTCACTGTTCCGGTCTGCTGTGGTAGTTCGTGTGATCACATCCCCACAAGTCGTTGTCGGCGCTGGTGAAGCTCCATAGGTTCACGTTGCGTCACCTTCCCAAAGCCTTGCTGCGGGGTGGAATGTTCAACCCAAACAGGTGTCGCTGGGTCGAATCCAGAGATTGTTAGCTCCTAGCCCCAACCAGCCCGCACAATGGAGGCCCTCTTTTGACGGCCCTCCTTGGCGCTTCAGCTCACCATTGCCACGGGCAATCCGATCAAGGTTGCTGAAATCGAGGCCATGCTGGGACCCCTTGCTCTGGACGTGCATCGTCAACCTGCCGATCTGGACGTTGAAGAGACGGGGAGCACCTACCGCGAGAACGCTGAGCTGAAAGCCAGCGCTGCCGCCCTGCGCACAGGAAACTGGGCCTTGGCTGACGATTCAGGGCTTGAGGTGGATGCGCTCCAAGGGGCACCTGGTCTGTATTCGGCCCGCTACGCCGAGGGAAACGACGCCAAGGTGCAGCGGATCCTGGAGGAACTGGTGGGATCGCCTTATCGGAGTGCCTGTTTCCGCAGCACGATGGTGTTGTGTGATCCCTCCGGCAACTGTCGTGCCGCGGCGGAGGGAATCTGCTGGGGCGAACTCCTGAGTGCCCCGGCCTACGCCGGCGGCGGATTCGAATCCTTGCTTTGGGTGCGGGAAGCCCGTTGCAGCTATGGCGAACTGAATGCGGCTCAGCTCAGCCGCCTGGGCAGCCGCGGGAAAGCGGCACGAGCTCTTGCACCACAGCTGCGTGAGCTGCTGCACCTGAGCTGATCCGAGCTGGTCTGAGTGCTCAGCGCAGCCTTGCGTTGCTGTTGATGTGGTCGATGGCGCGCATCGCCGCCGCGGCCGCCTCCTCCACATCACCCTCCCGTCCCGCGAGGGTGAGACGTCCGAAGGCACCCACCGCTTTCACGTCCACCAAGGTGATGTTGGAGGCTTTTTCAGCTTCGTTGGCAGCGATCAACACGTATCCGGCCGGCTCCGTCTCCAGGATGAACATGCTCATCCCGGCTTCGATCATTGAGCCACGTCGGTTCTGCCGGTTGATCAGCACGGCATGGTCGGGGGTGATCGCCCGGATCACTTCAGTCCAGCTCACATCGGCTGGAGAACGCTGATCGATGGTGCTCCCGATCGCTTCCAGCACCACATCTCCGGAATGGAGCACCGTGCTCTGGTCGCGGTGATAGAGGGCCATCGAACCGAACGCCCGCTCCACCACCATCTGGCCGAGACGGACGTTGCTGGCCTTCAGGGCGATGTCCGTCACCCGGTGCACCGCCATGCCCGGTGACACCTCCATCCAGAGGCAGGCATCTCCGGGGATGGGCAGAAATCCCTGGCTCACCGAACCCATGTAGGCCGCCAGTTGCGGCTGCAGCGAGTCGATGAAGACGTGGGTGCGCAGTTCGATCGACTGCACATGGCTGTTCTGCCGCAACAGCCGAGGCGACTCCGAATCCGTTGTCACAACACAGCTCGCCCCCCCCTGCTGGGGGGTCACCTCAGTGCCGGTGACGAGAGCACTACCGCCGCGTCGCCGCTCCCGAGCATCGAAGCTGGCAAAACGGGTCATGGCGGGGAGTGTACCGGACGAATTCGGCTGAAACGGGCCAATAAAGAGTTAGAGCCTGCGGTCTTGCGCCTTGAAAAACAGCCGATACCGTCCGGAGAACCCCTCTAGAGATCTTGCAATGACTGAGCAGTCTTCTTTGAAGCCAGTGGATCTCAACGCTGATCAAGCCCTTGGGATGGTGAGCTTCGGCCTGATGCAACGGCTTGCGCAGGACGGCCAGGTGGATCTGCCCTGGCTGGAGGCATCAGGAAATGCAGACAGTGAGCGTCTGCGCCAGCTGCGTCAACGGCTGGAACTGACGTCGTTGGCCATCGAAACCGGTGCTCCACTCACCACCGCGGAGGTGAGCATGCTGCTGGGGGCCCGCCCCGGAACGGAACGGGTGGAACGCGGTGGCCTCGTTGCCCGCCGGGTCAGCCGCAACGTCTGGCGCTTGAGCAAAGCAGAGGAGAGCGATCGCTCCGATCGTTACGACGGATTCCGTCGCCGCCTTTGAGCTCAAGCCGGCTCTGCCTGGTTTGGGCGATCCCAAAGAGTTTGGGCGACCTTTCCACTCCTCAGCGGATTTATTCGCAGCTTGGAGAGGTTGATCATCAAGGGAGCGGCCAATGGCCGGGCCAACGCTGCTGAAGGAGTCGGGGCCGCGCGAAGTGTTCTGCGGCCTCACCTCGATTGTGTGGCTGCATCGGCGCATGCCCGATGCCTTTTTTCTTGTGGTGGGATCACGCACCTGCGCCCATCTAATCCAGAGCGCCGCAGGGGTGATGATTTTTGCCGAACCCCGTTTCGGCACAGCCATTCTCAGCGAGCGGGATCTGGCTGGCCTCGCCGATGCCCACGACGAACTCGACCGGGTCTGCAGGGAACTGCTGCAACGCCGCCCCGAAATCCGCACGCTGTTTCTGGTGGGGTCCTGCCCCAGCGAAGTGATCAAGCTGGATTTGGCCCGGGCCGCCGAACGGCTCAACGAAGAACTGACAGGCCGGGTGCGGGTGGTGAACTACTCCGGCAGCGGCATTGAAACCACGTTCACCCAGGGAGAAGACGGGGCACTGGCGGCCCTCGTTCCCCTGCTCCCCGCCAGCGATGAACGGCAGTTGCTGCTGGTGGGAACCCTCGCTGATGCCGTGGAAGACCGGCAGATGCACCTGTTCCAGCGGATAGGCATCGAGACGATTCGCAGCCTGCCGCCCCGGCAATCGACTGACCTGCCCGCCGTGGGAGCGGGAACCACGGTGCTGCTGACCCAACCCTTTCTCACGGAAACTGCGCGCCTGCTGAGCGACCGCGGCGCCACGGTGCTCACGGCCCCCTTCCCGTTGGGGGCCGAGGGGAGTCGCCGCTGGATGGAGGCTGCTGCTACTGCCTTTCATCTGCCTGATGAACGGGTTGCTGCTGTGCTGGACCCGTTGATGGAGCGCGCCCAGAGCGCCTTGGTCCGCCATCGCGCCGTGCTGGAGGGCAAGCGGATCTTCCTGCTTCCCGAATCCCAGCTGGAACTGCCCCTGGCCCGGTTTCTGCAACGGGAATGCGGCATGGAACTGGTGGAGGTGGGCACGCCTTATCTGAACCGCGAACAGATGGCTGCCGAGCTGGCCTTGCTCCCCGATGACGTCCCGGTGATGGAGGGGCAACACGTGGAGCAGCAACTGGACCGGGTTCGCGCCAGCCAGCCCGACCTGGTGGTGTGCGGGATGGGCCTGGCCAATCCGCTTGAGGCCGAAGGCATCGCCACCAAATGGTCGATCGAACTGGTGTTCAGCCCGATCCACGGCATCGACCAGGCCGGCGACCTGGCGGAACTGTTTTCGCGGCCGTTGCGTCGCCGGCAACTGATTCGCCCGGGCCTCCACCCCAGCAGCCCCGACCCAACCGTGCACGCCTGATCCCATGCAACTCACGCTCTGGACCTACGAAGGACCACCCCATGTGGGGGCCATGCGCATTGCCGCCTCCATGCGCGGCGTTCATTACGTGCTCCATGCCCCCCAGGGGGACACCTATGCCGATCTGCTGTTCACGATGATTGAGCGGCGCGGACAGCGTCCGCCCGTCACCTACACCACCTTTCAGGCCCGGGATCTCGGGGGGGACACCGCCGAACTGGTGAAACGGCATGTGCGTGAAGCGGTGGATCGCTTCCGACCCGATGCCCTGCTGGTGGGGGAAAGCTGCACCGCGGAGTTGATTCAGGATCAGCCCGGTGCCCTGGCTCAGGGCATGGAGCTCACCATGCCGGTGGTGAGTCTGGAGCTGCCGGCCTACAGCAAAAAGGAGAACTGGGGGGCCGCGGAAACCTTCTACCAACTGGTGCGCAACCTGCTGAAGGAGCAGGCACCCGCCAACAGCCAACACGACCCCAGGGCGTGGCAACACCAGGGCCGCCGGCCCCGGGTGAACCTGTTGGGCCCCTCCCTGCTGGGCTTTCGCTGCCGGGACGACGTACTGGAGGTGCAGAAACTGCTCACCCTGCACGGCATCGATGTGGGTGTGGTGGCGCCCCTCGGGGCAGGCGTAGAGGATCTGCAGCGGATCCCCGATGCCGATCTCAACATCTGCCTTTATCCAGAGGTGGCGGAATCCAGCTGCAGCTGGCTGGAGCGCAATTTCGGCATGCCCTTCAGCCGAACGGTGCCAATTGGCGTAGGTGCCACCCACGATTTCCTCGTCGAAGTGCACGAAATGCTGGGGATGGAGCCCCCCGCCCCCGATGAGGGCTACCGGCGCTCACGCCTGCCCTGGTATTCGGAATCCGTGGACTCCACGTACCTCACGGGCAAGCGGGTGTTCATCTTTGGCGACGGCAGTCACGCCCTCGCCGCGGCGCGGATCTGCAGCGAGGAACTGGGTTTCACGGTGGTGGGGCTGGGCACTTACAGCCGGGAGATGGCCCGGCCCGTGCGGGCCGCCGCCAAAGCTCTGGGCCTGGAGGCCCTAATCAGTGACGACTACCTGGCGGTGGAAGCGGCCATGGCCGAAGCGGCACCGGAACTGGTGCTGGGAACCCAGATGGAGCGCCACAGCGCCAAGCGGCTGGGGATTCCCTGCGCGGTGATCAGCACACCCATGCATGTGCAGGACGTTCCCGCCCGAATGAGCCCCCAGATGGGCTGGGAAGGAGCCAACGTGATCTTCGACGACTGGGTGCACCCGCTGATGATGGGCCTGGAGGAACACCTGATCGGGATGTTCCGCCACGACTTCGAATTCGTGGATGGCCACCAGAGCCACCTGGGCCATGCCGGTGGTGCCGGCGCCGCCGACAGTTCCGGCTTGAGTGACATCCCCGAGGAGGGTGATGACGCTCTGCAGTGGACGGCCGATGGGGAAGCCGAGCTGAAGAAGATCCCCTTCTTCGTAAGGGGAAAGGTGCGACGCAACACGGAGGCCTATGCCCGCGATGTGGGCTGCAGAGAGATCAGCAGCGAAACGCTGTATGACGCAAAAGCCCACTTCAAGGCATGAGCATTTTAACTCATTTCTTTTTATTTAATTGAAAGAAATTCTGCTCTTGCAACTCAACCAAGAACCAGACCTTTCATTTCTTGGTGAAAACCAACCACTGCACATCTGCTGCTGTTGAATGAAATCGACTTCTCTTGCACAGGTCGCTGCATGACCACAACCCTGACGCGACCGGCGGACGGTGAAGGCAGCGTGCAGGTCCACCAGGACCCGGCACTGAACATCCAGGAAGAAACCCTGGTGATCGCGGTCTATGGCAAAGGCGGGATCGGCAAATCCACCACCTCCTCGAACCTGTCAGCCGCCTTCTCGAAGCTGGGCAAGCGGGTGCTTCAGATCGGCTGCGATCCCAAGCACGACAGCACCTTCACCCTCACCCACAAGATGGTGCCGACGGTGATCGACATCCTTGAAGAGGTGGACTTCCACAGTGAAGAGCTGAGGCCTGAGGATTTCGTCTTCACCGGCTTCAACGGGGTGCAGTGCGTCGAGAGCGGCGGCCCACCGGCGGGCACGGGCTGCGGCGGATACGTGACCGGGCAGACCGTGAAGCTGCTCAAGGAGCACCATCTGCTGGAAGACACCGATGTGGTGATCTTCGATGTGCTCGGCGATGTGGTGTGTGGTGGTTTCGCCGCCCCGCTGCAGCACGCCAACTATTGCCTGATTGTGACCGCCAACGATTTCGATTCGATCTTCGCGATGAATCGCATCGTTCAGGCGATTCAAGCCAAAGCCAAGAACTACAAGGTGCGGCTTGGCGGCGTTGTTGCGAACCGCTCGGCAGACACCGATCAGATCGACAAGTTCAACGATCGCACCGGCCTGCGCACCATGGCCCACTTCAGGGATGTGGATGCCATCCGGCGATCCCGACTCAAGAAATGCACCATCTTTGAAATGGATGATGCCGATGAGGCCGTGCAAGCAGTGCAGAACGAATATCTGCGGCTGGCCCAGAACATGCTCGACAAGGTGGAGCCGCTCGAGGCCACATCCCTCAAAGACCGCGAAATCTTCGACCTGCTGGGATTCGATTGACCCTCAACTTGATCGACAAAGCCATCAACAAAGCCCCGGACGCTGCAACCGGGGCCTTGTTGTGATGAGCTCGGCTCAAAGGCCAACGAGTTTCATCGACAGCTCCCAGACCCGGCGGGCTGTTTCTGGATCCGTGGCCTTGTCGGACAGTTCCTGGCTGAACTGCTGTCCATCCTTTTTCTGACGGTTGCCCCAGCTCCAGTGCACCCCGGATTCGGCGAAGTCGGGATTGGCCACCACATCAGCCACCCGTTCCCCCGCCAGGGCCTGGGAGACATAGCCGCCGGTGATGTTTTTCTGAAACCAGGGGAAGATCGTCTGGAAGGCCTTGGGGGTGTTGCGGAACAACGGTGTGTCCGCCACACAGCCTGGGTAGAGCGACGTGAAGGTGATCCCCGTGTCCCCGTGCAGACGGCGATGCAGCTCCTGGGTGGTGATCATGTTGCAGAGCTTGCTGTCTTTGTAAGCCTTGCCGGGCTTGAAAGCCTTACCACTGGCCATGGCGACGGGGTCTTTGAACCCGGCCTCAAAGCCGGAGAGGTCCCCCAGATCTGCCGGCGCAGGGATCGGAATCTTGCCCCCCAGCTCCTTGGAGTTCGCCGTCACAGTGCCCAGGATCACCACCCGCTTGGAGGGGTGCGTGGAGGTCTTGAGCCGACCCAAGAGCAGCTGCACCAGCAGGAAATGGCCGAAATGGTTGGTGGCCATCGAGATTTCATAGCCCTGGGGCGAACGCTCCGGCTGCTTCAGTTTCGGCTTGTACACGGCTGCATTGCAGACCACGGCATCCACGCGCTCGGGCAAGGCATCCACCGCCCGACGCACACTGTCGAGATCACCCAGATTCATCAACACGTGATTGAGACGCTCCTTGGGGAGGTCCATATCGTCAGCAGCTGCCGCGGCACGCTGTGGGCTGCGGTTCGCCGTGATCACCGTCCAACCCCGCTTCACCAAGGCGCAGGTGGCATTCAGGCCCACACCGGAGGTGGTGCCGGTGATCAGAACGGTGCCGGGCGTGGACATCAAGACAGGGCCAGGAAGGCTGCCAGTCTGCCGGTCAGCACTCAATCCCAACGCCGCTGGTCACGAATCTCAGCGCCAGATCACGCGCAGACGGTTGGGGGCGATCCACTGATCCTGCTCGCTGATCAGACGCTTCTCTCCACCGATGCTGAACAGACGATCGAAGCGTTGTTGCAGCGTTTCCAATTTCGCCGACTCAATCGACACGACCGCCGCGATTTCACTGTGGCGATCCATGCGTTCCTGATAGGCCACGGACAGACGGATCAAGCTCACAGCGCCCAACAGAACGAGCCCCGCCTTGGCCGCCAAGGCGAGAAGGCTGCACTGCAGTTCCTGTTGGTCGGTCTGCCGCTGAATCGCCGCAGCCATGCTGGCTGCATCCATGCGGGGAGCTGATCTTTGAACCTGACTGGCGGTCACCGCATCAGCACGAACATCCGCTTGTAACGCAATCCGTTCGCAGTGCCAAGACCAGCTCTACGCCCGTTGATCTGGGCTGCCTTTGAAATCAGGCCTCGTAAAGGCTGATGGAGAGACGCAGGGCCAGAACAGCGGCATGGGCAGCCACCACGAGGGCAATGAACACCTCAGGTGCAGACAGAACGGTTTCCATGGGAGCCATGCATCAAACGATCCCATTCTTCTCTGAGGGAAGGGCTGCAGGCCATCATTCGCAAAGGCCTGTCACACCAGCCCATGGATCCGGTTCTGATCGATGCCCCTGCTATCCGCGCCTTGGATCTACGGCCGCTGGAGATCTGGAGCACTCAGCCGCTGGATGCACTGCTGAGCCAGGGGCCAGTGCTCGAGCTTCGTTTCGATTGGCCCCGGGCGCAGGATGACCCACGCGAACTGCCGGAATGCCCCGAGCCTCGGCTCTGGGCCCTGCGGGCTGATGCGCGCTACCCCTGGCTGCCGCTGTTGCTTGAACGCGACCAGGGCAGCCTGATTCGCCATGTGGCCCTGGTGGTGCCCCACAGTTTCAGCCGCAGCGAAGGCCTACGTTTTGACCCGGAAGCCTTGGAGCTCTGGGTGACGCATCGATTGATGCTGTTGGACGACCTCTGCCAGCGAGAGCTCGGACGCCCGATGCGGGGCAACCTCTCCCAGATGGCCGCAGCCCTGGGCTACGAACTGGATGCAGGATTTTGGAACCTGTTGGGCTGACCAGTCAGCTCAGCCAAAGCTGCAGGGCCCGCCTGGAGCTGTCGATCGCCAGGATGATGGCGAGTCCCCGCAGACAGCGCACCAGCAGGGCCGCATCAAACTGATCGAGCCGGCTGGCCGTCCACTGCGCAGCGATCGCCGCCACCGCCCCCAGCAGCAGGCCCATCAGAGGAACTCCGCGTCCTTCATGCAGGAACTGGAGGGATGCTGCGCTGGCCGAGCAGAGCACCGCCACCGTGCTCAGCCGCACGGCCTGATGAATCGGCACAGACATCGGACCGCTCATCAGGGGCACCATCACAAGCCCCCCGCCCAGGCCCAACATCCCAGCGGTCCAGCCGGCGATGCAGCCCACACCCGCCAACTGCGGAGCGCTGCCGTCATCAACGTCATCATTGGTATCCGCCTCGGGCCGTTCGCGAACGCAGAACGCCAGCACGATGTACATCAGCGTCTGCATCGCCAGCAGAATCCAGCCCGCTGCGAAACCGGCCAAACCACCGAACAGCAGTGCCGAGCCAAAGGCCGCCAAGCCGATGGCGAGTCCAGGCCGGGTCGGCAGCCGGCCCTGGCGCAGATGGGTGATGGTGCCCGCCAAAGCCGTGGGCACAATGGCGAAACTGCTGGTGGCCAGGGCCTGATGGGGCGGGAGATCAAGCCAGAGCAGGAGCGGGGCAAAGATCAAGCCACCGCCGATCCCCAACAAGCCGGCCAAGCCCCCAGCCAGCAGGCCCAGGGCGATCAGGATCGGCACATCCCACCAGGGCACCATGGCGCGCGATCGATGCTTCCCTCCAGCATGCCCGCAACCGGGCGTTTGCTCCCCACCCAGCAAGCGGATGGACACACCCAGATGGCTTTGGATGCCTGGCTTCTGAAGCGCAGCAACGGTCCGGTTCTGCGTTTTTACCGCTGGGATGGGCCCTGGCTCTCGCTGGGACGCCATCAACGCCACTGGCCTGAGCACTGGAATGAGCTGGCCCGCCGCGGCCGCATCAGCCTGGTGCGACGCCCGAGCGGAGGTCGGGCCGTGCTTCATGCCGGCGGTCTCACCTATGCCTTGATCTGGCCAGATGCACCCCGGCGACGCCAGGAGGCTTACCGCCAGGCCTGCCAGTGGTTGATCGATGGCTTTCAGGATCTCGGGCTAGCGCTGCACTTCGGCTCGGACCCTGCTGGTGGCGAGGCCAACAACTGTTTCGCCTCGGCAACGGTGGCCGACCTGGTGGATCCATGCGGCGTCAAACGGGTCGGTAGCGCCCAGCGCTGGCAGAACGGTCGCCTGCTTCAACACGGTGAAATCCTGCTGGATCCCCCTGCTGAGCTCTGGGAGGAGGTGTTTGAGGAAGCGGCTCCAGCGGCGGCTCCAGCCCTGATCAACCGGCTGGAGCTGGATCAGCGACTGCGCCAGAGCCTGGTTCAATCCTGGAGCCATTGCCCGTGGCAGATGCAGCCTCTGAAGGCTGAGGAAGTTCAGGAGTTCGAGGTCGAGCTGGCGTCAGGCTCTACGCTCTGAGCCTGCATCGACTGCACCATCTGGGGAAGCATCGCCAAACCCAGGGGGTATCCATTGCGCTTGCGCGCCTCATCGAGGATCGCGGGGGGAAGGGTCACCCCGAGCCGCTTCAGCACCGCATCGCCCACATCCATGCGGTTGAGGGTGCCGGAGGGAAGGCCCGCAGCACTCATCACCAACAGGCGTCCCTGGGAGGCCGCCTCCAGGGCCGGCACCGCCTCCACCAGGGGAGCCGAACTGGCGATGGATGGCAGTTCAGTGAGGGGGCGCAGATGATCTTCGAGGCGCTGTTGGTCCCATTGCTGCACCGGCAGCAGTTTCAAGGGTTGATCGTTAATCCAACCCACCCAACGGCCGCTCTTGCAGACCAGCACCCAATCGGCAGGTCCCTCCGCCTCGCTGGCGGTCAGCCGCAGCTGACTGAGGCGCCGCAAGGTCTGATCCGCCTCCAGCACGCGGAAACGTTTGCCGGCCGCAGCCTCCACCTTCAACTCCCGCAGCACCGTCTGCAACTGCAGCATCTGGGTCTGACTGCGGTTGGCACTCATGCCGAACCAACCGATCAACATCAGCAGGACGCCGTTGAGCCCCCAGCCCTGCCAGAGCAGAACACCACCCAACAGAATCATCAGCATCGACAAAGCCCGTCCGGACGCCGATGCCACCTGAACGCCTTTCTGCTGACTACCGCTCAGCTTCCAAACCAAGGCCTTGAGGATCAGCCCGCCATCGAGGGGCAGCCCGGGCAAGAGATTGAACAAGCCGAGCATCAAGTTGAGCAAACCCACCTGGCTCAACAACTGTGTGGCCAAGGGCTGGTTGTCCGACAGCGCTGCAGCCCCCGCCAGCATCCCGAAGGCCAACACCAAACTTACGATCGGGCCAGCCGCCGCAATGCGCAGATTGCCCATGGCAGTGGGGCATTCCTTCTCCACCCGCGCGATGCCGCCCAGATGAAACAGGGTGATACTCAACACCTTCACCCCTTCCCGCAGGGCCATCAGGGCATGGCCCAATTCATGCAGCAGCACGGAGCTGAACAGCAACAAGGTCGTCAGCAATCCCAGCCCCCAACTCGCCGTTACCGAGGCCGTGGACGCGTAGCGGGACTGAAACAACGTGGTGAAGATCGCCACGGCAAACAACCAGCTGGGCTGAAGCCGCAGGGGAATTCCGCCAATCTTGAACACCTGCCAGCCCTCTCCCACCGCCAATCCCGTCGTGTGCCGCTGCTGCGGACTGTCATCCACGATCCTAGGGAGAGCAACCCATGCAGCCCTTGCGTGATCCCCGCCCCACTCCAAACCTCAAGATCTGTGGGATCACCGACCCCGAACAGGCTCAAGCCATCGCACAGATGGGGGTGCAGGCGATTGGCGTGATCGGCGTTCCCGCCACTCCACGCTTTGTGGAACCAGCCCAGCGCAGGGCCTTGTTCCAGCTGCTGGAACATCAGCACCCCCAGCTGCATCGCGTTTGGGTGGTGGCCGATCCCGACGATGCCGCTCTCGAGGAAGCGCTCAACGGTGCTGGGCAGCCCTCCGTGGTGCAGCTGCACGGCAGCGAGTCAGACGAACGCTGCCAACACCTGAAACAGCGCTACCCCAGGCAGCAGTGGTGGAAAGCGTTGCGGGTGCGTGAACCCGACGATCTCAAGCAGCTCGAGCAGTACGCGCCCCATGTGGACGCTCTGCTGCTCGATGCCTGGAGCGCCGATCAACTGGGCGGCACCGGGCACCGGATCCCCCTTGATTGGCTGGCCGAAACCGAGCTTTCGGTGCCGTGGTGGCTGGCAGGGGGAGTGAGTGCGGAGTGGGTTCCAGAACTGCTCAGTCGCGTCACTCCCCAGGGGCTCGATGCCTCCAGTCGGCTGGAGGAACGACCGGGATGGAAAAACCTCGACAAGGTGCAAGCCCTTGTCGAGGCTGTGAGGTCGAGACCGTGAAGTCGAGGAGTTGAAAGAGCGTTAAATCGCGGCTGATCAGGTGCTGAGCAGCGCTTCCTGCTGACGCACCAGCTCAAAGAACTCCTGCTTGAGGCTGGGGTCGTGGCGGAAATCGCCGCGCACAACGGAGTTCACCATGCTGGTTTGGGGCTCTTTCACCCCACGCCACTTCATGCAGTAGTGCTGCGCCTTGATGATGATGCCGAGACCCTGAGGCTCACAGAGCTTCTCGATTTCATCGGCAAGGATCATCACAGCCTCTTCCTGGATGTGAGGGCGGGAGAAGACCCAGTCAGCCACGCGGGTGAATTTGGAGAGACCGATCACCCGGGCACCAGGTTTGATCCCGATCCAGCAGTTGCCCATGATCGGCACCAGGTGGTGTGAACAGGCGGAACGAACCGTGATCGGGCCAACGGTGTAGATCTCATCCAGCTGTTTCACATTGGGGAAGCTGGCCACCTTGGGCTGCTGGTGGTAGCGCCCCTTGAAAACCTCCTGGAGGTACATCTTGGCGACGCGCTCCGCCGTCTCATGGGTGTTGTGGTCGTTATCGATATCGATCACCAGGCTGCGCAGCAGGTCGCGAACCTTGTCTGCAACTTCAACCTGAAGCTGATCCAGCTCACCCGGCTGGAGGTGATCAGCGATGTTGTCGTTCGCCAGGAAGGAAGCACCCGCTTCCCTCAGGCGCTCACGGATGCGCGCAGAAATCTGGGGATTCAAGCTGCCATTGCCGTTGCCGTTGGCGACGCCGTTGGAAACGAAAGGGACTGTGGAGGTCATGGTGTTCGTTCAGAAGGCGCCGGCGGCCGGCATAAGGGTGAGGTCTTCGATCAACTGGTTGCTGGGTTGCAACGCCAGATTCGCCAGTGTTTCTGCCGCCTGATCGACAGAGAGCATGGCACGACGATCGAAATCGCTTTGTACGGTTTCCGCGTCCCACAGTGGTGTGGCCACGGCCCCAAGAGTGAGGGTGCAGGCACGAATGCCATTGCTCCGTTCCTCTTCCGCCAGGCAGCGGGTGAAGCTGGCCAAGGCAGCTTTACTGACGCAATACGCTCCCCATTGAGGGAAGGCATTACGGGCGGCGTGGCTGCTGATGTTGATCACCAGTCCGCCGTTCTCACGCATAGCGGGAACAACAGCAGAACAAACCTGCATCACGCTGGTGACGTTCAGCTGTAGCAGCCATTGCCAACGCTCAATCGGCATGGCCAATAGATCGCCGGTGTAGGCCGCACCCGCGTTGTTGATCAACACGGAAGGGGTCTCACCCTGCTGCAACAAGCCAGCCATCGCAGCTGCGATGCCATCGGGTTGCGTCAGGTCGATGGCGGCAGAGGCCACAGAAACACCTTTGGTGCTGAGCTGAGCACTTAGCTGCTCCAGTTGATCAGCGCTGCGGGCGGTGAGCAGCAAATCCCATCCTTGATGAGCCAGAAGCTCAGCAGTTCGGCGACCTATGCCTCGGCTCGCACCTGTGATTAGAGCCGTTGGCAAAAACCGTTAGCAAACCGCGACACTTTAAGCGGCTTTGTCGACATCCTGTGACGTTTTTTCGAGGAACCGTCCCATGGCTCTGAATTTGGAGTAGCGGGCCTCGCGCAGTTGCTGTTCCGAAAGGCTCAGCAGTTGGTCGAGGTGACGCTCGATTGCCGCCCGCAGGTTTTCTCCGGCCTCCAATGGTGCCCAGTTGTTGCCGCCGGAGGGCTCCTCAAGCACCTCATCCACCACCCCAAGCTCCAGCAAGTCGCGGCCGGTGATCCTCAAGGCTGCCGCCGCATCAGGCGCTTTGGCCGCATCACGCCAGAGGATGGAGGCGCAGGCCTCAGGGCTGGCCACCGTGTAGACGCTGTGCTCGAACATCAGCAAGCGATCGGCCACCCCGATGCCCAAGGCACCGCCGGATCCACCTTCACCGATCACGGTGGCGATCACCGGAACACGCAAGCGGAACATCTCCCGCAGGTTGACGGCGATCGCTTCACCCTGGCCCTGCTCTTCAGCCTCAAGGCCGGCATAGGCCCCGGGGGTATCGATGAACGTGAGAATCGGCAAGCGGAAGCGATCGGCATGATCCATCAACCGCATGGCTTTGCGGTATCCACCCGGAGCGGCCATCCCGAAATTGCGCGCGACGTTCTCTTTGGTGTCGCGGCCTTTCTGATGGCCGATCAACATCACGGGTCGATCGCCCACCCGGCCGACACCGCCGATCAAGGCCTGATCGTCATTACCGCGACGATCGCCGTGCAGTTCAACCCAGTCGTCGCAGAACATCTGGATGAAATCCAGCGTGCTTGGACGCTGCGGATGACGGGCGACCTGAATTTTCTGAGCGGGAGTCAGCCCCTGAAAGATCTCCTGACGCCGACGGGCCGCGAGGCTTTCCAGTTGCTGCAGTTGCTGCGAAACGTCGACTTCCGAATCTCTGGCCAGCTGACGGATCTGCTCAATCTGCTGCTCCAGCTCGACGAGCGGTTTTTCGAACTCAAGCAGGGGGCGACGGGGCATGGCTCTGGCTCTTCGAAGGTCAGGCAGCAGTGGCCTGCAGGTTGGGTTGAAGGTTCAAGGTGCTGAACCCATGGCGCACCGATGCCGCACCGATGAAATCCATCTTCTCGAGGGTGATGTTGTTGCGCCCCCAACTGAAGTTGGTGTGGCAGCGCTCAAACTCGAGCAGCATGGCTTCGGCAAAGCAGGCAAACATCTGGCGCTGCGGCCGCTCCATCTCGGCGATAGCCATCATCGACCAGCCGATGTCACGGCAGAACTCAACGATTCCACCCTTGAGAACGTGGATGCCACCACCGGCAACCTTCGTATCTAGGTTCTTGGGGTAGCCCCCATCAATCATCAGACAGGGCTTCTTGAGGCTGTCTTGATCGATCTCAAGGGTGCGGGGCATGCTTGCCACCCAGACGACCACATCGGCCTCAGGCAGGGCCTCATCGAGCGACAAAATCCGGCCACCGCCCAGTTCCTGCTGAAGATCTAGCAGCGGTTGCTGCTGACGCGCCACCAGCAGGAGCTCACCAACTCCGGTGCGTGCCTGCAGCCAACGGCAGACGGCGGAGCCGATATCACCAGTGGCACCAACGACGGCCACCTTGGCTTTGCTGAGATCGATCCCGAGACTTGGAGCGTTGTTCTCCACCTGACGGCAGATCACCCAGGCCGTGTGGGTGTTTCCGGTGGTGAACCGCTGCCAATCCAGGGTGGTGCTCCGCACTGTCTGGTGCTGGAGCAGGTTGAAATTCTCGAAAATGATCGAGGTGAAGCCACCCAGGGCAGTGATGTTGATGCCCTTCTTCTGGGCGAGTTCCATGGCGTTGAGCACCTTGCGCCGGGCCGTCTTGAAGCGGCTCAGCATCTCGGGAACGAAGCAGGAGTCGATGTAGGCACCCTCGATGGTCGTGCCCACGGGACTGGTGACTTCCACGTGCTCAACGAGCTGCGGAGGTGCACTGCACCAAACATCCAGATCACCGTCGGCGATGTGATCGAACCCGAGTTCCATGGCCTTGCGGCGAGCAGCCTCAAAACTCGTTGAATGTCCGATCAGACCAAACATGTCTTACTTCTGACGTCTCAAAGAACACCTCGAACAACCATGGTCCCATGGCAACCGGTATCGACGGCAACGTGCCTGTCGATAAACCGGCGTTGGATCAAGACCTGAAACGGGTCAAACAGCAAGCGCTGCTGCGGCCATGCGGGCGATGTCTCGGGAGGTGAAGCCGATTTCACCCAAAGCTTCCTGGTAAGCGATCAGGAAGTCCTCGATCAGGTCTTCCTTCTCCATGTGAAGGACGGCCGCATCAGCAGCCACGTCTTCCAGCATCGAGCGGATGAGGGGCAGGTTGGCTTTGTTCGCCTCGAACAGTTCGTCCTTGCTGGCCTCGAAGTTGGCCTTCAGCCATTCCTGGCCGTAATTGAGGTGGGTGTATTCGTCCTTCACCACACCCTCAGTGATTTTGCGGGCGAAGGGATCGGCCACAGGGATATAGATGTGATAGGCCGAAATAGCGAATGCTTCGATCAGCAGAGCCTGAATCAGCAGGCAGGTGACCACCTTGCCCTCCTTGAGAGCGGCCTGAAAATTGCCGTGAAGGGGTTCGAAAAACTTCTTGGCGAAGGGAAGATCGGCTTCAACCCCGAGGTTGCGTCCGCAGGAGGTGAAGCCCTTCATGTGCTTCATTTCCATCCGCGCCAGACGTTTGAGCTCCTCGGCCTGTTCGGGGATCAGCGTGCCCAGGGAAATGTAGTTGTCGTGGGCTTCCTGTTCGCCCTCGATCACGATGGCGTTGATCCGGCTGTAGGCGTCTTTGTAGGCCTCGGTTGTGAAATCGGGAAGTGCGTCCTGGCCCTCCAGCACGGGTGCTTCAGGTGCATTGAGGGTCGTCATAGGACGCTGTCCACCACTTTCAGTTGGACTGACAATAACCAGTGCCCCAAGAGTTGGTGACACAGGCGTCCAAGGTTCAGGACTTGGGCGTGATGTTGGACGGTTGGGAGAGAAGACTTTGAGTGGGTGGCCAGTCACTGGCCAGAAGGGCTTGAAAACGCTCCTGCCAGTGGTTGATCAAGCGATCTTGCAGGCAACGTCCCAGATCAGCGGAGGCCTGGCGCGCATCACCGATCACTCCCGTCGCGCTGAGGTCGTCGGTGAGCCAAGCGCAGGGCGCCGCCCCTTCAAGACTCCAGCCCGCTGGAGGATCCTGCGCGGATCCCGGCGCTGGACGTCCATCCACCGGGCGGGCGGATCCAACCAGCTCTGGGGCCATCTGCAGCATCAAGCTGGTTTCGGCTTGGCCAGCATGAAGTCCATGGGCCAACTCCTGCTCAGGCAACAGATCCGCCAGCCCCTCCACGCCACTCCAGAGGAAGCAGGGCAGAACAGCCAACGACGGGCAGCGAGCGCGCAGCTGTCGGGCTGCCACCTGCAGCAAACCGATCTGGCCGCCATGGGCGTTGAACAGAACCAGGCGCTGCACCCCCATCGCCGCCAGCTGCGTGCCCACCTGGTCGACCAGATCCAGGAGCAGAGGAGCTGAAAGGCTGAGGGTGCCGGGAAAGTTCTGGTGCTCAGGCGAAAATCCGATGGCCTGACACGGCAGTCGCCAAATCGGCAGAGCTGGCTCAAGCCCGCGCAACACGGAATCGAGGATGCCCTCAGCAAAAACAGCGTCCGTCGAAAGCGGCAGTTGGGGGCCGTGTTGCTCACAGGCTCCGAACGGCCAGATCACCGTGGCACCCGGCTTGCTGGCAGCACAGCTGGCCTCGGGCCAGGTCAGCTGATCAAATCGCTTGCGGAGCTGGTCCATGGCGTTGCACAGGCACGGGGGTGCTGATCCCAACCCAGCCTGTCAAAATGAGCGATCGACAAGCCCAATGGTCCATGCCCGCAGCCGGCAGTCCGCAGCCCAACCGCCCCAAGGCACCCAAGCCGGCAGCGACGAAACCGCTGCAGGTGATGCAGATCAACCGCCGCGAAGAGCAGGAAAAGCTGGCTCGTGAAGCGGCTGAAGCACGGGCAGCAGCAGAGGCTGCGGCGGAAAAGGCACGCATCCTTGAGGAACGGGCGGGTCTCGCCACCCCGCCGCGACCTGTCCAGCAAGACTCCACCGCGTCTCCAGGCACGGATGACGACGCTCTGTTCGACATGGGCGGCATGGAAGGCATGACCATGGCCGACCTGATGGGCGCGCCGGATCAACAACCCAAGAAGGAGCAGCGCAATCAGCCGCGCAGCGTGGACGACTTCGATTTCGATGAAGAAGCCTTCCTCGCCGCCCTGGACGAGAACGCTCCGGTGGGCACCACCGGTGAGGTAATCAAGGGCACGGTGATCGGCATCGAAAGCGATGGCGTGTACGTGGATATCGGCGGCAAAGCCCCCGGCTACATGCCCAAGAGCGAGGCGGGCCTTGGCGTGGTGACCAACTTCCGGGAGCGCTTCCCCAAGGGCCTGGAGGTTGAAGTTCTGGTGACCCGTGAGCAGAACGCTGACGGGATGGTCACGATCAGCTGTCGCGCCCTTGAACTGCGCAAGAGCTGGGACCGGGTGAAGGAACTGGAGAAACAGGGGAAAGTGGTTCAAGTCATCGTCAATGGCTTCAACCGCGGCGGTGTCACCTGCGATCTCGAAGGGCTGCGCGGCTTCATTCCCCGCTCTCAACTCCAAAACGGTGAAAACCACCAGGAGCTCGTGGGCAAGACCCTGGGGGTGGCCTTCATCGAGGTGAATTCGGAGACGCGCAAGCTGGTGCTGTCCGAAAAACGAGCCGCCGTGGCCGAACGCTTCCAAGATCTGGAAGTGGGCCAATTGGTGGAAGGTCAGGTTGCTGCGGTGAAGCCCTACGGCCTGTTCATCGACCTTGGTGGCATCAGCGGACTGCTGCACCAATCAGCCATCACCAATGGCAGCCTGCGCTCGATCCGTGAGGTGTTCGACCAGGGCGACCGCGTTTCGGCCCTGATCACGGAACTGGACCCTGGCCGCGGACGGATCGGCCTCAACACAGCCCTGCTGGAGGGGCCTCCTGGAGAGCTGCTGATCGAAAAAGACAAAGTGATGGCTGAAGCCGCCGATCGCGCCAGCCGCGCCCAGAACACCCTGAAACAGCAGGAGCAATCGGCCGGATGAGCACTGCTGCCCTGACAGCCGCCGAAGACTGGGAACTCGACTTCTACTCCCGACCCATCCTTGAGGCCGATGGCCGCAAACGTTGGGAACTGCTGATCACCTCCACCCCCGCCGCAACCGGCGATGCAGAGCCATTTCGCTTCGCCAAGGTGTGCCCCTCTGGTGAGGTGAACTCGCTTTGGTTGAGCCAAGCCCTGGCTGAAGCCAAGCAGGCATCCGCAAGCGGGGGCTGGGGTTCGCCCGTGCGCCTGCGCTGCTGGCGCAGTTCGATGCGCACCATGGTGCAGCGCGCCGCAGCCGAACAAGACCTCGAGGTGATTCCCAGCCGCCGCACCTTCGCCCTGCTCGACTGGCTTCAGCAGCGCGAAAGGGAGGTGTATCCCGAGGAGGAGGGCTTCATGGCGGGCCCACTGGCACCACCGCCGGCGCCGGTTCCCACCCCTCCAGTGCCCCTGCCGGAGGAAGTTCAAGGAGACGCCTGGAGCTGGGCCGCCCTGCCGGCGAGCCTCCTGCTGGAGGCATCGGAATGGCCAATGAGTTTCAGCGGGCTGCTGCCGGTGCCCTATGGCATCGACCCCGAGGCCTCTGTGCCGGGTCTGCGCCTGTTCAGTCAGAGCCGCTCCCTCGCCATGGCGGGCTGGTTGGGGGGTCTGGAACCCGTGCGGATGATCGTTGAAGACCGCCAGCTGGTGCTGGAGGCTGGTCAGGATGACCGCTGGCTGGTGAGCGACTTGGAGCCGGGCGTCGCCGCTGAAATCTCCGAGGCCCTAGCCACTTCGCAGCAGCAGGTGCGCGGCCTTCAGTTCATCGCCATCCAGTCCAGCCCCGAAGAACAGACCTTCGGCGGCTTCTGGATGCTGCGGGACATCCCCATGGCCTGATTGCAGGGCTGATGAAAGACGGGCCGTTTGATCGACCAGACAGCCGCTTCAACACGTTGAAGGGCTGGACCTGGATCGGTTGTTACGGGGGCTATTACCTCCAGAGCGATCTTCTGCATGGGCAGGGGTTCGAACACGGCTTCTTCACCCGGCTCTGGCACGGCCGTGGTCCTGATGAACTGGCGGGGTACGTCAGCGCCGGCATCAGCGTCCACCGGCCCCAGCAGATCCATAGTGGGATCGTGCTGAATGCCAGCGACGCCCGTCAGGATCCCTGGCCTGAGGCCGATGGCCTGGTGAGTGATCGCGGGGGGCAGAGCCTCTGGGTGTGCGGTGCCGACTGCACCCCAGTTCTGCTGGCGGATCCCGGCACCGGGCATGCCGCAGCCTGTCATGCCGGTTGGCGTGGGGTGGCGGCTGGAATCCTTATCACGGCCCTGGACCGGTTGGTGGAGCGGGGGGCCCGGCGGGAGGATCTGGTGGTTGCCCTGGGCCCGGCCGTCAGCGGCCCCTGCTACCAGGTGGGCGATGAGGTGGTGAAGGCCGTCAGCGCCGCGGTCCCTAACAAGGCTTCCCTATCCGATGCAGGGGCCCTGCTGCCGGATGAGCAACCGGGGCGGCATCGCCTGGACATCCGAACCGCCGCCAGAGTGCAGCTCCAGGGCGCTGGAATCCCCAGCGAACGGATCGCCCACTGCCCGCTGTGCACCGTCAGTGAGCCCGAGCTGTTCCATTCCTGGCGACGGGATCAGGTGAAAGCCGTTCAGTGGAGCGGAATCGTGGCGCAAGCCCTGTCTGCAGCTGAAACTTAAACAGGCTTGGGCCTCAGGATCTGAATGGCCAAGGCTTCAGCAGCTCGAATGCCATCGATTCCGGCCGAGAGGATGCCGCCGGCATAGCCCGCCCCTTCACCCGCGGGCACCAGCCCCTTCACATTGAGCGATTCCAACGCTTCATCCCTGGGAATCCGCACGGGCGATGACGTGCGGGTTTCCACACCGGTGAGCACCGCATCGGGGTGGTCATACCCCTTCAGCTTGCGGGCAAAGGCCGGCAACGCCTCCCGCAAGGCCTCAACGATGGCAGCAGGGAGCAGGTCATCCAGATCGGCGGGATGCACACCCGGCTGATACGACGCGGCGATGCCACCCAGACGGGTGGAGGGACGAGCAGCCAGGAAATCCTCCAACCGCTGCGCCGGTGCGGCATAGCTGTTTCCCCCCAGCCTGAAGGCGCGCTCCTCCAGCTCCCGCTGCAGAGCAATCCCCGCCAACGGATCCCCTGGAAAGCGTTCAAACGGTGCCAGATCATCGGCGTCCAGAGCCACAACCAAACCGCTGTTGGCGTTGCGCTCGTTGCGGGAGTGCTGGCTCATGCCATTGGTCACCACCCGGCCTTCCTCCGAGGTGGCGCCCACCACAAATCCTCCGGGACACATGCAAAAGCTGTAGACGCAGCGGCCGTTCTCGGCATGGTGAACCAGCTTGTACTCGGCCGCCCCGAGACGAGGATGGCCCGCCGCCTCTCCCCAGCGGGCTGCGTCAATCAGATGCTGCGGATGCTCTATCCGCACGCCCACGGAAAACGGTTTGCGCTGCAGCTGCACACCGATCTGCTCCAGCATTTCGAAGCAGTCGCGCGCGGAATGACCGGGAGCCAGCACCAGATGGCGGCAGGGAATCTCCGTTCCATCGGCCAGCACCAAGCCATCGAGTTGATGCGGCTTCCCAGCGCTGCTGTCGCTGAGCTGAAGGCGTGTCACGCGACTGTTGAAACGCACCTCACCGCCGAGGGCTTCAATCCGTGCCCGCAGGCCACGCACCACGGTGGCGAGCTTGAAGGTGCCGATGTGGGGGCGGTGCAACGTGAGGATCTCCTCGCTGGCACCACAGGCCACCAGCTCCTCCAGCACCTTGCGGCCGTAGTGCTCGGGATCGCTCACCTGGCTGTAGAGCTTGCCGTCGGAGAAGGTGCCGGCTCCGCCCTCACCGAATTGGGCATTGGATTCCGGGTTGAAGGGGCTGGTGCCCCGCCAGAAGCCAAAGGTGTCAGCGGTGCGTTGCTTCACGGTCTGACCCCGTTCCAGCAACAGCGGTCGGAACCCCATCTGTGCCAACAGCAGAGCAGCGAAATAACCGCAGGGACCTGCCCCCACCACCACAGGCCGATCGGCCGCATCCAAGGGGAAGCCATCGGGGGCATGACCCACAGACCGGTAGCGGGTGTCTGGAGCCAGACGCACCCGGCCTTTGTTGCCGATGCGCCGTAACAGGGCGGCTTCACCCTTCACCTGCACATCCACGCTGTAAATCAGCTGAATCCGGTCGCGACGTCGCGCATCAACACTGCGCTTCACCAGGGTCTGACCCAGAAGACGATCCGGCGGAATCCTCAAACGCTTGAGCACCGCCTCCTGCAGCGCTTCCTCCCCATGGTCGAGGGGCAGCTTCAATTCACTCAGGCGCAGCATCTCGAGGTCGTATCCCCAGACCTCATTCGATCAGACCGGCCATGGCCTGGCCCGATGGTGCCAAGCCAGCACGAAAGCGGGAATCACTGGCCACCGCCTTCAGACGCAGACGCTCCCCGCGGCGACGCTGATCAAAGGCCTGGCAAATCGGAACGACCTCCTTCTGATAAGGGTCCAACCAACCCATCGCATCGATGCCCCCGTCAGCGGACAACGGCAAGGGTGCTGCATCGGCCAAGGCCAACAGCCGAGCTGCATCAAAGCCCGCCCCCGCGAGCAACGATGGAGCCTTGCCGGTGGACTGCTGGAAGTCCTTTTGAAACTCAGCCCAGGCCACCCCACGGGCTGGGTGCTGCAACCCAAGCTGTTGCCAGGGCACCGCGGGCGCGTCCTGCAGGCCTTCCGCCTCGGTGAGCCAAATCCAGTTCGGCGCCTGCGGTGCACCACCGCCAAAGCGCCCCTGCTGCTGCTCGGCCCGCAGCTCTCGGGAGAGGGGACCGTTCGGAGCATCAGCCACCACAACGGTGGGCACCCAAGACCAGGCCATATCGTCCTTGAACCGTTGGAGACGCCCGTTGTTGCTGGGATCCACCCGCTGGACGGGCTGTGCTTCGTAGCTCTCAACAATGCCGCCAGCGGCCTTGAACAGCTCCACAAAGGCCTTGGAGCTGGTGGACTCAAGGGCAGAAGGGTCTTCGACCACCATCGCCCGTCCCCAGCCGGCCTCCATCGCAGCCGCCACCATCGCCTTGAGATCCTCCTGGCGGGAAGGAACCAGCGGCCAGAGCCGTTCACGGCCTTCCAGCCCGCGCAGGGTGTCCAACGACTGTCCACGCTGATAGGGAAGCAGAACGGTGAGATCCCGCTCGTCAGCGAAGGCGGCAAAGGCCCGCAGATCCGCAGACGGGGGAGCCACCAGCAGCTTGAGCTCCGTCGAAGGCATCAGCTGCGGATCGGGCGCATCGCCGGAGTTGGTCCCATGCCAGGCAACCTGCGGGAAGGGCTCTCCGCAGGCCTCCACCGAAGCCTGGCCCAAACGAAAGCCCTGGAGGAAGTTGTGCCGCAATTCAGCATCGCGGTGCCCCATCGGCAGCAGCACCGCCAGCCTTGGGCGGCTGACGCCACTGGCCACGATCGACTGGCAGCCGATGAGCGTGGCTGCAACAACACACCACGACAGCCAAGGCCAACGTCGCCACTCAGGCTTCGACATGGGATCGGAGGGAAGCAACCCGATCCCCGCAAATTAGGGATAGGGGTCGGACTCGTCCGGTTTTGTCACAGAGGATTCAGGCCCACCCTCAGAGCCGCCACCCAACTGGGACAGCCAACCCGCCAACAGCAAACCAGCACCGATGCCGATGGCCAGGGTGCGGTTTTCAGCTGCGGCCCCCTGCCCCCAGGCCGCTGTGGCCAGAAAGGCACCCCCCAGCAGCAGACAGGGCACCAAGACAATGCCCCGGGCAATGCGGTTATCAGCCATCGCCCCCACAGCTGTTACTGGCCAAACCCGCGGCAATCAGGCCGGTGCTGAGGTCACGCTCAGCACCGATCGGGGTCACCCGGGCCATCAGCTGCCCCTCGCTGGAGCCGACCGGCCGCAGATTGACCTTGCGACGGCGCGGCAGTTCCTGACGCAGCCATGCGGTGGCCTCGGCCTCCTGGCTTGCATCAACGGCGGAACAGGCCAGGGCAACGGTGTAGGTGCGGTTGTGATCTCCCACCTGCAGCAGGGAACTGCTGCGCACCTGAAGCACCTCTGCGGCCTGCACCGGCACGGCCCAAAGCAGCAGCAGAACGCCGATTAAGACAAGACGAATCAAGAGGTCGGGGCGTTGAGAACCGGCATGGGAGCCGGAAGGCCCACCATTTCAGCATTGCTTTTGCCCGGGGGAACCATCGGATAGCAGTTCTCACCACGACGCACGTGGATGTCGATCAACATCGGGCCGGGGGCCTTGAGCGCCGCCTCGAGATCACGCTTCAACGAGTCCCGCTCGCGGATGTGCACGCCGTCCACACCGAAGGAGCGGGCGAGAGCCACGAAGTCCGGCATGCCATTAAGCATGTCGGAGGCGGAATAACGCTCCTCGTAGAAGCTCTCCTGCCACTGACGCACCATGCCCTGCCAGTGGTTGTTGACGATCACCACCTTCACCGGAAGGCCATAGGCCGCCAGGGTTCCCAACTCCTGAATGTTCATCAGGATGCTGGCGTCACCCGCGATGCACACCACCTGACGATCGGGGCACGCCACCTGGGCGCCCATGGCGGCCGGCATGCCAAAGCCCATGGTGCCAAGACCGGCACTGCTGATCCAGCCCCGGGGCCCATTGCGCAGGTACTGGGCCGCCCACATCTGGTGCTGGCCCACGTCCGTGGTGACGATGGCATTCGGTGCCAGCTCGCGAACGGCCAGCAGCACCTCCTGGGGGAAGAGGGGGCCTTCGGTGGGAGGCACGGTGAGGGGATAGGTCTGTTTCCACTCGGCGATGCGCGCCAACCAAGGGGTCGTGCAGGGTTTCACCTGCTGCTGCAGGCTCAGCTCCACCAGGCGCGCCACGCTCAGGCCCAGATCACCCAGCACCGCCACATCGGGGCGGCGGGTCTTGCCGATTTCGGCCGGGTCAATCTCAAAGTGGATCACCCGGGCCCGGGGGGCGAAGGTGTCGAGCTTTCCGGTCACCCGATCGTCAAAACGGGCGCCAACAGCAATCAGCAGATCGCATTCGGTGACGGCGAAGTTGGCATAGGCCGTGCCGTGCATGCCGAGCATGCCCACCGAGAGAGGGTCGTTTTCATCGAAGGCACCCTTCCCCATCAAGGTGGTGGTAACAGGGATCTGATAGCGCTCAGCGATCACCCGCAGGCTGTCGTGAGCACCAGCTGAGATCGCACCACCGCCCACGTAGAGCAGCGGACGCTCCGCCTCGGCGATCAGCTCAAGCGCCGACAGGATCGGTTCATCCCGGGGGGGCTGAGGCTTGCGGAAGCCTTTGGGAACAATTGATCCGGGCTCAACCGGCACGTAATCGAACATCTCCTGGCCAACATCCTTCGGGATGTCGATCAGCACGGGGCCCGGACGACCACTGGCTGCAATCAGGAAGGCCTGGGCAACGATGGAAGCGAGATCAGCCGGATCGCGCACCACCCAGGAATGTTTCACGATCGGCAGGGTGATGCCGAAGATGTCGGTCTCTTGGAATGCATCGGTGCCAATCGCCGGACGCGGCACCTGACCGGTGATCACCACCATGGGCACCGAGTCCATCTGGGCGGTGGCGATGCCGGTCACCAGGTTGGTGGCACCCGGCCCAGACGTGCCGAAGCAAACGCCCACCTTGCCGGTGGCACGCGCATAGGCATCGGCCGCGTGGGTGCCGGCCTGCTCATGCCGCACCAGGATGTGCTTCACCCAACCATCGCTCTCGGCGATGTGGAGTGCGTCGTAGATCGGGAGAATCGCGCCGCCGGGGTAGCCGAAAATCGTGTCAACGCCATGGCGCCGCAACGCATCCATCAGGGCTGTCGCCCCAGACATTCTCTGGCCACCGTGACCGGCCTGCTGCCCAGTGACGGCCGAAGACGCTGAGGTGAGAGTCACAGAGGCGACGGGTCAATGACCCCCAAGGTTAAGGGCCCGCAGCTCCTCTGGCTTGGTCAGAGCAGGCCGAGGGCGTGCAGCGGCCCTTGACCACTGATCAGCTCGAGCAAAAAGGCTGAAAAACCAACCATGGCCAGACGGCCGTTCCAGACCTCGGAACTGTTGTTCCACCCCCATTCCCACTTCTCCTGGGGATAGAGCTTCACCTTGTTGGGCAGCTCCGCCGCCGCATCGAGACTCACCTCAGGGCCCTGCAGGCTGGTGGCCACGAGATCCGCCAATCCCTCGATGAAGGGGGCATAGGTGTCGAGAGCACGCACCCGACGGAAATTCACCACACCGGCTTCGGTGGCCAACTCCCGGTATTCGATGTCGATTTCCTCAAGCGTCTCGATGTGTTCGCTGACGAAGCTGATCGGCACCACCACCAGATCGTTGGTCTTGGCTTGCCCCAATTCCTCAAGGGCCTCCTCGGTGTAGGGCTTGAGCCACTCCACCGGACCCACACGGCTTTGGTAGGCCAGGGTGAAGGGGTTCTCGTGGCCCATCTGAACGGCCAACTCCTTCATGATCAAACCTGTGCAGGTTTCGATCTCCTTTTGATAGGGGTCGCCCGCCTCTTCGACGTAGCTCTTCGGCACACCGTGAGCACTGAAGAAGACGTGGGCCTTCGTGGGGTCGTCGCTGTTGCGGACCTCTGCCGCGATCAGCTCGGCCATGGCCTTCACATAGCCCGGGTGGTCAAACCAGCTGCGGATGCAGCGAATCGGCAACTTCTCAAAGGCCGGATCCGCCTGACGCAGGCGCTGCAGCTCACGGAAACTGGATCCACTGGTGCTGATCGAGAAATGGGGGTAGAGGGGGAGCACCACCACCTCATCCATGCCATCGGCCTTGATGTCCGCCACAGCGGATTCGGTGAACGGATGCCAGTAGCGCATGGCCACATAACTGGTGGCATTGATGCCGCGCTGACGCAGCAAGCTCTGGAGTTCACGGGCCTGCTGCTCGGTGATACGCCGCAGCGGTGATCCGCCACCGATGGAGCGATAGGCCTCCTGCGACTTGCCACTGCGCAGGGTGCTGATCAACCAAGCCAGCGGCTTCTGCAGCGCCGGACTGGGAAGCCGAATGATCTCCGGATCGGCGAACAGGTTGTAGAGAAACGGGCCAACGTCCTGGATCCGCTCCGGGCCACCCAGGTTCAGCAGGACGACACCGACGCGAGACATACCAACCAGAACGGTTTTCGGGGGTTGAGCGTAGCCGCCACGGACGCGATCCTTGGTTCCAACGACACATTTATGGAGCTCAAAAGTGCGCTGGAGACCGCCAATGCGCAGCTGGCGGCACAGGGGTCAGGCCTGCGCATCGAACAGCGGGGTCGGCGGCTGAACCTGCGCGGGTCTCTGCCCTTGCGCGGGGATCCGAGCCGCAACGGCCTGCAACGGATCAGCCTGGGGCTGATGGCCGATGCAGCCGGACTGAATCAGGCCCTCAGCACCGCTGCCCTGGTGCAACTGCAACTTGAGCAGCGCAGTTTTGATTGGACGCTCTGGTCGGCCTCCTCCTCTGCTGCCACGGCCAGAGGGCGTTCGATCGGAATCCAGGCCGCCATCGAAGGCTTCGAAGCAGCCTTTTTTGCCGACCCGCGCCGACGCCGCTCCCCGGCGAGCAGTCGCACCACCTGGACCAGTGCCTATCTGCCCTACCTCCGGCGACTGGCGCGTCAGTGCGGTGATCAGCCGCTGGAGCCAGCGCTGCTGATGCAGACGCTGACCAGTTATGACGACGGCAGCCGCAGCCGGCAGCAATGCGCCACAGCCCTGGCCGCCCTGGCCCGGCACCTGGAGCTGCCCTTGCCGGAGGACTGGCGCCAGGAGGCCGGCGGCTATGGCCTGCACCGGGCCCGGTTCCGCCAGCTGCCCACCGATCCGCAGATCCTCGAGGCCGCAGGCCGCATCCCCAATCCACAGTGGCGCCTGGCCTTTGCCCTGATGGCCACCTACGGCCTGCGCAACCACGAGGTGTTCTTCTGCGATTGCTCCTCCCTGGCAGCGGGCGGGGATCAGGTGCTGCGGGTGCTGCCCACAACCAAAACCGGTGAACACCAGAGCTGGCCGTTCCACCCCGACTGGGTCGAGCACTTCGGGTTGCAGGAGCTGGCGGAGAATCCGGCCGCTCTGCCAGCCATCCAGACCGATCTGCGGCGCACCACCCTGCAGCAGGTGGGACGGCGGGTGAGTGAGCAGTTCCGCCGCTACAACCTGCCGATTACCCCCTACGACCTGCGCCACGCCTGGGCGGTGCGCACCATTCATGTCGGCCTGCCGGACACCGTCGCCGCCAGGATGATGGGCCACTCGGTGACGATCCACACCCGCACCTATCACCACTGGATCACCCGGCGTGATCAGCAGCAGGCGGTGGATGCAGCCCTGGCCCGGCAACCGGCCTGACAACACCCTGTCTGCTTTTTTCACTTCAACGATGACCTCATTTCTGAGGCCGCTGGCCTACCGCTACCGCTGGATTTACGACACGGTCACGGCGGTGTCGTCGCTGAGTGTTGGCGGGGTGGAGCGCCTGCGAGGCCTCGGGCTCGAGGCGGTGCAGCCCCATCTCAAGCCCGGCGCGTCGGTGCTGGATCTCTGCTGCGGCAGTGGCGAAGCAGCAGCCCCCTGGTTGGCGGCGGGATACGCCGTGACGGGGCTCGATGTCTCCCCCCGCGCCCTGGATCTCGCCGCCCAACGCCACCCCAACCTGAAGCGGGTGGAAGGGCTGGCCGAAGATCCACCCCTGGCCGATGCCAGCTTCAGCGCCATCCAGCTGAGCGTGGCCCTGCACGAATTTCCCCGCAGCGATCGGGAACGGGTGCTCCGCAGTGCCCTACGGCTGCTGGAACCGGGCGGCTGGTTGGTGCTTGTGGATCTCCATCCGGCCGGACCTTGGCTGAAGCTTCCCCAGCAACTGTTTTGTGCCCTGTTTGAAACCGACACCGCCACCGCCATGCTGGAGGACGACCTCCCCACCGAGCTGGAGCGACTCGGGTTCAGCAGCGTGAGCCAGGAACTGCTGGCGGGTCGGGCTCTGCAACGCATCACCGCCACTCGGCCTCGATAGAACCAAAAACCCCTCCAGAGCCAACAGCCCCTCTCCCCATGAGCACGAACGACCTCGATCAATCCGCCGCGGAACTGGGCATGGGGGGCAAGCTCGCCCCAGAAACCGACGATGCCGGTTACCGCAAACGGATGGAGCGGCGCCAGCAGGTGCAGAAGCAACGGGTGGAGGAACGCAACAAGGAGAAGGGCCTGGTGCTGGTGTTCACCGGCCAGGGCAAGGGAAAAACCACCGCCGGGCTTGGGCTGGTGCTGCGCACCCTTGGCCATGGCGAGCGGGTGGCGATTGTTCAGTTCATCAAGGGGGGCTGGGAGCCCGGCGAAGCACGAGCACTGCAGGCCTTCGGTGATCAGGTGAGCTGGCATGCCCTGGGGGAAGGCTTCACCTGGGAAACCCAGAACCGAGAGCGGGATCAGCAACTGGTGGAGGCGGCCTGGCAGACGGCCCTGGGCTACTTGCGCGATGCCAGCGTGAAATTGGTGCTGCTGGACGAACTGAACGTGGCCTTGAAACTGGGCTACATCGAGGCCCATACGGTGATCGCCGGATTGAATGAACGACCGGAGCTCACCCACGTTGCGTTGACCGGCAGGGGTGCACCAGCCGAGCTTGTAGAGCGGGCCGATCTGGTGACGGAGATGACCCTGGTGCACCACCCCTTCCGCGAACAGGGGGTGAAGGCCCAGGCAGGCATCGAGTTTTAAGGGTTGAACCAGTCGGCCTCAGGCCGCTTCAGCCGCCTCGAGATCATCCTGAAGATGACGGGTGGCCGCGGTGAGCACCGACAGCCCACTCACCAACAATGCGCGATGCACCACCGGTTCACGCCAACAGTCGGGATCCTGACTGGCCCGTTCCAGGGCTGAAAGCGTGAGACGGGCCATCACACCGCTTTGGGTGGCATCGGTCTCTGGCATCAAACAGCCGCGGTTTCCCCATCCAAGCGGCGATCAGAGGCTTGTGCCAGTGCTTGCTACTGTCGAAAGGATCTGGACCGTAGATGACCTACACACGCGTCCTGCTGAAACTCAGCGGCGAAGCTCTGATGGGATCTCAGGGCTATGGCATCGATCCCGCCATTGTTCAGTCGATTGCTTCCGATGTGGCCAAGGTGGTGGCCAATGACACCCAGCTGGCGATCGTCGTGGGCGGCGGCAACATCTTCCGCGGGCTGAAGGGGTCTGCAGCGGGCATGGAGAGAGCCACAGCTGACTACGTCGGCATGTTGGCCACGGTGATGAACGCCATCACCCTCCAGGACGGGCTCGAGAGGGCTGGTGTTCCCACCCGAGTACAGACCGCCATCGCCATGCAGGAAGTGGCGGAGCCGTACATCCGTCGCAAAGCGATCCGGCATCTAGAGAAAAATCGGGTGGTGGTGTTTGGCGCCGGTTGCGGCAACCCGTTCTTCACCACCGACACCACCGCTGCCCTACGGGCTGCCGAAATCAATGCCGATGTGGTGTTCAAAGCCACCAAGGTGGATGGGGTCTACGACAAAGACCCGGCCAAGCACGCCGACGCGGTGAAGCACGCGCAGCTGAGCTATCAGGACGTGCTCAGCGGCGAGTTAGGTGTCATGGACAGCACCGCCATCGCCCTTTGCAAAGACAACAACATCCCGATTGTTGTCTTCAACCTGTTTGAACCTGGCAACATCGGCAGAGCCGTGGCCGGGGAACCGATCGGGTCCCGCATCGGCGACCCCTCCTAAACAACGCCAACCCAGTTCGCACGCCTCCTCCCTCAGCAACCATGTCGACCCAGGACCTCGAAGCCAGCATGCGCAAGTCGGTGGAGGCCACCCAGCGCAACTTCAACACGATCCGCACCGGCCGGGCCAATTCCTCCCTGCTGGATCGCATCAGCGTGGAGTACTACGGCGCTGACACGCCGCTGAAGTCGCTGGCGACCCTGTCGACCCCAGACTCCCAGACCATCCAGATCCAACCGTTCGACATCAGCGCCCTGGCCTCGATCGAGAAGGCCATCGCGATGAGTGAGCTGGGCTTCACCCCCAACAACGACGGCAAGATCATCCGCATCAACGTGCCGCCCCTCACCGAGGAACGCCGCAAGGAATTCTGCAAGCTGGCCTCGAAGTACGCCGAAGAAGGCAAGGTGGCCCTGCGCAACCTGCGCCGCGACGCGATCGACAAGATCAAGAAGCAGGAAAAGGAAGGCGAGTTCTCCGAAGACCAGAGCCGCGACGAACAAGACAGCATTCAGAAAACGCTCGACAAATTCATCGCTGAGCTGGAACAACACCTGGCCACCAAGGAAGCCGACATCCTCAAGGTGTGAGCAACGAATCAGATCGGACCCATGACGTCCTGATCGTCGGGTCCGGGGCCGCTGGCGGTGCTTCGGCGGTTCATCTTGCATTAGCGGGCCATGACGTTCTGACGCTGGAGCGCGACGCCGAGCCAAGGATCAAACCCTGTGGTGGTGGCATGGCGGCCTCCGTGCAGCAGTGGTTTCCGTTTTCCCTGGAGCCAGCGGTAGAGCAGGTGATCCGGCAAGTGGATTTCAGCTGGTGCCTGGAGGATCCAGTGGTGGCCGAGTTGCCAGGGGATGCACCGTTCTGGATCGTGCGCCGCGAAACGCTGGATCAACTGCTTTCAGACCAGGCCATTCAGGCGGGAGCTGAACGCCTTGAGGGCGTTGAAGTCAATGACATCCGGCGCCATGGAGACGTCTGGCAAGTCACGGCAACCGACGGACGCCATTGGCAGGGGCGTGCCGTGGTGATCGCCGACGGTTCGGGGTCCCCTTGGCCCCAACGGCTCGGCCTGGGAGCCAAACAGCCCCAGATGGCCACCACCATGTCGGTGCGGCTCGAGGGTCAAGGCAAACTCAGAGATGGCACCACCCGCTTTGAATTCGGCCTGGTGAAACAGGGCTTCGCCTGGGCCTTTCCCCTCTCAGGTGGTGTGAACATCGGTGTGGGCAGTTTCATCGGCAAGCAAGACGCCGACCCGGAGCAGGTCCTGGCTCAGCTCTTGCCGGATCTGGGTTTCGCCGCCGATGCAGGCATCCGTCAGCGCGGCCAACTGCGGGTGTGGAACGGCCATCACCGTCTTGATGGCAACGGCATTGTGGTGGTGGGGGATGCGGCATCGCTTTGCGACCCATTTCTGGCAGAAGGGCTACGCCCTGCCCTGATGAGTGGCTGCGAGGCGGCTCGACATCTGAACCAATGGCTCAAGGGTGACAGCAAGGATCTGCGGGGCTACAGCCGCAGCATGCGGGAGCGCTGGGGTGAGTCGATGGCCTGGGGCCGGCGCATTGCCCAGGTCTTTTACCGCTTCCCCGGTGTGGGGTATCAGCTGGGGATCAAGCGGCCCACCGCACCACGGCGAATTGCTCAGATTCTCTCCGGGGAGATGGGCTATGGCGACATCGCCCAACGGGTGATCAAGCGGCTGCTGCTGCAGCGCAACTAAAGACCGAGGCTGAGCTGCTGGCTGCCGTTGTCGGGCTGCTGTGGTTTGCGCCGGCGGCGGCGAGCCGTTGTTGGCTTCAACCCCGCCTTGCGGGAGCCATGCTTGCGCTGAATCGCATCGGCATGGCGATCAAAACCAGCCGATCGGCGAATCTCCCAGATGCGATCTTTGGCATCCTGCATTGATGCGGTGACATCAACGATCGGTGCTGGCATGCCACCACCCAGCATCCAGGGCTTATGGATGTGAATCGTGGGCACATCCTTGAGTTCAGGACACCACTGACGAATGAACAGCCCTTGGGGGTCGTGGTCCATGCCCTGCTTGATCGGGTTGTAAATCCGAATCGTGTTGATCGAGGTGCTGCCCGATTGCATCTGGCACTGGCTCCAGTGAATCCCCGGTTCGTAATCCACAAACTGACGGGCCAGATGCAGGCCACTGTCTCTCCAGGGCAGCCAGAGGTTGTAGCTAGCAAAAGACATCAACATCGCCCGCATGCGGAAGTTGATCCAGCCATGGGCCCGCAAGGCGCGCATGCAAGCATCCACAAAAGGAACGCCGGTGCGACCTTCGCTCCAGGCCGTCAAGCGCTCGGCGTCCGCTGCGCGAATGCCCCGCATAAACGGATGGAAATCGCTGAATTCAATCGCCGGCTGATCCTCCAGCTTCTGAATGAAATGGCAGTGCCAGTGCAGCCGTGATTCAAAGCTGCTGACGCCGCGGCCGCTGTGGGTGCGGCTGGTCTGCAGCACTTCCCGCATCGAGAGACAACCCCAGGTGAGATAAGCCGACAGGCGCGAACAACCGGTGAACGCGGTGTTGGGGCTCGACATCGACCGTTGATAGCGCGGGGCGCGGTGCTGCAAAAAGTCGTTCAACTCCTCCAGGCCGATCGAACGCCCTCCCATCTGACGCTGCGGACACGTATCCGAAAACAGCTCTGAACTGGGGCGCTCCGGGATCACTCCGGGATCAATGCCCTCCAGCGATTGCAATGCGGCCGGCTCGGGTGTGATGGGCTCTGTCATCTGAACCTCCCAGCGTTTGGCCCAGCCATTGCGGCTGCGCATCCGGCGCGTCACCCCGAACTGCGGGAGTTCCGTCCAGGCGATGCCGTGCCGACGGGCCCAGGCCCCCACGCGTTTGTCGCGTTGATAGGTCCAGCCGTTGCCGGTTTCCTCATGGCTCCACAGCCCATCGATGCCGAACTGACGACGGGCCCGTTCCAGCACCTGCACAACATCCCCAGCGCGCACCACCAAGGGTTGGCCCCGATCCGCTAAGGCCTGGCGCAACTCCAGCAGCGACTCCCGGCAAAACATCCACTGCCGCTCGGAGGCATCGGGCTGCCGCCACAACTCCGGCTCCACCACATACAGCGGCAGCACCAAACCCCTCTCCAAAGCAGCCGCCAAGGGCTGGTGATCAACGATCCGCAGATCACGCTTGAACCAGACGATCTGCAGCGCTGCCATTCACTGCAATGGAGGGAACCTGGTTCTAGTGGATCCGGAGCTCCAGCCAAGCTTCAATCCACTGCCATTTCCATGACATCGGAAAAGCGGGTTTTCACCGTTTCACGAAAACCCACCACATCCAGACGCCGCGTCATCAATGCGGCACCGAGGAAACAAACCATCTGCAGGCCTAACACGCCGCCATGGGCAGCGAACAAATCACCACCGTTCCAGGCTTTGAGCAAGGTGAGCAGACCGCCTCCACTGATGGTGGCCAGACCGCAGGAATAGGCATAGCCCGCGCCCCAAACACCAAGCAGAAAGCCGGTGCGGCCTGGCTGCACAAAGCTGAACATCAAGGTGAGGCAGGCATTCATGCACACCCCAAGCGACAGGCCAAACAAACCAACGGCAGACCGCAACAGGGGGATCGACTGCTCCGCCCCAGCCCACATCATCAGCATCAAGGCCAGTGCAGCCAGCACCGCACCCACCCGGGCCGTTCTGATGTTGCCGGCACGCTCAATCAACAAGAACCCACTCAGACCCAGGCCAGCAAAGAAGCCCAGGGCAATCAACACATTCAGCGATGTGGTGGCACAGAAACTCACGCCAAAGACGGCGGCGCCGTAGGGCTCAAGCACCGCATCGTTGAGGAACATGCTGAAGGTGAACAGGCACAGCACCCCGAGGAAGCAACCGGCCTGGGGGATGGTGCGCAATTGCAACAACAACTGGGGCAAAGCCAACCGCTGGGGGACATCAGGGGGGACTGGCCTGGCCAGCACCATCAAGCCCGTGGTGCGGCACTCCACGCCAAAAACCGACACCACCCCAAGCAGCAGCAGCAGCAGCAGCAGCAGCAGCAGCAGCGGCGTCACCAGCGAGAGACGCTCCAAACCAGCCAACACCGCGGTGCTGCCGAACACCTGATTCACCAGAACACTTCCCAGCAACACCCCCAGGAGACGCATCCCCCACACCACCGACAACACCCGCGGCCGTTCGGCTTCCGTGGTGCGATCCGCAATCAAGGCTGAAAACGCCGTGCCACCAGCGGCAATCGCGGTGCCGATCCCAACAAAAGCCAGGATCAACAGACCCATCAGCAGCACATTCAGCTCACCTCTGGAGGCCTCCATGCTGATGGCCAAGTGCTGCACCAGTTGGCAGGTAACACCGAACAACAGGGCAATCGCCACAGTGCTGATGACGATGAAGGGCGTGCGCCGCAGCCGGCTGATGGGGATGCGATCGGAACGATGGCCGAACCAGGCACGGGTGAAGCCCATCAACTGCTGACCACCAACGGCAACAGCCGCCAGCACCGCTGGGACCTGGATGTCTTGAATCAACAGACGATTCAGCAGTCCCAGGATCAGGACGCCGAGGATCCCCAGGCTGAGATGGAACAACCCCAACTGCATGCCAGACGCAGGGGACGGCTTTGCACCGATCTGGTCTCAAAACTTGCGGGATTATGCCGTTTTCGCTTTAAAAATCGCCCCGCCCATCGATCATCCGTCGGCCAACTTGATGTCCCGCAAACGGGCATCAATCGATGCGAGGAGTTGCACTGCGAACATCGGTGTCTCCTGAACCGCAAACAGGAACTTGTCGCGGTTCATGGCAATCAAACGGCAATCACTGGTGGCCGTGGCGGTGCTCAGACGCTGATGGTCCTCCATCACCAAGGCCCCTGCGCCGAACACATGACCCACAGGGATGTCTTCATGTCCCTCATGGCCTGCTGAATCGATCCAGGTGAGCCGCACCGATCCCTCCAGCAGGCCGTACATGCAGGTGCCGGTTTCGCCGGTACGAAACAGCACGTCACCCTGATTGAGATGAATCACTTCGGCCTTGCTGGCCAAAGCACGCATGGTGTCGAGGGCATGCATGGAACCAGCGCGACTCAGACAGAGGTCAGAGTCAGTGCTGCGCCAAAGCCTTGGCGCACGTCCTCCTGGGAGATCAGGCCGTCGTGGTCCTGATCGAGCGCATCAAAAATGGCATCACTTCCGAGCCATTCGTCGCGGGTGATCGAGCCATCGCCGTTCATGTCGTTGAGCATGAAGATCTCGGAAACGGCGTGGCGGAAGGCGGATCCACCCTCCAGTTCAGCCAGACGATGGGCCAGTTGATGCTCCAGGGTTTCAATGGCTTTGCTGAAGCCTTTAATGCCCTCGGTGAGTTTGTCGCTGGCCATCCGATCGTCCTGCATCAGTGCATCAAAGGTGGCGCGATCGACGTGGATCTTGGCTTCGCCATCGGTGGGATGGGTGGCATCCAATTTCTGGGTCAGCACAGCATCAGTCTCACGGAGCTGATCCAACAACTTCGGTGAAATCGTGAGCAGATCACAACCGGCCAACTCCGTGATCTCATCGATGTTGCGGAAGCTCGCCCCCATCACCTCCGTGCCGTAGCCGTGGGTCTTGTAGTAGTTGAAGATCTTGGTCACCGAAATCACACCCGGGTCCTCAGGTCCGGGGAAGGAATCACGTCCGGTTTCAGCCTTGTACCAATCCAGGATGCGCCCCACGAAGGGGGAGATCAGAGTGACACCGGCTTCGGCACAGGCAATGGCCTGACCGAAACCAAACAGGAGGGTGAGGTTGCAGTGAATCCCCTCTTTCTCAAGCACCTCGGCAGCTTTGATGCCTTCCCAGGTGGAGGCAATTTTTATCAGAACCCGATCGTTGCTGATGCCGGCATCGTTGTACAGACGAATCAGCTTGCGCCCTTTTTCAATCGTGGCGTCGGTGTCAAAACTCAGGCGAGCATCCACCTCCGTTGACACACGACGGGGAACAATCTTCAGGATCTCCTTGCCGAAGATCACACTGATCTCATCGAGCGCTTCCCGCACCACGTCTTCCACCGCTGCATCACTACCCATCAACTTGCGCGATGACCGCAAAGCCTCATCAATCAGGCTCTGATAGGCCGGAATCTGTGCAGCAGCCAGGATCAACGACGGGTTGGTGGTGGCATCCCGAGGGGTGAACTTGCGGATCGCCTCCAGATCACCCGTGTCGGCAACGACCACGGTCATTTGTGAAAGCTGATCGAGCAGGCTGGCCATGATGTAAGACGGCTCAATACCCGTAACGTAGCCGCGCTTTTTGATGCGTCAGCTGTTCAAAAGCTTGTTCAATTCAGCAGGTTTTGAGGGGGCGATGCGCTCCACAACCAGCAAGGCATCAATGATCTGTTTAGCGACAGGAACGGCCACGGTGGAGCCATAGGCGTGTTCGCCTTGGGGCTCATCCACCACCACAAACACCACATAACGGGGATCCTCAATCGGCAAGGTCGCCACAAAGCTGCAGATCTTGGCTCCTGGGAGATAGATTCCATTGAGGGCCTTCTGCGCCGTTCCTGTTTTGCCACCAATTCGGTAGCCGGGTGTTTTCACACCCTTGCCACTGCCCTGATCCACCACAGATTCCATCCACTGGAGCACCGTGCGGGTGACCTCCGGGTTCAGCAACTGCTGACCACTGGGTGCAGCCGCCGGAGCCAGGGCATCACCCGAGCGGAAGCCACGGGTGATGTGGGGACTGATCAACTTGCCACCATTGGCCAGCATTCCGTGGAGCTGCACCAGCTTGAGCGGTGTGAGCGAAAACCCCTGACCAAAGGCCGTCGTCGCCGGCTCGATCGGCTGATTGGTGAACTGCTTCTTGCTCTTGAGCTGACCAGCCACCGCTCCGGGGAGGTCGGTGTCAGGACGCTGATTGATGCCAAGACGCTCCATCCAGTTCCAGTAGGCGTCGTCGTCGAGACGGCGCATGGCCTGGACCATGCCGACGTTGCTTGACACCTGCAGCACGGTGGCGAAATCCACCAAACCATGGGCTTTTTTGTCGTGGTTGTTGATCGGCCAACCACCCACCATCAACTTGCCCACATCATTCACCCGATCCGTGGCCTGAATGGCGCCGTCCTGGAGGGCCAAGGCCAGGTTGATCGGCTTGAACGTTGAGCCCGGTTCATAGAGATCCTGAACGGACCATTCACGAAACCGCCCCGTGGGGAAATCCCAGTAGCGGTTGGGGTCATAGGTGGGTGTCGATGCAAGCACCAACAACTCACCATTGGTGGCATCCATCACGATTGCGGCGCCCTTCTGGGCTTTCCACTTGGCAACCTGCTCAGCAAGAGCTTTGAGGGCCACCTGCTGAAGCCTGGAATCCAGCGTCAGCTGCAGGCGCAAATCATCGCCATAGAAGGCTCCCGGGGCGAGGTTGGCCGGCAATGGCGTGCCATCAGCGCCCCGGCGGATGTATCGGGTTTGCTCATGGCGAGCCAGATCCCCATCACGGCTCTGCTCAAGACCCGCTTGAGGTTGCCGCTCCGCATTGAGAAAACCCACCACGTTGGCGAACAACGACGCCTGGGGGTACACCCGCTGGGGATAGGCCTCCAGATCCAGGCCGCTGATTCCAAGGGCCTGGATGCGATCGGCCGTTTCCGGATCCAGCTCCCCAGCCAATTTAATCCCCGAGGCCTGGGTTCCCATGGCCTTCAGCAGCGCAGGCGCAGGACGAGCCAAGGGATCGGCCAACACCGCCGCCACATCTTCGGCAGGGCGGACAAGGTTGGGGGCATCTCCCGGCATGTTGAAGTAGCGGGGATGGGCCCAGAGCCGGAACCGCTTTTCATCCATCGCGACCAAACGGCCGGTGCGATCGACGATCGGACGGCGTTGCCCCAAGGGTTGGGTGCGCTGGGTTTGCAGCTGACGGGCACGCTGCTCCAGGTCGGGGGCCTGCACCAACTGCAGCCAGGCCATGCGACCCACCAGCCCCAGCAAGCCTGCCGCCAGGATCCAGAAAATGATCCAGAGCCGCTTGGGGGGAACCTGGGTCAGGGGAACGACCCGCGCGCGGGAGCGGCGCGAACGCATGGGTCGACGCCCTGACACCCGCGTCATCAGTACCCCGCCCGGATGGGCTGATTCCCCAGAACCTGGAGCGATGCCATGGGCGAGGAGGCGGAGGCTTGCAACGCGCCCAGATCAGGGCGATCAAGATGCACCAGATTGGCCACCTGCGTTGGCACCAGACGGTTGGGCTGCTGAGACCGCAGCAACAGATGCTGTTCCAGCACAGCGGTTGATTCCGTCAACCGGTGCGCCTGGGTTCGGGTTGCCTCCAGCAGGCGGAAGGCCACAGTCCAGCGATGCTGCCAGTGCAGCGTGAGACCAGCCAGAACGGCAACCGCCGCAATCAACCCCAGCAGCGTGCCGTCCATCAGGCGATGGAGCCCCCCGAGAAGAGGCGAGCGTCGTGCAATGCGTCCGGAGGACAGTGACCCTTGAATCAGCTCGAAAGCTGTGGTCGATGCACGCTGTTCCGGAGCGGCAACCACCGGGATCACAGGCGAATAGGCCAGTGAACCACCTGCAGAAAGGCGGGGCAAGGTTCAGAGCAGCAGCAGGTTGAGGAACGTCACGGCGTTCCAGAGCCCATGCATCAGCACCGAGGGCCACAGGCGTCCGCTGCGCAGCCGCACCAAACCAAGCCCAACCCCCAAAACCGTGAGCGGCGCCAACTCGCCAACACTGATGTGGGCCATGGCAAACAACAGGCCACTGAGCAGAACCCCCGGGAGGGGACCGAGTCGGGTCGCCAACACCGGCAGCAAGGCACCGCGGAAAATCGTTTCCTCAAACAGCGGGGCCAGCACAACCGCAGTGAGAGCAAGCAAGGCCAGGGCAAGCGGATCACGGCTGCCGAGCACCAACTCCAACAGCGGATTGCTGCCCCCGGGATCACCGACCAGGCGCACGAGCAACCAGCCCGTGAGCATCACCACCGGCGTCACCATCAACCATCCCGCCAGGGCGTCCCGCAGAGCTGAAAGCAGCGGACGCACGCGCCACTGCATCCACCCCCCCAGCGGTGCCCTCTCCCCGGGCAAAGAACGCAGTTGTCGCCAGAGGATCAGCAGGCTCGGCAGGGCCATCACGCCGTAATTGATCACCACACTCACGGCTTCACGACGAGGGCTGCCCAGCCCCGCCGTCAGTGCACCCACCAAGGGAAACGCCAGCAGCGGAACACCAACGGCACTGATCACCACAAAGCCACCGGCCACCAGCAGGGCCATATCAACCAGGGTCAGCTCCGGCCCCTGAACATCGGGCCAGGCCATCAGCCGACCTCGCAGCAGACGCCAGGCCTGACCAAGCAGCAACAGTCCACCCAGCAGGGCTGTCACCAGGGGCAGCACCGTGCTGACGGCCAAACGGAACGCCGCTTGCCCCGCGGCTGCAGCATCGATACAGAGCGTCGGGTCAGAGGCGCCCGCTTCGCAATGCAGCTGCTGGAGCAATGGGTCGTCGCCTTGGCGATCGAGCTCCGCTGATGCGGAACCTTGGCCCTGCAACAACAGGAGCATCTGTTGCTGCCGCTCATTGCGCTCCTCTGGGCTGATGCCCTCCAGGGCCTTGAGCAGCGCATCCCGCGGCGACTCCCCCAGAAGAGCCTCCCGCAACGGGTGCGGCACCGCTGGTTCAGCAAGAAGCGTCAGCTCCTGCTGTTGAAGGCTCAGGGCCGGTGCCACCGAAGGTCGCGAGAGGCTGTCCAGCAAACCCGACAACCAGATGAAACCAGCCAATACGAGGGACAAGGCCGCCAGAAGTCCCTTCCAGCGCGGGGAAACCGGTTGTGGGGAACTGGGCACCAGCGGGCGTCAACTGCCCACGATTGTCCCCCCGAAAGGCCGCTTCCATACGATGGCCGCGCCCTGACGCTGAACCGTGCCCCTTCGTCTTCTTCTGGTCCGCCACGGTCTCAGCAGTTTCAACAAGGAACGGCGGATCCAGGGCCGCGATGATCTCTCGAACCTCAGCGAGGAGGGGCATGAGCAGGCCCGGGCCCTGGGCCGCTCCCTCCAAGATGTGAGCATTCAGGCCATCTACAGCTCTCCTTTGCAGCGGGCGGCCGCGACGACGGCGAGCCTGCTGGAGACCCAAGGCGGCCAGACCCCAGATCCCGTCTTTGATGACGGACTGCTGGAAGTGGATCTTGAGCCCTGGTCCGGCCAGACCATCGACGAGCTGATGCAAGGCTCAACGGAGGCCTACAAGATCTGGAAGCAGCGGCCCATGGAGCTGGAGCTCCAGCGTCGTGATGGTTCGAGCTACAAGCCACTACCTGAGCTGATGGAGCAGGCGCGTGGCTTCATCAGCACGCTGTTGGAGCGCCATCCCGCCACCGGCAACGACACGGTGCTGGTGGTGGCCCACAACGCCATCCTGCGCTGCCTGATGCTGGTGCTGCTGGGGGAACCCGACCACGGCTTCCGGCGTCTACGCGTCGACAACACCTCCCTTTCGGTCTTCAACATCCGGCCAGGAGACAACGGACCCCAGGTGCAGATCGAATGCCTGAACAGCACCACACACCTGCAACCGCTGCCTGAGAAGGGCAAAAACGCCAGGCTGATTTTGGTGCGACACGGCGAAACCGACTGGAACAAAGCCGGGCGCTTCCAAGGGCAGATCGATATCCCGCTGAATGAGAACGGTCGCCGTCAAGCCGCGGCCGCCCGCGATTTCCTCAAAGACATCCCCATCGATCGGGCCTGGAGCAGCACGCTGTCGCGCCCAACCGAAACGGCCGAGATCATTCTCGAGGCGCATCCCGATGTGCCCCTGACCCAGATCGACGGACTGGTGGAGATCGGACACGGAGTCTGGGAAGGCAAGCTCGAATCCGAAATCAGAGAGGACTGGTCGGAGTTGCTGGACACCTGGAAACGGACTCCGGAAACCGTGCAGATGCCTGAAGGGGAAACCATTCAGGACGTGTGGGCCCGTTCCGTCCGGAGCTGGGGAGAGATCGCTGGCGAGCTGAAGCCTGAGGAAACTGTGCTGGTGGTGGCCCACGACGCCGTCAACAAAACGATCCTCTGCGACCTGTTGGGGCTGACCCCGGCCGACATCTGGGCCGTCAAACAAGGCAACGGTGGTGTCACGGTGGTCGACATCGCCGCCGATCCAGGCCAGCCTGCAGTGGTGACCTGCCTTAACCTCACCTCCCACTTCGGAAGCGTGATTGACCGCACGGCAGCAGGCGCTCTCTGACGTCATGAACGACACCTTGCTGCTGGATCCGGTGCGCGTCCTGCGTGGCCCCGGACATTCAGTGCAGCTCGGTGCAGTCCTGATCCACCAGGGGGTTCTCGTCGGCTTTGACGACGAGGCCCGGCAGCAGGCCCTGGGCCTGGGCATCAAGGCCAGCCCAGCACCGGATCAACTGGTCGCCCCCTGCCTGGTGGATCCCCATTCCATCCTTGAGACCCCCTTCAGTGGGGATCAAGAAAGAGCCGTAAGCCTTCGCCACTGTGCCGCCGCAGGGGGCTATGGCCAGATTGGTCTGCTTCCCCGCAGCAGCAGCTGGCGCGATTGTCCGGAGCGGCTCCAGGGATTCAGCCTCGAGCAGGATCAAACAGCAGCGGTTCGTCTGCACCTTTGGGGAGGCTTCAGCCGCGGCGGCAAGGCGGATGAACTCGCCCCCCACGGCGATCTTCTCGAACACGGTGCCATCGGACTGGCGGATGATGACGCCATGGTTCCAACCCCGTTGCTGGAACGGGGACTGCTGCTCGGAGAGATGGGGGGATGCCCAGTGCTCGTAGCACCCCGGGATCCCGCGCTACAGGGAGAGGGGCTGGTGCGGGAAGGCGTGGAGACGCTGCGGGCCGGGTGGCCAGCGGATCCAATCACCAGCGAGACCATTCCCCTCAGCCAGTTGCTGCTGCTGCATCAACGCCATCCGGAACGACAGCTGCGGCTGATGAACCTCTCCACTGCAGCAGCGGTGCAGCAGCTTTCAGGCTGCGAGTTCCCGCCCCTGAGCAGCGTGAGCTGGTGGCATCTCCTCACCGACCGCAGCATGCTGGCCAGCAGCGATCCGGGCTGGCGCGTCTGCCCCTCCCTCGGTGGCCCGGACGATCGCGAGCAGTTGATCCAGGCCGTTCAGCAGCGAACGATCACCGCCGTGGCTGTGCATGCTGTTCCTCTGGATGCGGAGGACATGCTGTTGCCGGGCGACCAGCGCCCCGCAGGCCTCAGCGGCCACCATGTGGTGCTTGCTGCGCTGTGGAATGCCCTGGTGCGGCCGGGCCGCTGGAGCACGGAAGATCTCTGGCAGGCCCTCAGCTTTGGGCCTTCGGCCCTGATCGACCAGCCCCCTGAACAGCTTGAGCAGGGCAGCCGGCGCTGGCTGCTGTTCGATCCAAATCAACGCTGGACCATCAGCAGCAACACCCCCGGCGCACCGCGTGCCGCCAACATTCCCTGGCTGGGCCGCGAGCTTCAGGGACGCGTTGTGGCCTGTGGCCTCAATTGCTGAGCGAACCGATGCGCGAAGGGGGCCAGAAGCGGAAGACGGCACGGCCAATGATCTGATCGTCTGGCAAAAACGGGCCGCCTGGCCAACGACGGGCGTCCTGGCTGTTGCGGCGGTTGTCGCCCAGAACAACAACGTTGCCTTCGGGGACCACGGCATAGAGGCCCTTGCAGCCAATCATTCCGTCGCGATCGGAGCAGAAATTGGTGACGTAAGGCTCGTTGAAGGCCGTGCCGTTGATGCTCACGGCACCACGGCTGTTCACCTCCACGACATCACCAGGAACACCCACCACCCGTTTGATCCAGGCCTCACATTCGGGATAACGCTGCAACAACACACGATCCACAACCCAGCTGATGCCCGGGAAGGTGACGAAGCCGCACTTCAGTGGATTGGGTTGCCCCCCCTCCAATTTCCAGACGGGATCAAAGGCACTGGGGGAATTGAACACAACGATCTCCCCCCGCTGAGGAGGCCGGGAGCGGTAGGACAGCTTCTCGACGATCAACTTGTCGCCCACCTGAAGCCCCGGCAGCATCGATCCCGAAGGGATGTAGCGGGCTTCGAAGGCGAACTGCCGAAGCAGGAGATACAGCGAAACCGTGAACAGAAAAGGGGCCCAGAACTCCCAGATCGCGCTCACTCTGCCCTTCACATCGGAAGGTTCTCTCTCCGCGTTCAATGTGGGCAGGCTCAATCTTTCGACCCACGATAGGGGGAGCCTGCAGGCCCCATGATCCGTCCACGCTGGCAAGCCCTCAAGCCCCAACACGGCCTGTTCAGCTGGCGCCGGTGGGACCAGGCCATTGCTGTCATTGCCGCAGTCAATCTCACCTGGGTCGCCATCGACCTCACCTACATCCCCCTGCGCAACTTCTGGCTGCAACGCAATCTTTATCCGGTGCCATCGCTTCCCCTGGTGGTTCCCCTGCCCTGGCTGCCGGACATCACCCCGTGGCTGGATCCCCTCAAGGGCATCGAACCCCATCGCGACACCGAGGCTTACCTCAAGGCCTACACCGCCCTGGATCGTGCCCTGCAGCAAAACGGCCCGCGCACGGCGGAAAGCACCGATCTGCTGCAGCAGCAGGTGGCGCGCACCACAGCGCTGATGGACAGCAATCCGTTCATCAGTTCAGGCCAAGCCGGCGCCCTTGAAAAATTCAAGAACCGACTGCGCGCCCGCACCGGCCTGGAATCAGCCCGTGACTCTGCCAACCTCCTCTTGAGCCCCGAGCATCTGGAACGCTCCCCCTGGAGCCAGGAGCGTCAGTTCTGGAGCCAGCAGATCCTGCCGCTGGTGGAAAGCAACTACTGGCGAAGCATCGATGAAAACGGGCGCCCCAGCGATTTGAGCTGGCGCATCGACACGCCATTTCAACTGCTGTTTCTGCTCGACATTCTTCTGCGTGCCTGGCGCCTGAAACAGCGCTATCCGACGATCCGCTGGCGCGATGCCCTGTTACGCCGCTGGATCGACCTGCCCCTGCTGCTGCCGTTTGCGCGCTGGCTCAGGGTGGTTCCCGTCACAGAACGGCTTTGCGGAGCGGGTCTACTGCAACTCGAACCGCTTCGTGCCGTGATCAGCCGCGGCGTGGTGGCCCTGTTGGCTGTGGAGCTGTTTGAAGTGATCGCCGTCAGGGTGGTCGATGCTCTGCAGCAACTGATCCGATCACCACAGCTGCCGGAGAGGGTTCGCGGACTCTGCAGCTACCAGAGCAGTGATCTGAACGATGAGCGGGAGTTGATCGAGCTGCTGCGGTTGTGGCTTCCCCTTCTGCTCACCCGTATTGGCCCGGCCATGCGACCGCAGCTGCAAGCCGTGATCAGCCATCTGGTGCAGGAGAGCTTGGACCGGAACGTGGTGCCGGATGCCCTGCGGCGACTTCCTGGACTGCAAAACGCCGAATCGGAATTCAGCCGCCAGCTGGCAGAAAGCATGGTGACCTCCGTGCTCGACCTGTCCAAGGGAGCCGGAAACCGCATCGGTCAGCGGGACCCTGTTCTGGAATCGCTTGGATCCGAGGCCTTGGATCGGCTCTGGGAGGAGCTGGCCCACACCCTGGAACAGGGGCCTGTCCTGAGCCGCAGCCAGGATCTGCTGGTCGCCCTCCTGGAAGAGATCAAACGCTCAAGCTTCCGTCAGATCCGCGACCAAGGCGATGTGGACGCCCTGATCAGCGAATTGGATGGCTTGAACTTCAACCCTGGAAGGCCGACTCCCAAAGATCAGGCTTGAAGCCGGTGAGGTACGTGGAGGAATTCACCTCAACGAACGGACGTTTGATCAACTTTCCATCGGCAGCCAAGGCCTCGAGAGCCTCGTCATCCGACAGAGCCTTCACTGCCGCCGCGCCCATGGCGCGGTAGCTCTGGCCGCTGGTGTTGAACAGCAGCTTCCTGTCACCAAGGGATTGGTGAGCGGCCACCAACATCTGCTTGGACGGTGGCGTCAGGGTGATGTCGTGCACCTCATGGGCAATACCTCGCTCTGTGAGCCAGGCCAATGCCTTTCGACAGGTGCTGCAGCGGTTATAGCTGTAGACCTGGAGAGTTCCGGCCAAGACTCAGCGGCCGAACAGGGATTTGATCGCACCAACGAGGCTGTTGGAGCCGCGGCCCACGCCTTCAGCAGGACGGGTGCGAACGGTGACATCACCATTGACGGTGGTGCGGCAGCTCAGGCGGAAGTTGGCAGGACGGTCGGCCAGATAGACCTCTTCAACATCGCTGCGGGGGGAAAGGTTGGCCTGCCCTTCCAGCACCTCCATCACGCAGGTGCCGCACTGACCAACACCACTGCAGTTGTTGAGGTTGTTGAGACTCTTGTAGGGATTGACGCCCGCATCAAGTGCAGCCTTACGCAGATTTGCGCCCTCGATGCAGCCAACCTGCTGGCCTTCCTGCTCGAATCGGATGGTGGGCACGGGTTCCGCAAATCTCAGTGCGCACCAACTTACAAGCATCCGGCCTGATCAAGGGGCTCTTCCCTGAGATCAATCGGCTGCATTGATGCAGGAATCAAGCAACGGCTGAACCGCATCGAGGTCGCGCCATCCATCAATCGATACGACGCTGCCCTGCAACGAGCGGTAGGTCCTGAAAAATTCCGCGACATCCTCCAGCTGGGACGCAGCGATCTGACGAATGCTGCGGATCTCGTCCTGACGGGGGTCTGCGTCTGGAACACAGAGAATTTTCCCGTCGTAAACATCCCGGTCGTGGAGATCCAACACGCCGATGGGGCGAGCCTTGATCAGGCAACCAGCAAACGTGGGTTCAGCCATGATCACCATGGCATCGAGGGGAGATCCATCGTCCGCCAGCGTGTTGGGGATGAAGCCGTAGTCGAAGGGGTAACGCACTGAGGAGTGCATCACCCGATCCAGAACCATCACGCCGGCTTCGGCGGAGTACTCGTATTTGTTTCTGCTTCCTGCCGGAATCTCAACGATGAGATTCACCAAGCCTGGCGAAGGTGACGGGGGGAGCTGATGGAGATCCATGCCGATCCGTGGCGGTGGGGATCAGTCGCGCAGAAGGGAAGGTTCGATCTGTGATCACAGCCACAAGGGGAGCACTGAAACTGACAACAGCAATCAGCAATCCTTTGATGGCCGTCAACGAGGCGCGACGACTGAACGGCTCATCCGCCTCCGAAGACGCAATGGCGTCATCGTGAGACGGGTGGGGAACATCTGAGGCCATAAAACGGGGGGCTAAGAAAGCTCCCTCTTTCGATCACAAGGTTGTTGAACTCAATTCTGTCACTGCAAAAAGCAGGATGCACCGATCATTAAGCGGCAGGCCGGTCCTGCTGATCGAGACGCGCACTCAGATCAGAGGATGATTCCCCACTCGCCTCGAGATGGGTTCGGATCAGTCGAAGCTCCTCAAGGATCGATCCCAGGATTTGCTGCGTCGCCGTTGATGGAGAGTTCAGCACCTCAACAGTGACTTCTTTGATGCGGAGAACATCTTTGGCGAAGCGCGCCACCTCATTGGGGTGGAACATCAGCGGATCTTTCTGATCGCTGCGGTACTCCGGATTCAGCTTGCGGGGGTTGAACGGAGGATTGAGGTTACGAGGGTCTGTGTTGGTGTAGCGATACACCGAAGCGCGGGAGCGGTTCAGGGATTTCTGAACGTCGTCGATTCCCACCAGGGCCTCGGCCTGAGCTGACGCATGGGCCGGATCCATGGAAAGTTCGGTCGCTTGTTGAACGCTTGTCGCCACAGATTCAACGGACCGAGGAAACATGAGACGGGCCTAGGACAGGCTGGATTGAGCTGGACGGTAGCAGCCGAGACTCAGGTCGCCCAGAGGAATTCCAGCAAAACAGACACTTCCGCGATCGGCATGCCTCCAAAGCGGTGATAACTTCCAAATCCCATTTTGTTGCGATTGATGCGCGTCTCCCGCCTGCTGCTGGTGACGCTTCGGGATGTTCCCGCCGAAGCGGAGATCACCTCGCATCAGTTGCTCCTCAGGGCCGGGTATATCCGTCGCGTGGGATCAGGGATCTACGCGTACCTCCCCTTGATGTGGAGGGTGCTCCAGAAGATCACCGCCGTGGTGCGCGAGGAGATGAACCGCGCCGGCGCCCAGGAAACCCTGCTGCCGCAGCTGCACCCCGCTGAGCTCTGGCAGAAAAGCGGGCGTTGGCAGGGCTACACCGCTGGCGAGGGGATCATGTTTCACCTCGAAGACCGCCAGGGCAGAGAACTGGGGCTTGGTCCGACCCATGAAGAGGTGATCACCAGCCTGGCGGGCGAGCTTCTCAGGTCTTACCGGCAGCTCCCGGTGAACCTGTATCAGATCCAAACCAAATTTCGCGACGAGATCCGTCCCCGCTTTGGCCTGATGCGAGGCCGCGAATTCATCATGAAGGACGCGTACTCCTTCCATCCCAGCGAAGCGGATCTTCGCGAGACCTATGGCGTGATGGATCAGGCCTACCGCCGCATCTTTGAACGTTGTGGTCTGGATGCCGTCCCTGTCGATGCCGATAGCGGCGCAATAGGCGGCGCCGCCTCCCAGGAATTCATGGTGACGGCGGATGCCGGGGAAGACCTGATCCTGATCAGCGATGACGGCCAATACGCCGCCAACCAAGAGAAGGCTGTTTCGATCCCATCCGCCGCATCTCCTCTTCCCGACGGCCCGGAGGAATCGATTCCAACCCCGGGCTTGGGCAGCATCGAAAGCCTCTGCGACGCCAAAGGCTGGGATCCGAGCCAGGTGGTGAAGGTTCTGCTGTTCGTGGCGACCCTGGACGATGAGACCCTCCAACCGCTGTTGGTGAGCCTCCGTGGTGACCAAGAGCTCAATCCCACCAAGGTCGTGAACGCGGTCAGCCGAACCCTCAACAAGGGTGTTCTCGATTGCCGCCCGATCACACCAGAGGACAACAACCGTCAGCAGATTGATCCGCTCCCCTTCGGATCGATCGGGCCGGACCTCTCCGATGACGTTCTGAAGGGAGCCAAGACTTGGGAGCCAACATTCCTGCGTCTGGCGGATGAAACCGCCAGCGAACTCGGCAGCTTCATCTGTGGTGCCAACACGCCCGATCTGCACCGTTTCAACACCAGCTGGACCGCCATCGGGCAGAAGCCAACCAGCCTGGATCTGCGTAATGCACGGGCCGGCGACGTCTGCCAACACAACCCGGAATCACGCCTGACGGAAAAAAGAGGCATCGAAGTCGGCCACATTTTTCAGTTGGGCCGAAAATATTCCGAGGCCATGGAGAGCCGCTTCACCAACGAGAACGGCAAGACCGAACCGTTCTGGATGGGTTGCTACGGCATCGGCGTTTCCAGGCTGGCGCAGGCGGCTGTCGAACAGCATCACGACGACAGCGGCATCTGCTGGCCAACCGCCATCGCCCCGTTTGAAGCCATCGTGGTTGTAGCCAACATCCAGGACGAGACCCAGTCCCAGCTGGGGGAAGCGCTCTATGTGGAGCTTCAGGCTGCTGGCGTCGATGTGCTCCTCGACGACCGCAAAGAACGCGCCGGCGTCAAGTTCAAAGACGCGGATCTGATCGGCATCCCTTGGCGGATCGTGGTGGGACGCGACGCCAGCGAGGGCACCGTTGAACTGGTGTGCCGCAGCAGCCGCGAGGTGCAAAAGCTTCCCCACGCTGAGGCTGTGACCTGCCTGATCAACGCGCTCCACCCCTAGAGTCGAATGACACTGAAGGGTTTCATGCTCTCCGCACTGACACGCCTGCTTCGCCACCTCAGCCGGGCCGCCGTAGCCCTCGGCCTCGGGTTATGCCTCCTTCTGACGGCCTGCAGTGGGGACGCTGAAGCTCGTCTGAGCGGCGACTACGTGGAAGACACCGTGGCGGTCTCCCGCACTCTGCTGACGGTGATCGACCTGCCTCAGGACGATCCCACCCACGCCGAAGCTGAGGCCGACGCCCGGGCCCTGATCAACGACTACATGTCCCGTTATCGGCCCCAGCCCCGTGTGAACGGACTCAGCTCCTTCACCACGATGCAGACCGCGCTGAATTCGCTGGCTGGTCATTACGCCTCCTACGCCAATCGCCCCCTGCCGGAAGCGCTGCATGACCGGATCGCCAAGGAACTCAACAAAGCTGAGAAATCAGTGGTCCGGGGCAGCTGAGCCCCCGAAACCAACTCGGTTTTGACGAGGCCACCCGAGATCTGAGATACTCGCAGATTGTGCAGATCTGCGGCTTCGGGCCGCCGTGTTCTTGGCCAACGTTGTCGTCATCGGAGCGCAGTGGGGTGACGAGGGAAAAGGAAAGATCACCGATCTCCTGAGCCGCTCCGCCGATGTGGTGGTCCGCTATCAGGGTGGTGTGAATGCAGGCCACACGATCGTTGTTGACGATCGTGTGCTCAAGCTGCACCTGATTCCCTCTGGAATCCTCTATCCCGACACGATCTGTCTGATCGGATCCGGCACGGTGGTTGATCCCAAGGTGATGCTCGGTGAGCTGGACATGCTCATCGCCAACGACATTGATATTTCAGGGCTTCGCCTGGCATCCACGGCCCACGTGACGATGCCCTACCACCGCCTGCTCGACCAGGCCATGGAGAAGCAGCGGGGAGCACGACGGATCGGAACCACAGGCCGTGGAATCGGCCCCACCTACGCCGACAAATCGCAGCGCAGCGGCATCCGTGTGATCGACCTGCTGGACGAACAGCGGCTGAGGGATCGCCTTGAAGGCCCACTGCAGGAGAAGAACGAACTTCTTCAAACCATTTACGGCGTTGAGCCCCTGAACGCCGAAGACGTCATCCAGGAATATCTGGGATACGGCAAGCGCCTCGCCCCCCACGTGGTGGAGTGCACCCAGACGATTCATCAGGCAGCGCGAGATCGCAAGAACATCCTGTTCGAAGGTGCCCAGGGCACGCTGCTGGATCTGGACCACGGCACCTACCCCTACGTCACCTCCTCCAACCCCGTTTCCGGCGGGGCCTGCATCGGTGCAGGCGTCGGCCCAACCCTGATTGACCGCGTCATCGGCGTTGCCAAGGCCTACACCACCCGCGTGGGTGAAGGCCCCTTCCCCACGGAGCTGAGCGGAAGCCTGAATGACCAGCTCACGGAACGGGGTGGCGAATTCGGCACCACCACTGGCCGCCAGAGGCGCTGTGGCTGGTTTGACGGCGTGATCGGTCGCTACGCCGTGCAGGTGAACGGCTTGGACTGTCTGGCCGTGACCAAGCTGGATGTGCTGGACGAACTGGACGAAATTCAGGTCTGCGTGGCCTATGAACTCAACGGCGAGCGAATCGAGCACTTCCCAAGCAGCGCCGATGACTTCGCCCAGTGCAAACCCATCTTCGAAACACTTCCTGGCTGGCAGTGCTCCACCGAGGAATGCCGCAGCCTTGAGGATCTCCCCAAGCCAGCCATGGATTACCTGCGCTTCCTCGCCGATCTGATGGAAGTGCCGATCGCCATCGTCTCCCTGGGGGCCAGCCGCGATCAGACCATCGTTGTCGAAGATCCGATCCATGGTCCCAAGCGAGCCCTGTTGAGCGCCTGAGCCGCTGACGTTCATACTTCGGGGCTGCTTTCCACGCCCCGATGTCATCAGAGACCCGTTTCCCCAGCGACTGCAGTCTCGATGTCGTTGGCATCGGCAACGCCATCGTTGATGTTCTGGTGCAGACGGACGACGGTTTCATCGCTGAACACGGCCTCCAGAAAGGGGGCATGGCGCTGATCGATGAACAACAGGCCGAAGCCCTCTACAAGGCCAGTGGAACGGGCCTCGAGACCTCCGGTGGATCTGTCGCCAACACGATGGTGGGCATCGCGCAGCTCGGCGGACGCGCTGGTTTCATCGGCCGCGTCCGGGATGACCAGCTCGGCAGCATTTTCAGCCATGACATCAGGGCCGTTGGGGCACGCTTTGAGACCCCAGCAGTCACCAGTGGAGCCACAACAGCGCGCTGCCTGATTTACGTCACGCCTGATGCCGAGCGCACCATGTGCACCTTCCTGGGGGCGTCCACCCAACTGGAGCCCGAGGATCTCGACCTCTCCATGGTCAAACAGGCCAAGGTGCTTTACCTGGAGGGCTACCTCTGGGACAGTCCAGCCGCCAAACGGGCCTTCATCGCCGCCGCCGAAGCCTGCCGTGAAGCAGGCGGAAAAGTGGCTCTTTCTCTCTCCGATGGCTTCTGTGTGGATCGGCACAGAGCGAGTTTTCTCGAGCTGGTGAATGGTCACGTCGATGTGCTGTTCGCCAATGACGTTGAAATTCAGTCGCTCTACGAGACCGACGATTTCGACCAAGCCCTCGAGCGGGTACGCGGCTGCTGCTCAGTGATTGCGATCACCCGTGGTGCCCAGGGATCCGTCGTGCTGAGTGGAGACCAGCGCTGGGATGTCGGCATCTTCGGCCTGGGAGACCTGGTGGACACCACTGGAGCAGGCGACCTCTATGCCGGGGGATTTCTGCATGGCTTCACCCAGGGCGAGTCACTGGAGCGCTGTGGTGAGCTCGGAGCCCTCTGCGCCGGCCAGATTGTGACCCAACTGGGGGCTCGCTCCCAGGTCTCCCTCAAGCAGCTGGCGGAGACGCATCTGAACTGAGCTCAGCGATGGCCCAGGCCCCATAGGCCGGTGATGCCGTCACTGGCCAGCACAACCACTCGGGGGTGTCGTAGCTGTGCAGCTCGGAGACGGCCAAGCGCAGCGTGTCCACATGCTGAGCTGAGGTCTTCATCAGCAGCTGGACCTCATGGGACGCCTGCAGCGACCCCTCCCAGCGATAGAACGACTGAACGGGGTGGATGGACACACAGGCCACGAGATGGCGCTCCAGCAAGGCCTCTGCCAGCTGTTGGGCGCGCTCAGCGTTCTCTTCCGTGGTGAGGGCCAGCACGAGCCCACTCGCTTCAATCACGCTCAAGCCGATCCATCAGGCTGCTGACATCCTCGACGCATTCCATCCCGTCGGGGGGGAAGGGACGCCGCAACAGCAGCAATCTCAGCCCCAGATCTGTGGTGAGTTGATGCCAGAGCTGTTCCGTCACACCACCGGACTGGCGGCAGAGCACCACGCCAATGCCCCAGCGACGGCACAGAGAGCGCTCGATCGCCCCCGGCACCTCCCCTTGCAGAGGGCGCACCACGGCCAGGTGATCCGGGGGCAGACCTGCCCGCAAGGCGGCGCGCAATCCATCGGGGGACGGAAGCGCACGGCCATAGGGGATGGCTCCGGCGCGGCGCACAGCAGCAGTCAAGGCCGGAAGATGACGGCCTCCAATGGCCAGCAGCAGGCGTTGGCCCTGGAGCGGTTGGGCCGCCAATGCATCGGCATCAGCCAGGAGAGAGGCCGCTCCCAGCGGTTCAAGGCGACGCTCATAACGCAGCAGCGGTTGGCCGAGATCGGCACAGGCCGTGACCAGGTCATGGCTGATTCGAGCCGCAAAGGGATGCGTGGCATCCACCACCCAACGGAATGGGCCGGCCTGATGCAGGGCTGCCTTGATTCCGCCAATGCCCTGCAGGGCACCAATCGAGATGCGCTCCACCGGCAATCCCGCGTAGGCCTTCGCTGCAGTCGCCGTCACCACACTCACGCTCACACGCCAATGGCGGCGGGAGAGCTCCTTCACCAAGCGCGGCCCATCACCGGTTCCAGCCAGCAGCAGGACACGACGCTGGTCATTCGCGGGGCCTTGCATCAGGATGTGCGCCGACACCAGCTCAAGCCATGAACCATTGCGTGCTCGAAGTGGAGGTGATCGACGCACCGACGGTTCGATACACCCAGGACAACCAGACTCCCATTGCGGAGATGGCCGTGCGCTTTGACCCCCTTCGCGAGGGTGATCCACCAGGTGAATTGAAAGTGGTGGGCTGGGGCAACCTGGCCCAGGAGCTGCAGAATCGTGTGCAGACCGGGCAGCGGCTGCTGATCGAAGGCCGGCTGCGGATGAACACCATGCCCCGGGGCGATGGCATGAAGGAAAAACGGGCTGAATTCACCCTGGCTCGGCTTCATCCGATCGGCGCGGCAGCCACGGGTGCAGCTCCTTCCGGCAACCCCTCAGCCCCGGCCCCCAGCCGCCAGGCCCCCGCTGCTGCACCGACCAAGATGGCAAAAGAGCCCGAACCGGCCAGCTGGAATGCAGCGCCCCTCGTGCCCGACACCGATGACATCCCCTTCTGAATCAGAGGACAATCGCGGGTCGTCGCCGCTTAACGGCCCGCTTCGTCCTGCAACTCTGAAGCTCGGGTGATCAGTTGCCCGAGCTCCCGTTCAAGGGCGGCAAGATCCAGCCGCAGCTCGGGCCAGCGGCCCCCATCGATCTGTTGCAGCAACCAGCTGCGATCACGGTCGAGCTGCTGGAGCAGATGATCGATGCCGGTCGACGATGGATCTGGCATCTGGCTCGGGTTAGTGGATCTCCATCCTGATGGCCTAGAGGTCAAAATGACGATCAAGCCAAGGCCTTCATGAAGGATTTCTTCTCCCCCGGCAGCCTCGTCACCATCGCCGGAGGCGTGCTGACCGTGGTCGGTGCCACCGCTTACGCCACCGGAAGCGCCAACCTCAGCCTGCCCACGATTTTCTACGGAATCCCTATCTTGTTGGGAGGGCTGGCCCTGAAATCGTCGGAGCTGCCACCCGCCATCCGGGTGACACCGGTGAAGACGTTTCAAAAGGAACGCGAAGCTGCAGCCCCAGAACTGGGCAAATTGCTCGGCGATGTGACGCGCTGGCGCTACGGCCAGAAGGCCCACCTGGAGTCGTCGCTGGAAGCGCTCAAACTCTGGGATGAAGACACCCCACCGCAGTTGGAAGAGATCGAAGAGCTGCATTCCGACAGCGGCTATGGCCTACGGATGCGTTTCCTGCTGGGAGCCGTTCCCCTCGAACGCTGGCAGGAGCGACAGGAGCGGCTGGGGCGTTTCTTCGCCAAGGGGATGCGAGCGGAACTCAAGGAACTGGATGAACAACGGCTGGACGTTGTTCTGCTGCCAGCGGGTGAGGCCTAAGCCATGGCCCAATCCACCCAGAACAACGATGACGCTCTCAGGGTGTCGGTGCTCAGCGAAGCCCTCCCCTACATCCAGCGCTTCGCCGGTCGGCGCATCGTGATCAAGTACGGCGGGGCCGCCATGGCCCATGCCGAGCTGCGGGCTGCCGTCTTCCGCGACCTGGCTCTACTGGCCTGCGTCGGCGTCCAACCTGTGGTGGTGCATGGCGGCGGGCCCGAAATCAACCAGTGGCTTCAGCGACTGGAAATCCCCGCCGAATTCCGCGACGGACTGCGCGTCACTGACGCCGACACCATGGACGTGGTGGAGATGGTGCTGGTGGGCCGCGTCAACAAGCAGATCGTGAATGGCCTCAATCAGCTCGGCACCCGTGCGGTTGGTCTGAGCGGAAGTGACGGAAGTCTTGTGGAGGCACGCCCCTGGGGGAATGGCAGCCATGGGCTGGTGGGGGATGTTGCCCGCGTCAATCCCGATGTGCTCGAACCGCTGCTGGAGAAGGGTTATGTGCCCGTCATTTCCAGCGTTGCCGCAACCCCCGATGACGGGCGAGCCCACAACATCAATGCCGACACGGTGGCGGGAGAGCTGGCGGCGGCCCTGGAAGCCGAAAAACTGATCCTGCTGACCGACACCCCCGGCATCCTTGAAGATCGGGATGACCCCGACTCGCTGATCCGCAAACTGCGTCTCTCAGAGGCGCGACAGCTGATCGAGGACGGCGTGGTCGCAGGGGGCATGACGCCCAAAACGGAATGTTGCATCCGCGCCCTGGCCCAGGGCGTGTCAGCCGCCCACATCATTGATGGCCGGGTTCCCCATGCCCTCCTGCTCGAAGTCTTCACCGACGCCGGCATCGGCACCATGGTAGTGGGACGCGGCTAGGGGTGAGCGAGCAGGACGCAGCACTGGACCTCTCTGAAGCGGAGGCAGCCCTGGAGCGCGGGGACTACGGCCAGGGCCTGGAGCTGCTTCTCCCCCTGGCGGAGCAACATCCGCTCAACAGCCCGGAGGGGCCGGGCCTTCGGCTCCTGATGATCACCGCCTGGATGGGCCAGGGGCAGGACGAGCAAGCCATCGCCACCTGCAGGCTGCTGGGTCGCTGCCGCGATCCAAAGTTGCGCCAGCAGGCCAAACAACTGCTCGGGGTTCTTGAAGCCCCAAGCCTGGATCGTCCGGAACGCTGGTCGATGCGCATGCCGCAACTGGAGCTGAATGGCTCTGGCAGCGGGCAGACCTCCACCATGCGGCGGCGGCGGTCGCGGCGTCCCGAACCCCCGCCACCACCACCCACGGGGCCGACGCGTTCACCGGCGGCGGGTTTCGCCGTGCTGGTGATGGCGGTTCTGCTGGGGATCACGCTGTTGCTGAGTGGTTGCGTCCGCATCGAGGCTGATCTCGACCTTCGCGGCCCGGATCGACTGGCCCTCGTCTGGGACGTGCGGAGCACCCAGGAACGCCCGCTGCCCTGGCAGGAGCAATTCGAGCGAGACCTGCAACGGGAAGTGCCCGGGCTGAAGATCGAACAAACAGGCCCAGGACGCCAACAGATCAGCAGCCGTGTTGCGTCATCGCACGAGCTGGCGCAACAAATGGCGGCCGTGGTTGCCGTGGCTGGTCGCGCGGCTGGAGTCTCACTCCCGCCACCGACGCTCAAGCTCGAAGAACGCAACTGGCTGCTGGGGGTGCAGCAGCACGTGCAGCTGATGGTGGACCTCAGCGATCTGCCCGAGATCCCTGGGCTCGACGTTCATCTGAGCCTGAACCACGGGCAGGTGGAGCGCACGGCTCTTTCCGGCACCACCACCGAAGTCAGCTGGCAGGGCTGGCGCTGGAATCCGCTTGGACTGGGGTGCGTGGTGATCCTGATGCTGCTGATCAGCAGCATGGTGTTGCAGGTGGTGCGTCGGAAGCTGGGCTTTGGCTTCCCGGAACTGCCCTCCTGATCAAAGCTGCTGCGGATCGGGATCCACAGTGAGCGCCACACCCTTGGGCAAGCCATCCCAGAGGGCCTGCCCCTGAGGCAGCGGGAGCGGGGAGCCCGCCGGACCGTGCAGCAACAGCTGCCATCGGCTTCGGCCAGCAACCCGGGCCACAGGTGCCGGAGCGGGACCCAACAACCACCAGCTCTGGAGCTGACAAATCGGCCGGATCCGCTCCGCCAGCACCGCTGCCGCCGTTGCTGTTTTGCTGGGGGAATCTCCAGACAGGCGCAGCAGACAGGCGCGACTGAAGGGCACCAGACCCGCTTCCTTACGGAGCGCCACCTCCTGGGAGAGGAACGCTTCATACCGACCATCCACCAGGTGTTGAATCACCGGGTGCTCTGGGGTGTAGGTCTGCACCAACACCTGCCCGGGTCGCTCACCTCGCCCGGCACGGCCCGCCAACTGCAACAGCAACTGCAGGGCCTGCTCCCCTGCGCGGAGATCGGGGCGGTGCAGAAGCCCATCCGCCGCGAGCACTGCCGCCAGGGTGACCCGCGGCAGGTCCATGCCCTTGGCCAGCATCTGCGTGCCGATCAAGACGTCGGCTTCTCCGGCAGCGAAACGGTCCAACAGGCGTCGATGGCCATCACGTCCGCCGGTGGAATCGCGGTCAAAGCGGAGCAAACGAAGGCCTTCGAGCTCCTGAGAGAGCAGTTCCAACACCTTCTGCGTGCCGGCCCCAAACGGCTTGAAGGCCGTGGAACCACAGTGACTGCAATGGTTCTCCAGGTCTTCACGATGGTCACACCAGTGGCAACGCAGCCACTGACGTCCGACCTTGCTGCGGTGAACGGTGAGCGCCACATCGCAGTGGGGGCACATCACCACCTCGCCGCAACTACGGCAGCTCAAAAAGGGGCTGTATCCCCGACGAGGCACCAAAACCACGGCCTGTTCGCCCTGCTCCGGCAGCGCCGCAAGACGATCCATCAAGGCGCGACTGACCAAACGCTTGTGTCCTTCGGCCAGCTCATGGCGCATGTCGATCACATACACAGGCGGTAGGGACTGCCGGGAAATCCGCTGGGTCAGGCGCACCAAGGTCAAGGCACCATCCGAGCCCGATTGAATCCAGCTCTCGAGCGACGGCGTGGCGCTGCCCAGCACAAGCCGTGCCTGTTGCATCACAACCCGGTCCAAAGCCAGGTCCCGGGCGTGATAGCAGGGCATGGGGGCGTCTTGCTTGTAAGAGCTGTCGTGCTCCTCATCCAGAACGACCAGCCCCAGCGGCTTCAACGGCACGAACACCGCGGAGCGGGTTCCCACCACCACCAACGGCTGTTCGGCAGCAAGACAGCGGCGCCAGGTTCGAACCCGTTCGGCGTCACCACAACCACTGTGGTACTCCACAACGCGCGAGCCGAAGCGTTTGCGGCAACGGTCAACGAGTTGGGGAATCAATCCGATCTCGGGGGTGAGCAGCAGCACGTGCCGGCCCCGCTCCAGCTCCTGGGCAGCCAGTTGGAGGTACACCTCGGTCTTGCCGGAGCCGGTGATTCCCCAGAGCAGCAGTCCTCTCCCCGGAGAAAGCTGTTGGTAAGCCTTCACCACGTCCTGCTGCTCAGCGGTCAAGGCCTGGGGAAGCTCCTGGGGGCCAGAACCAGCTGAGCCACCCTTCTCCTCACAACGACGCTGCTCACGCACCAGGTAGCCCTGCTGGATCAGCGGCGGCAGCAATTGCGCCCCAAACCCACTGGCCACCAGGTCCCGTTGCCAAGCACCTTCGCCCTGGCCCTCCAACCAGCCCAGAAGCTCCCGCTGGCGAGGAGTGGGTGGGTTCGCTGCATCAGGGGGGACCCGGGCCTGGATCCACCACATTTGACGTCCGCCCGCCAGGGAACGCTGGCCGGCCTGACCAATCCAGCCCGATGGCAAAGCCGCCTTCAAGGTGCGGAAGACACTGAGATGGCAACGGTCCGCCACCCGCTCCAGCCAGCTGTACCAATCCGAATCGACAGCAGCTCGCTGCAGGAGCGATTCCACCGGCTGCAGCTCCTGAGGATCCTGCTCAGCCCACTCCCGCTCCGCCACCACCAGTCCATGCATGGCTCGACCCCGGAGGCGCACCCGCACAAGATCCCCCGGCATCAATCCCATGCTGGGATCTGCGGCATAACTGAAGGAGCGTCCTTCCCGCCCAGCCTCCAGCCAGACCTCAACACATCGCCGCGAATGCGACGGGACCTTGCAAACTTCCGAAGACTTCATTAACGTGGACAGGTTGGATAGTTTCTGCCAACCCTGCGCTCGATCCAGAGGGAAGACACAGAGTCTGAAGCCAAGGCCTTGTTCCTTGCCACTTTGACCGGTCTGAGACCACCCCGGACAGCACAGACACAATCAGTCCAAGCGTTTCGTCGACTCGCGGACACCACCATCAGCCCATGAACTCCGCCTCAGCGTCAGCTGCGTCGTTCTCTTTCGTTTGAACGGAAGTTCTGGGTTCCGGCCATTGCTGCTGGTGCGTTGCTGCCGCTCTTGCATCTCTCATCTAACCGACTTCGACTTACACCATGACCCCTGCTGCCACCAAAGCTGCCAAGCCGGACATCGTTCTTCTGGCCAATGCTGACGGCAAGGTGAAGGAAGTCGCCAAGAGTTCCGACAAAGAGGCCAAGAAAGCCCCCGCACGCCGACGAACCAGCAAGGCGAGCGCCAAGGACCTGAGCGCCGCGGCCGACGAACTGCTCGCCGCCGCAGATCAAGCCAAGGCTTCGGAAACCACCAAAAAGGCTGCAGCGAAAACCACCAAGGCCAAAACCACAACGAAAAAGGCCACCACAACAAAGAAAGCAGCCACCGCCAAGAAGACCACGACTAAATCTTCAACAGCCAAGGCATCAACAGCCAAAGCAGCGGCAGCGAAGCCAACCGCCGAGGAGAAAGCCAAAACCGCAGCTGCTGAGAAGGAAGCCAAGGCCAAAGCCCTGGCCAGCATCAAGATCGGCCCCAAAGGCGTTTACACCGAAGACTCCATCCGGGTTTATCTGCAGGAAATCGGTCGGATCCGCCTGCTTCGTCCCGACGAAGAGATCGAACTGGCCCGCAAAATCGCCGATCTTCTCTATCTCGAGGAACTGGCCGCTCAATTTGAAAGCGACAACGGCCGGGAACCCGACAACAAAGAGTGGGCGGCCTTGGTGGAAATGCCGCTCATCCGCTTCCGCCGGCGCTTGATGCTGGGCCGACGGGCCAAGGAAAAGATGGTGCAATCCAACTTGCGCCTGGTGGTCTCGATTGCCAAGAAGTACATGAATCGGGGCCTGAGCTTCCAAGACCTGATTCAGGAAGGAAGCCTTGGCCTGATTCGTGCAGCCGAGAAGTTCGACCACGAAAAGGGCTACAAGTTCTCCACCTACGCCACCTGGTGGATTCGCCAGGCCATCACACGCGCCATCGCCGACCAGAGCCGCACCATCCGCCTGCCGGTGCACCTCTACGAAACGATCTCCAGGATCAAGAAGACCACCAAGGTTCTCTCCCAGGAATTCGGCCGCAAGCCAACGGAAGAGGAAATCGCGGAATCGATGGAGATGACCATCGAAAAACTTCGCTTCATCGCCAAGAGCGCCCAGCTGCCGATTTCTCTGGAGACCCCCATCGGCAAGGAAGAGGATTCCCGCCTGGGTGATTTCATCGAAGCCGACATCGAAAATCCAGAGCAGGACGTTGCCAAGAACCTTCTTCGTGAAGACCTGGAAGGTGTGTTGGCCACCCTCAGCCCCCGCGAGCGCGATGTGCTGCGCCTGCGCTATGGCCTAGACGACGGGCGGATGAAGACCCTCGAGGAAATTGGTCAGATTTTTGACGTGACCCGTGAACGGATCCGTCAGATCGAAGCCAAGGCCCTGCGCAAATTGCGCCACCCCAACCGCAATGGGGTGCTCAAGGAATACATCAAGTAAGCCCGCATTACTCCCGTGATCAAACGGTCACGGGAGTAATACATAAGTACATTCCCCCCTAGCTGAATGGAGCAGAGGGCTCCTATAAGAGTGCTTGAGGGAATTGAGACGCCCTCCTCACACGGAAGAGATCAAACCCCAGTCCACGACTGGGGTTTTCCTTTAATAAATAGAAAGAGACCGTGCGACAGGTTCACGAGTGTGCCTCGAAAGTCTCCGTGAATTCCTGAAAAGCACGCTTCAGACGCTCCACCGGAGTTTCCTCCAAAGGACACTCCTGGCGAGTTTCAAGTGCATAGGCCTGGAGCAGGCGAGCATCCGGTTCAAGCACGGAAGCAACCGCCCCCTTGAACAGCACCAGATTGTGCTGCGACGTCAGCCCCTCCAGGTAAGGCTGAAGCAGCCAACTGGGCTGAGCATCGTGTGAGGCATCTGCGGCTGAACGCACCAGACGGGGCCGCAGCAGTTGATACGCGTGATCTCCATCGCGATCGGTGGTGTGGCGCAGCCGCGCCATCAGCACATCGCCACTGCACAACAGGATCAGACGAATGGAACCTTCAGCCACCAGGGGGAGCATGGGCTCCTGCTCTTGCGAGTCGGGGGCAACAGAGCCAATTGCTCCGGCCTGACGAACGCCATTGACGACGGGTCCGGGCATGACTGCGCTGCAATGCCTGCAAATGTTAAGTGTTCTTCATAAAGAGATCTTCCCTTTCGAAGCTTCACAACCTCGTGAATGCGAACCAAAGAATCCAAGGCCAAAAGCGTAGGCTGGGCGGCTGATTCGCCCTTTCCATGGCCCTCACCGAACTGCGCATCGCCTCACGACGCAGCCAGCTGGCCATGGTGCAAACCAACTGGGTGAAAGCGGAACTGGAGAAGGCCCATCCCGGCCTGAAGATCACGGTGGAAGCCATGGCCACCCAGGGCGACAAGATCCTGGACGTCGCCTTGGCGAAGATCGGCGACAAAGGCCTGTTCACCAAGGAACTGGAAGCACAGATGCTGGTGGATCGTGCGGACATCGCCGTCCACTCCCTCAAAGACCTGCCCACCAACCTTCCCGAGGGGCTGATGCTCGGCTGCATCACCGAACGGGAAGACCCGGCCGATGCCCTGGTGGTGAACACCAAGAACCAGGCCTACAAACTCGACACCCTTCCCGAAGGCTCTGTGGTGGGAACGAGTTCCCTGCGCCGTCTGGCTCAGCTGCGTCACCACTACCCCCACCTGATCTTCAAGGACGTTCGCGGGAACGTGATCACCCGGCTGGAGAAATTGGATAGCGGCGATTACGACTGCCTGATCCTGGCTGCGGCAGGCCTGGGCCGGCTTGGCTTCGGCGATCGGATCCACCAGCTGATCCCCGGCGACATCTCTCTGCACGCCGTTGGTCAGGGCGCCCTGGGGATTGAATGCGTGGAGGGCAAGCCCGAAGTGCTTGAGGCGATCAAAGTGCTGGAGCACACCCCCACCTCCCAGCGCTGCCTGGCCGAACGCGCTTTCCTGCGGGAACTGGAAGGTGGCTGCCAGGTTCCCATTGGCGTGAACACCCGCTTCGAAGGTGATCAACTCATCCTCACCGGGATGGTGGCCAGCCTTGATGGCAAACGTCTGATCCGCGACCAGGCCAGTGGCGCGGCAAGCGACGCCGAAGCCATCGGCATCGCTCTCGCCAACACCCTCAAAGGTCAGGGTGCTGGCGAGATCCTCAAAGAGATCTTCGACACCGTCCGCCCGGAAGCCTGATCAACTGCGAATTTCCAGACGCGTTCCCACGTCCACAGCATCAAACAGCTGCCGGATGTGGCTGTTGAGCATGCGAACGCAGCCCAGGCTGACGGCAGCGCGAATCTGAACCCAGTGCGGCCACGCCGTTCCATGGATCCCAAACTCGCCGCGGCCATTGAGGTGAAAAGCCATGTAGCGATCACCAATCGGGCTGCTGGGTCCGCGCAGCTCCCGCCGCTGACCCGACTTATGGGTCGCATAGATCGGATTGACCTTCTTGTTGAGGATGGCGAATTCCCCTTTTGGGGTGGGGGTTTTGGGATCTCCGATCGCCACAGGCCAGGCCCCAAGCTGCTGCTCGCCCCGCATGAGGGAGATCTGTCGCTTGCTGAGGTCAAGCACAATGCGCGACGCATGAGCGGGTTGCCGCAAGGCCAGCTCAACAGGTTCAGCAGCAAGACATGGAGCAACAGACCCCGCTAACAGGCCAGCCAACAGCGCCGGCATCAACGACCACTTCATGAGACGCACGAGACCCACTGGTCTCAACGTATTCATTGCTGCGAGAAAAAACAGCAGTAGCGGCTTGGAGCTGAACTCTTCAGAATCTCTTTGGTCTCATGGTCGAGACCAAAGACCCGACTTCGTCCTCCTTCAGCTCTGTTGTCTCACGAGAGGGCTCCATCCCAATCGAAGGATCTTCGATGCTGCTGAGCCGGACGCTGAGCCATGAAAAAGGCGGGGGAGTATCCCCCGCATGATCAGCAATCGATCGCAAACGCGTTCAGTCGACCAACTTGGGATCAATCTCAGCTATGTAGCGAGCCTCGCAGCTCTTGATGATCTCAACGGCCTTTTCAGTGCCGAAGAAACCGTTCACCGAGCAGGTGCCAGGCTTCTTCAGATCCTTGTAGTGCTCCCAGTAGTAGGTGGTCTCTTTCTTCCAGTGCTCACCGAGATCTTCCCAGCTCTTGATGTGATCCATGCGCTTGTCGTCGGCAAGCACAGCGATCACCTTGTCGTCGACTTCACCACCGTCGTCGAAGGTCATCACGCCGATGATGCGGGCTTCCACAATCGAACCGGGAATCAGGGGCTCGGTGACACCAACGATTTCGATGTCGAGGGGATCGCCATCTTCATCCCAGGTGCGGGGAATGCATCCGTAGGCGAAGGGGTAAGCCAGCGAGGAGTACCCAACGCGGTCCAGTTTGAGATGGCCGGTTTCGGTGATCAGCTCGTACTTGTTGATCGTGTTGGAGTTGAGCTCCACGATCGTGTTGAGACGAAGTTCGGCTTCATCAGCGAAGGCCGGCAGCACGTGCAGCAGGTTGGGCATGCTGCGGCTGGGTGCCTGATCGAGGTTGGCCATAAACGGCGATGGACAGCGCGGCGCATCCTACGGGCCGCCTCAGCCCGTCGACTTGCACGCGGCTAGGGGGCCGGTTGCAGCCGATCAAGCTTGTTCTCCAGATAGTCGAGGAAGGCATCGGTGCTCAGGGGCCGACCGGTGACCCTTTCCACCAGTTGATCGGCATTCACACTGCGTCCGAGCGGGTGAACGTGCTCACGCAGCCAAGCCAGCAAGGGCGTGACATCGCCGCGCTCCACATGCTCCTCCGGAGACCCGATGGCCTCCGCCATCGCTTCGCTCAACTGTGCACTGATCAAGTGCCCCAACAGATACGAGGGGAAATAGCCAAACAGGCCTTCACTCCAGTGCACATCTTGAAGGCATCCCTCGGCATCGTTCATCGGCCGCACCCCCAGGAGTTCCTGATAGCGCCGGTTCCATTCGTCTGGGAGATCGTTCACCGCCAAACCCTGCTCCAGCAGAGCAATCTCGAGATCCGTGCGGATCAGGATGTGCAAGCCATAGCTGAGTTCATCAGCCTCCACCCGGTTCAAACCAGGCGCCATCGGATTCATCGCCTGCCACATGTCCTGGGTTCCGCTGAAGGGAGCCCCCACCTGCGCAAAACGCTTCCACCACTGCTCTGCGAACGGACGGCTCCGGGCAACACGGTTCTCCCAGAACAGCGACTGACTTTCATGCACCGCCATCGAGGTGGCCTGTCCCAGAGGCCAGGCGAACCATTGGTGGCTCTGGTCCGGCAACCCCTGTTCATAGAGGGAGTGGCCCCATTCATGGGCCGTAGCCAGGAAGCACGACAAGGGCTGGCCAGGCACCACACGCGTGGTGATGCGGTAATCGGCCGGTCCCAACGTGATCGAGAAGGGGTGAGGCGAACGTGCCATGCAGGTGATGGCGGGATTGCGGCCCCAGGCACCGAGCAGCTCATCACAGAGATCTTGCTGGCTGGACTCCTCGAGATCCCAGTCCGCTGATCGTGGGCGTGGCCGGGTGGATGCCTGAGCAACCAATTGCGGCAACCGTTGTCGTAACGGAGCAAACAAGGCCTCGAGACGCTCCAGACGCAGATCCGGTTCGAAGGGTTGCGCCAGGGTCTCCCAACAGGAGCGCGGCTCATCCAACTGTTTGGCCTGCTCCTGACGCAAATCAATCAGGGTCTGAAGCGCCGGTGCGAAGAGGCTGAAATCAGAGGCCGATCGAGCCTGCTGCCACCGGTTGTAACCCTCGGCCTTGGCCTTGGCCAAGGCGGCGACGAGGGCTGGATCGAGGGACTGCTGCCGCTGCAGGTCCTGTTCCAGCAGATCCAGATTGCGGCCCTGCTCAGGGCATCGCTCAGCGGAATTCCAATGCTGACGCGCTGCGGCCAGCAGTTCCGCATAGGCCGCAGAGCTCTGACGAGCATGAAGCTGGGTCGCCAGCAGCGTGAGCTGCTCACCTCGCCAGGACGCCCCGGCAGAAGGCATGCGGGTGTTCTGGTCCCAATACAGGGTGCTCTGAATCGAGCCGAGCAGCTGCGTCTCTCTCAGATGGGCGCCCAGCTGCCCCCAAGCCGTTGCGGCAGAAGCCATCTCGCCCCCTTTTCCATCACCCTAACGACACCTGGAGTGGCATCGAAGCAGCGATGCAGGCCATGGTGAAGCGGTTCAGACGTTCTGGACCGATGCGCCGATTGATGCTGCAGCTGGCCCTGGGGATCGCCCTGCCCATGGCTCTCTGGCCGCTCAAGCTGATCTACCGACAACCGCAGACCGTTCGATAGGAACGGGTCAGTTCAGCTCACAGCGGCCTTGGCAGAGGGTCTCAAGGTCGGCGCGCCCGGTGATCTGAAGCCGCCGGGCGGCCCAAATCCCATAGACCCAATCGACCACGCTGCCGATCAAAGGCCAGCGGGTCGGTGCGTAAAGCCACCCCAGACCAATCAGGCGATACGCCTCACGGAAGACGGCCACATCCCGCAGCACCTCCCCGGAGACTGTGATGGCATGAATGCGGCCCATGGCCACCCGGTAACTGATGCCGGCATGGGCCGCTGCGTCGTAATCAGAGGCATCAATGTCGACAAAAGCCAGCCGGGCCTGACGGTCACGCTGCTGCAGAAAGCGAACTTCGCGCACACACAACGGACAACCTCCGTCAAACAGCAGGGTCAGATCGGGGGCAGATGGGCTGGCCATGGACTCAGACGGTGCTGCAGCACGCAAAGTAAGGAAAGAACGCTGGAGAGCGGTGGGCGTGCAGCAGATCCTGCATCAGATGACAGTGGCAACCCCGGGAAGAGGATTCACCCGACTGGACGGGCGGCTGAACACCTGGATCCGCAGCACGGGTCTGGACCAGGGCGTTCTGCATCTCACCTGCCTGCACACCAGCGCCAGCCTCACCATCAACGAGAACGCCGATCCACGGGTGCTGCAGGACCTGGATGCATGGATGGCCGATGCCGTTCCAGAACACCGCCGTTATCTCCATGACGACGAAGGAGCTGATGACATGCCGGCCCACATCAGAACCGCGCTCACCAGCCAAACCCTGAACCTGAGCATCAGCAGGGGGCAACTGCTGCTGGGCACCTGGCAAGCCGTTTACCTCTGGGAGCACCGCAGCGCTGCTCACACCAGAACGATCGCCTGCCACCTGTTCGGTGAATCCTCCAGCCGCCCCACCCCTGAAAGCACCACGCAGACCACTTCAGCCACGCCGCAAACCCTGCTGAGCCTGCGCAATGGCGAACGGATCAATCAAGCCATTCAGGCCCGCCACAACCCCAACGCCTGGGAAACCGACGACGGCGTCGATACCGACACCGATCTGATGATTGATCGATTGCATGACCTGAGCGACTGATAACCGGCTCCAGCCACGATGGAGAGGTAATTCAGGGCTTCCATGCCAGTTGAACCTCTCGATGCCGCCCAGAAGTCGGCACTCAGCACAACCCTGCCCAATTGGGTTGTGAACGGAGACAAGCTGCACCGCGATCTGCAGTTCAAAAGCTTCGTGGAGGCCTTTGGATTCATGGCACAGGTGGCCTTGCTGGCCGAATCCAAAAATCACCATCCGAACTGGAGCAACGTCTACAACCGCGTTTCAATCGACCTGACCACCCATGATCTCGGCGGCCTCAGCAGCCTGGATGTGGAACTGGCCAGCGCCATTGACGCTCTGCTGCCAGCATGAGTCGAGTGGGCCCTTGCGCATGACCACCGCACCAGCCAGTCCCGGCGTCCCGGTCACCATTCTCAGCGGCTTCCTCGGAGCGGGGAAAACGACGCTGCTGAATCACATCCTGAGCAATCAGCAGGGGGTGAAGACCGCGGTGCTGGTGAACGAGTTCGGTGAAATCGGGATCGACAACGATCTGGTCGTCACCACCGATGAAGACATGGTGGAGCTGAGCAACGGTTGCATCTGCTGCTCGATCAACGGCGAGCTGATGGAGGCGGTGGAACGGGTGATTGAACGCCCAGAACCGCTCGATTACATCGTCGTCGAAACCACCGGTCTGGCCGATCCCCTGCCGGTGGCCATGACCTTCCTTGGCAGTGAGCTGCGGGACCAAACCCGCCTGGATTCGATCATCACCTTGATCGATGCAGAAAACTTCGACGACGTCGTTCTGGACACGGAAGTTGGCCGGGCCCAGGTGATTTATGGCGACATCCTGCTGCTGAACAAGTGCGACCTCGTCTCAGAGGAGCGGCTTGAGAGCGTCGAACAGCAACTCAGAGCCGTCAAGAACGATGCGCGGATCCTGCGGTCGGTGAAAGGGGAGGTGCCTCTTGCCTTGTTGCTCAGCGTTGGACTCTTCGAATCCGACAAGGTGAGTTCTCCCGCCGACGATCCGAGCCTGGATCACAGCGACTGCGACCACGACCATGGCCACTGCAGCCATGACCATGAGCATGACCACAGCCATGGGCATGACCACGGTCACGACCACAGCCATAGGGACGGTCATGACCACGGACACCATCACCACAGCCATGAGCACGGTGACCACCAGGACATCGAGGGATTCACCTCCCTGTCATTCAAGAGTGATGGGCCCTTCGCATTGCGCAAGTTCCAGAACTTCCTCGACAACCAGATGCCCCAGGAGGTGTTTCGGGCCAAGGGAGTCTTGTGGTTCAACGAAAGCGAACGCCGCCATGTGTTCCATCTGGCAGGCAAACGCTTTTCCATCGACGACACCGACTGGACCGGTGAGCGCAAAAATCAATTGGTGCTGATCGGCCGCGACATCGACCACGACAAACTGCGGGAACAACTACAAGCCTGTGTGGCACCGGATGCAGGAAAAGGTTTCAGCTGATTCAGCAGAACCCAGGAATGGTGCTTATTGTGCGTGACATGTGAAAAACCTCAATGGTCGAACCACTGCTGCTTGGAACGGTTTTTGTTCTTGCCAGCCTGCTGCTGTGGCTTCTGGCTGATTCCGATGATGACAACGGCGGTGGCGGCTTACGCCAGCCGGTGCTTGTGCCCATCCCGGTGCGTCATCACCAACGCTGAAACCATCAATTCTTTTTCCCCAATCCTCCGCTGCGGCGGGGGATTTTTTATGCCAGCGCCTGGCCAAGCGGAAGCAGCGTGACTCTGGCCCCATCCCTGAAGCTGAGGCGACAACGGGTGTGGGGAGGATGCTCCTGTTCGATCGGACAGTGGGCCCGCACCAGCACATCCGCGACACGGATTCGGTACTCCCATGCATCCCCCAGAAATTCACGGCCCAGGACGCTGGCCTCTCCTTCGGCATCGGCGACGACAGTGATGTCGTGCGGATCCACGAGCACACAACAGTCACCGGAGGCTTCGCGGTCCGCCTGGACCCATGGGGCCAATGCATCCAGATCTCCCAGGAGACAAGACAACTGGCCTTGGCCATGGGCCTGCACTGGAATCAAATTGCGCTGAAGCACAAAGGATCCAACAAAAGGCGTCGCCGGTGACCTCACGATCTCGGGGGGCGATGCACATTGATGCAGCACACCATCCCGCATGACGGCAACGCGATCGCAAATCGCCAGAGCTTCTCCGGGGTCATGGGTGACGATCACGCCGCTCGCACCGCAGGCGTCCAGTACGGAGGAGAGCTCACTGCGCAGGCGGAGCCTCACCTCCACATCCAGGCTTGAAAAAGGCTCATCAAGCAGAACCACCCTGGGCGCTGGGGCCAGAGCGCGTGCCAACGCCAGCCGCTGCCGCTGGCCACCGGAGAGCTGGTGCGGGTAGCGCTGCTCGAGCCCCTTCAGCCCCAGCAGTGCAAACAACCAGGCCACGCGCTCACGGTTGGGATTCCGCCGGGGCAAACCGAAACTGGCGTTCTGCCAAGCGTTCAGGTGAGGGAAGAGGGCGTAATCCTGGAACACCATGCCAACGCCCCGACGTTCCGGTTCCATCCAGATCCCATCTCCAGCCACCATGCGCTGATCCAGCTGCACCGTGCCGCGCCGGGGGCGTTCGAAGCCGGCAATCAAGCGGAGCAGGGTGGTCTTGCCACAGCCGGAGGGGCCCAGCAGGCCCAGCAGCTCCCCTGGCGCCACCTGAAGATCCACCCCCTTCAGGGTCCAGCCGTCAGAGGTGTCGCCGTAGCTGTGCCAGACCCCGTTTAAAGCAACCGTTGGCTCCATCGGGAGCAGCTGTTCCACAGATCAGATGAAGCTTGGGAACCGACCGAGCTTATGAGTGTGACAAATGATCGAAGCCGGTGTGCGGTTTGCACGCCCTCGATCAGATCCCCATCGTTCATCGCCAGACTCGTTCCATGGCAATGTCGCAACACCACGTCGCGACAACGGTGTCCGGCCCATCGCTGAAGTGAAGTTGCTGCCCAACCGGAGTGTTGTTCCAAGCCCAACCCGGCTGGCCCTGATCCTGATCGCCTCCATCACTGGCCTGGTTGCGATCTGGCCGGTGTTGACGCTGGTGAGGGAGGCCCTGACGTCTTTGCACAGCGGCTTCAGCGATCTTGGCCCCGATGGCATGCGCCAGATCGTTGGCACCATCCAGCTGCTGCTCGGAACAGCAACGCTGGGCACCTTGCTTGGCACTGCGAACGGTTGGCTGCTGTGCAACTGCCGTTTTCCCGGTCGGGCATGGCTGCGCATCGCCCAGCTGATTCCCCTGGCAACGCCGGCCTATCTCCTCTCGGCGATCCTCGTTGATCTGGGCAGTCGCCACAGCTGGACCATTCACGGCATGGGGTGGGGCATTGCTGTGATGGCCCTGACGACCTACCCCTATGTGTTCCTCTTGAGCACGGAAAGTTTCTCCGTCAGCGGTCAGCGTCAGCTGGAGGCATGCCGGAGCCTGGGGGTTGGTCCCTGGTCAGCCTTCCGGCGTGTGGCCTTGCCCATTGCACTGCCCGCGATCGGAGCCGGCGTCGCTCTCATGGGCATGGAAGTGGTCAATGAGCTGGGTGCCGTGCAGCTTCTCGGCATCCCGAGTCTCTCCGCGGGCATCCTGGAAACCTGGCAGTCCAACGGCGATCCCGCAGGCGCCATCAGCTTGGCCTTGATCACGCTAGTGATCGTGTTGACGTTGGTGGTGTGTGAACGCAGCCTGCGCAGGCGCAGTCGGCGCTGGAGCGATGGCGTCGCCGGCGGGGATGCAACCGCTTGGCACCTGCATGGATTCCGCGCTGGGGTGGCGCAACTGCTCGCCGTGATCCCTCCGATCGTGAGCCTGGGCACCCCACTGCTGTGGGCCGCCAGCAACTTGGACCAGCTCCAAACCAGCTGGAACGACGATCTGATCAGCCTGAGCGGCCGCAGTCTTTTGCTGGCTCTGGTCGCTGCTGTTTTGGCGGTAACGGCAGCGCTGGTGCTGGCCATCGCCAAACGCTGGTCCAGCGCCCCATGGCTGAAAAGCCTCACCTTCCTGGCCGGAACGGGCTACGCCATCCCCGGCACCGTCCTGGCTCTGGCCCTTTTGCTCACGGGCGCCCCCTGGCAGGTCGCCCCCTTGCTTCTGCTGCTGTGGGGCTACAGCGATCGATTTCTGGCGGTGGCGAAAGGAGGCCTGGATGCAGCCCTGGAACGGATCAGCCCGAGCCTCGATGAGGCGGCGACGGGGATGGGATCACCTTGGCAGCGCGTGCTCCAACGGGTGCATCTGCCTCTCTTGCGCGGACCGATCACCGTCGGACTGCTGCTGGTGTTCGTGGACACGGTGAAAGAGCTTCCCCTCACCTTTGCCCTGCGGCCTTTTGACTTCGACACGCTCTCGGTGCGCGTGTTCCAGTACGCCGGCGATGAACGGCTGGCCGAAGCGATGTTGCCGGCCCTGATGATCCTTGTTCTGGGGCTGGTCGCCGCCATGGCCTTGGTGCCAACCCTGGATCACGCCTCCAGACGTGAGGGCTCGTCATCCCCGCAGCAACCGCTCTGAAGCATTGCGCTGAAGCAAGCCAGCACGGGTATTGAGACGGAGCGGGAGTGTGGACCAAGAGAGCGGCCGTCCCGTGGACACGGCGTAGGTGGTCTCTCGGAGGGTGCCCCTGCCCCCATCGATCTCCAACAGGGTGAAGGTCTGCTGTGCTGGCGCTTCACCATGCAACAGGCGCCGGGGGCCGCTGCCCAAGGCGCCGAGCTGGATCAGATCGAGCTGGCCACGACGGCTGGAGAACCAGGTGTGGTGATGACCACTGATGTAGGCCTGCACGCCGGCGGCATCCATCAAGGCCTGAAGTACACCTCCCCGCTCCAACACCTCACCGGGGCGATCCTTGCCCAGACCAACCCCAGCCAGGGGGAGATGACCCACCACAAACCGAGCACGAGCTTTTTGTGCCTCGGTGCTGGCCAACTGCTGTTGTGCCCAGATCAGCTGATCCTCAGGAACACGGGCTGAGCTGGCATCCCAGACCAGCCAGAAGATCCCGTCCTGCAGCACCGAGTAGCGAAACGGGAACTGCGAGGCATCCACAAACGCCAATCCCATCCGTTCACGGATCGGGGTCCAGAACCGACCCACAGCAGCTCGATCCACGGGGAAACCCGGTGAACCGTCATGGTTCCCGATCGCTGGCAGCAGGGGAATGTCCGCCGCCTGAAGCCGCTGCAGAACCGACGTCTCAAAGCCCCGCCACATGGCATCCAGCTGCTGACCAGTGAGGCCTCGCATCTGACCCGCGACCATGTCGCCAGCACACACCACCAGATCCGGCTGCAGGCCAATGAGCTGATCAAGCCCTTGATCCACTGCAGGGATGTAGCGGGTGGAGCCATAGCTGCTGTTGAGATCGCTGATCAGCCCAACCCGTTGAACAGCTCCCCTTGCGGCGCTCAAGGGCAGGGCCGCTGCCGTAAGACCGGTGCCAAGCACCAACTGCAGCATCCGGCGACGACTCAGCAACACAACAGCAAGGGGTCAGCGGTGGCTTTTCAAACGTTGGCCCAGCATCCGATCGGCCACCAGGGCCCCGCTGGCAACAACATCAGCCAGGGTGGAGAGGAGTCGGTAGCTGAGAACCACCGCGAGCAACTGCGCCTCTGGTACGGCAGCACCCAAACGCAGCAGCAGGGTGGCCTCAAACACCCCGAGCCCCCCGGGGGCACCAGGCACCACCAGCCCAACGGCGTAGGCCAGACCAAAGGCCGCAAGCCAGGTGAACGGTGCCGGACTTTGAATGCCGAAGGCCTGCACGCTGCACCAGAACCCGGCAAAGCGGCAGAACACAAACAGCAGCTGAAGGCTGAGGGGCCGCCAGGGATAGCCGCCGCGGCCGCTTCCCTCACTTTCCAGTGCCCCACTGCCAAGCGACTGCAATTGCGCTGCCTTGGAACGCTCCAGTCGACGCAGAAGGGGCTCGCGCCAGCGGGACATCATCAACAGCGCGGGCCATGGAGCCAGCAGGGCAAGGCCCTGCTGCCATCCACCAGCAACCACAACAAGAACGGACGCCGCCACGATCAGCAGTGGATCAAGGATCACCCCAGCCAGGGCAGGGCCGCCGCCAATCGCCGGACGCAGCACCCGGACCCGCTCCACCAGATGCCAGATCCCTCCCGGCAGGTACTTGAGCAGGTTGCTCCGCACAAACAGCGGCACCACCGCAACCCCCTGGGGAGGATGTCTCAACCAGATCAGAAGGTCGCGCCAGGCCAAACCATTGATCAGGATGCTGAGCCAGGTGAGGCCCAGCCCCAGCACCAGCCACCACCAACCGTTGGCCACCAAGCTCAGCTGGCGAAGTTGGCCCGCCTGCTGGGCCAGAGCCACAGCGATGAAGATCAGGCTGGCCAGCGTGATCCAGAGCTTGGGTTGCCGGAGAACCTTGCCCATTAGGCCCAATCGTCCGTGCTGACGAACGGCGCTACTGCAACAGCAGCCCGCAGCTCATCAAAGGAACACCCAGTGCTGGCCTGAAGAGCCTCAAGGGCATCCGCCTCGGCTTTGACGGTGCAACGGCCATCGGGGCGACGCACCTGTTTGGCAGCGACGGGGCCCCAGGGCGTTTCGAGCACACCCTGCCGCCTCGGCAACACCCAGCGTCCCTGGCGCCGCTCCCGCAGGCCGATGCTGCTGCCAGCACTGAGCCAGAGGCTGCGGAGCTGGTCGGCATCCCCATCCCGCACCAGCGCCGTCAGCAACTGACCACTGCGGCCCTTTTTCATCAGCAACGGCTGCACCGCCACATCAATCGCTCCCGCATCACGCAAGCGATTCACTAACACCGCAATCTCCTCTGGAGTGGCGTCATCGATCCAGGCTTCCTGCACCACCAACGACTCCCAACGGGGACCTGCCTCCGCAGTAACGGCTGGGGTGTGCAGCACAAGGCGCACCAGGTTGGGGCGATCCAGTTGGCGTTGGCCGAGGCCAACACCAACCTTGTCAGCCACCAAACGTTCAGGAGCGACAAACTGATCCGCCAGAACCGAGACCAGGGCGAGGCCCGTGGGCGTCACCAACTCTCCTGTGGGCAGATCTCCGCCCTGAAGCAGAGGAATGCGGTGACGTCGTGCCAGTTCAAGCACGGCGGGAACGGGCACGGGCAACAGGCCATGGGCGGTTGCCACCGTTCCGCTCCCCGCAGGCAACGGAGAACAGACGATCCTGGCTGGATTGAGGGCGTCAATCGCCGCACAGACACCCACCACATCCACAAGGGCATCGATGGCTCCAACCTCATGGAAGTGAACGGCCTCCACCGGAGTTCCATGCACGGTGGCTTCGGCTTCCGCCAGACGGGTGAACACGGCCAGCACCCGTTGCTTCAGCGAAGGCGCCAAAGCAGCTGCATTGATCTGATCACGGATCCCCGACCAATGGCGGTGGGGCGGCTGATCCTCAAGACCCTCCACATCAACGCGGACCCCTCGGAGACCAGCACTGCGCGCCTCCTGCCGGGTAAGGCGATAGCTCCCCGCCAAACCGAGGGCCGCCAGAGGCGACTCCACCACGGCCTGGTCCACACCCAAATCGAACAGTGCGGCCAGGAGCATGTCCCCTGCCAACCCTGTTGGCGCATCAATCCAAAGCGCGCTCATCGCCCCAGACGCGGAGCCGCCTCCAACAGAACAACGGCCTGCTGGTCAAGCACCTCCCGCTGCTGACGCAACTGCTGCTCAATCTCCCGCCGGGCGCGGCGCTGCTCCCGCTGGGCGGTGGCCACGTCATGGCCCGACAGTCCCCAAAGCCGTCCCAGCAAAGCGCGGTCATCGGCCCCACCACGGGCCTTGCCGAAAACCACGGTCTCAGCGGCGATGCCGGCCTGAAGAACCCGGCTCCAACGGCGTAGATCCTCAAGCGGCATGCGGACGCTATCCGGCACGGCGAACTCCGTGGCGCCGCTGCTGCGCAGTCCTGCACGCACACAGGCAAGGGTTCCCACCAGCACCTGCTGAACCGGAAGTTGCTCCGCTTCCGCGATCAGAACATGACCCGCCTCATGCACCGCAATCCGATGCAGACGCTCCTCCCCACCCGGCAAAGCTTCGGCAAGGATGTGTCCGCCCATGCCTTCCCAGGTGGCGGCATCAACGCTGAGGGTGACCAGTGCACCCCCCACCGCCACAACGATCCAGGCAGCAGACAGACCCAGGACAGGACCAAAAGCGCCGAGGGCAGTGATGCCGGCAACGGCAATGCCGGCCCGAAGTGCCCCCGTCGAGCCCTGCCCCCCCTCGGCCATCAGCTGCGAGCGCGGGAGGTAGCACGGCCACGACCTCCCTTGGATTTGCCGCCACGGGTCGGCATCGGAGCAATCACGTCGTGATTTTCGAGGTGCAGTTCCTGGCCCTGGCGGCGCAGGTCAAGGCTGACGAAGTGACGCAGGTTTTCGAGGGGAAGCTCTCCCTTGATCTGGAGCTTGAAGGGAAGCGGACGGTGGCCGTCGGCACGGGCCTGCTGCCGCACCTTCACCACCATTTCGCCGGTTTCAGGCTTTGTGAAGATCAACTCGCCTCGAACGGAGAAGAAGTCGTCCCCTTCCGGCAGGGTGTCGGCGGCATCGGCTTGATCCGGTGCAAGCGTGCTGGGTTCCCAGACCCCAGCGATCTGCAGATGCAGATGATCACTTTCACGGCTTCTGGGATAAACGACCCAGAGGTGAGGTTGATCCAGGGGCAGATGCCGCCTCATCAGGGTGAGCACCCGACCGAGCACGACGGTTTCCAGGGGGACCCCCTGGGCATCGATCAAGGTGCCACGGGTGAGTTGCTCGGGGTCGGTTGGGGCGTAAGTGCCGCGCACAAGACCGATGGCCCGGTACTGCAACGGCTCTGTGACCGGGGGAATCGGATGGGCGCGCATTGATGCTGAACCGGGCGGAGTCAAAAGCCCTTGTAAGGACTGTAGCCAGCCCACTGCAATCTCCTCAGACTGAAGTGGCTGATTCGAGATCGGATGCCCAGCCCGCGCCGAATTCTGTTGCTGCTGGCGTCCATGGTGGGGGCTGCACTGGTCGGTTGGGTCGCCGCGGCATCGATGGCCCCGGAAACGCGAGCGCGCAGCACTCGCCAGGCCGAAGATCTGCAGGTTGAGTTGCTGATGCAACAGCTCCAGAACCAGGAGGAACTCAGCGAAGCAGAACGGGGCCTGCTGCTGGAACGCTTGGTGACACTGGAGCGCCTGCAAGAGGCCGAGGTGGTGCTGCAACCGTGGCTGTCTGGCCGCTCCACGCCGCGCGAACTCGCTTTTTTCAAAGCCGATCTGCAACGTCGCAATGGCCAGCCCGAGGCCGCCCGGCGCAGCCTCCAACATCTGCTGCGGCTGCATCCGAATGATCTGCAGGTTCTGCAACTGCTGGTGCTCCTGGACCAAGAGCAGGGACGTCAGCATCAGGTGACAGCAGAGCTCACGGCCCGGTTCAAGGGCCTGGAGCCTGGCCAGCGTTTGGAGATCGGTTTGCTTTTGGCTGATCTGCTGCGACAAAGCGGATCCGATCAGACCGCGATGAGGTTGTACGGCCAGCTGGCCACGGAGAACAAGACAGATGCAAGGCCCCTGCTGGCCTTGGCCCTATTGCGGCAAGAGCAAGGCAATTCAGAGGCGGTTCAAACCCTGCTCAAGCAGGCCCGAGAACGGCGGGATGCCAATGGGAGGCTCCATCCCTTGATCGATGTTGTGGCAGCACAGCTGGGATTGAGCGCAGCCCGCAGCACCGGATCAGAACCCTCCAGCGCTACGGCGTCGCTGGAGGGTTCTGATAGGCCTTGAGGGCAGCATCAATGGCATCGGAGGGAGGCGTGGCGTCGTCCATGGCCGTCGCCCGTCGGATCTGGTTCAACAAATCCATGGGGTTGGCGGCATCAAGAATTGAGCCGCTGCCATTGGTGTCGCCATAGATCTCGCGTTCCTCGCGGTTCTGAAAGGGAGCTTCAACCTGGGCCCCTGCACCCATCGGAATCGTGGTCACCACCAGGGAAGACAGCAAAGCCTGAGCGACAGCCGCAAGACGGCGAGACATCAACGGAATCCGGAGTTGGCTGATGCTAAGGGTCTTTGACGCCACTGGATCAGCCGTGCAGATCGCCACCTGGAACGTGAACTCGGTCCGCACACGATTGGATCAGGTGCTCAGCTGGCTGGAGAGCGAGCAACCGGATCTGCTCTGTCTCCAGGAAACCAAGGTGGACGACCCCCTGTTCCCGCTGGACGCCTTCAAATCTGCTGGTTGGCACGTGCACATCCATGGCCAAAAGGCCTACAACGGCGTCGCCCTGATCAGCCGCGAGCCCTTGGAGGATGTGCGCTGCGGCTTTGTTGGGGAGCTCCCGGATGATGCGGAAGCGAACGAGCTCGGCACGCAGAAGCGCGTGATCAGCGCACTGCTGAATGGCGTTCGCGTGCTCAACCTTTATGTCCCGAATGGATCAAGCCTGAAGTCGGAGAAATACCCCTACAAATTGGCCTGGCTCGGCTGCCTGAGGCGTTATCTCGATGCTCAGGAGCAACGCGGCGAGCCGCTCTGCATGGTCGGCGACTTCAACATCGGCCTCGAAGCACGCGATCTTCCTGACCCCGACCGCCTGACCGGCGGAATCATGGCGAGCGATGCCGAACGCCAGGCCCTTCGTGACGCCCTCGGTGAACGGCTTCAGGACGTGTTCCGCGTGTTCGAACCGGATTCCGGTCACTGGAGCTGGTGGGATTACCGGAGCGGTGCCTGGGATCGGGACCGCGGTTGGCGCATCGACCACATCTATTTGTGCGACGAGCTGCTGGGACTCGCCCGCAGCTGCGTCATCCACAAAGGCATGCGCGGCAACCAACAACCCAGCGACCACGCCCCTGTCAGCGTCGACCTGGACTGGCCTCCAACCGACGACGACGGGGATGAACCGTTCTTCTGATCCTGTTCAGTAGACCTCGACGCCGGCGGGGAGCGTCACCATCCGTTTGGCCGATTCACCGCAGGTGCGCGGCGTGGGCAACACCTTGCCGGGATTGGCACGGTTGTCTGGATCAAAGGCAGACCGCAACAGCCCCATCGTTTCCAGGTCGTCGGGGCTGAACATCCAGTCGAGGTAGCAGCGCTTGTCGGCGCCGACGCCGTGCTCTCCGCTGATGCTGCCACCGGCATCAAGACACACCCGCAGGATGGCGGCACCGAGCTCCTTTACGCTTCGCTCCACATTGGGCTGGTCCAGTGAATACAGGATCAGTGGATGAAGGTTGCCATCGCCGGCATGGAAAACATTGGCCACCGGCAGGCCGTGCTCCTGGCTGAGCCGTTCAATCGCCGCAAGCACCGACGGAAGGCTGCTGCGGGGAACGACACCGTCTTGCACGTAATAAGTCGGCGTGATTTTTCCCACCGCTGAAAACGCAGATTTGCGGCCTTTCCAGAGCACCGCGCATTCCGTGGGGTCTTGGGCCCGCCGCAGCCCACGGGCTCCTGCCGCGCGACAAAGCGCCTCGGCCCGCTCAGAAGAGGCCTGAACCTCAGCCTCCTGCCCATCAAGCTCAATCAGCAGAACGGCCGCTGCATCACGGGGGTACTCGTCGTAGCCGAAGAAATCATTGACGGCGTTGATGGTGACGTTGTCCATGATTTCCATCCCCGCCGGCAGGAGGCCGCTCGCGGTGACCGATCGCACCGCTTCCCCTGCCGCTTCCATCGTGGCGAAATCCGCCAACAGCACGTTCACGCACTCCGGAGCCCGAAGCAGGCGAAGGGTGATGGCCGTCGCGACGCCCAGCGTTCCTTCGCTGCCGATGAACGCACCACGTAGGTCCAGTTCGGAGGATTCGGCCAGCCCGTTGCCCAACTGCGTGATGGTTCCGTCGGGCAGGACCACCTCAAGCCCCAGAACGTGATTGCTGGTCACGCCGTATTTGAGGCAGTGCACCCCGCCCGAATTTTCCGCCACATTGCCGCCGATGCTGCAAACCACCTGGCTGGAGGGATCCGGGGCGTAATAGAACCCGTCTCCTGCAACGGCGCGCGTCACCCAGCTGTTGATGACCCCGGGCTGCACCGTGACGCGCTGATTGGCCAGATCAAGGTCGAGCACCCGACGCATGCGACTGGTCACCACCAGAAGCGCCTGCTGATCCACCAACGCTCCCCCCGAGAGGCCGGTGCCGCTTCCGCGAGCCACAAACGGCACACCATGTTGATGGCAGCACTGCAACACCGCAGCGACCTGTTCGGTGGTCTCCGGCAGCACCGCCAGAGGCGGACAGTGGCGCTCAAGCGTCAGTCCGTCACAGTCGTAACTAAGCAGTTCCTGACGCTTCGCCACGATGGCCCGAGGGGGCAGACATCGGCGCAGATCCCTCTCCAGCACTGACCAGTCGTGGGCCACATCGATCTCGATCTGATCAAAGACTACGCATCAAAATGCGTGGGAAGTGGGCAATTAAGAAACACAGCAAACGGAACCGGTCGTTCCTGAGTCAGGATGTTGCACGGTTTGCATCAGCCCTTTGGCGTCGGTTCCAGTGACAGCTCCCGCGTTGAACACCAGCCACTCCCAGGCCATCTTCGGCGCAGCACAGGCCCTGATGCCCGGAGGCGTCAGCTCCCCTGTGCGGGCGTTCAAGTCGGTTGGCGGTCAGCCGATCGTGTTCGATCGGGTGAAGGGTCCCTATGCCTGGGACGTGGATGGCAATAAGTACATCGACTACATCGGCAGCTGGGGACCGGCCATCTGCGGCCACGCCCACCCCGAGGTGATCGCAGCACTGCAGGAAGCGATCGAGAAGGGCACCAGCTTCGGAGCACCTTGTGCCCTGGAAAACACCTTGGCCGAAATGGTGATCGACGCTGTACCCAGCGTTGAGATGGTGCGCTTCGTCAACAGCGGCACCGAGGCCTGCATGGCTGTGTTGCGCCTGATCCGTGCCTACACCGGCCGCGACAAGGTGATCAAGTTCGAGGGCTGCTACCACGGCCATGCGGACATGTTCCTGGTGAAAGCCGGTTCCGGTGTGGCCACCCTCGGCCTGCCCGACTCCCCCGGTGTCCCGCGCAGCACCACGGCCAACACCCTCACGGCGCCTTACAACGACCTCGAAGCCGTTAAGGCCCTGTTCGCCGAGAACCCCGACGCCATCGCGGGCGTGATCCTCGAGCCGATCGTCGGCAACGCCGGCTTCATTCAACCGGAACCCGGCTTCCTTGAAGGTTTGCGGGAACTCACCAAAGAGCACGGCGCTCTGCTGGTGTTTGACGAGGTGATGACCGGCTTCCGGATCAGCTACGGCGGTGCCCAAGCGCATTTCGGCGTCACCCCAGACCTCACGACCATGGGCAAGGTGATCGGTGGCGGACTTCCCGTGGGCGCCTACGGCGGCCGCGCCGACATCATGGGAATGGTGGCCCCGGCTGGCCCCATGTATCAGGCCGGAACCCTCAGTGGAAACCCCCTGGCGATGACCGCCGGCATCAAGACCCTGGAACTGCTCAAGCAGCCCGGCACCTACGAGAAGCTGACGGCCACAACCCAGAAGCTTGTGGCGGGCATCAAGGACGCCGCCCAATCCGCTGGCATGCCGATCACAGCGGCCAGCGTCAGCGCCATGTTCGGCTTCTTCCTCTGCGAAGGCCCCGTGCGCAACTTCGAAGAAGCCAAGAGCACGGATTCGGAACGCTTCGGCAAACTCCACCGGGCCATGCTCGAGCGGGGCATCTACCTCGCACCATCAGCGTTCGAAGCCGGTTTCACGTCCCTGGCTCACTCCGACGCCGACATCGAAGCGACGATTAACGCCTTCCGCGAAAGCTTCGCGGCTGTGGCCTGATCAGTCCGTGCTGGCCTCAGCACCACCTCCACCTCCACTGGTCTGCACCATTCAGACCGTGGAGGCCAGGTGGTCTGGCCATCCAATTGCAGGCATTCGACAACTCAAGCAGCAACAGTTTCGAGTTGAGCGGGGTGAGAACCCTGCGATTGAACCTCGCACGGTGATCGACAGCAGACTCACCCCCCTGGTGGAGCGCTTCAGCAGTTCCGGTGTTGAACAGATCGCGGGCTCTCGCATGACCTATCACTGGTCCTACGAAGCCCCTTTAGGAGCGCTCACATTCAATAACTCCGACGCCTCCAGCGGTCCTGCCAAGGAGAGTCGTGTCGCTGTGAGCGGAGATCTAGTCATTGATGTTCAAAAGGGATTCGAACTCAGCCAGCAATCCCGGCTGACCCAATCGGCTGGGACAAAAACCCTGAGCAGCCTTTTGGAAACGGCCCATGGCTCCTGCCAAGAACAACGCTGAGTCTTTACTGGTGCAAGCGCGCCGGGCTGCCGAACGTGCCCATTGCCCCTACTCGAACTTCCGCGTGGGGGCCGCAGTGCGGTGTGATGACGGCACTTTGATCGACGGTTGCAATGTGGAAAATGCCAGTTAGGGCCTGAGCATCTGCGCAGAGCGGGTCGCCCTTTTCACGGCGATCAGCCAGGGCAAACAACCGATTGAACTGGCCGTGAGCTGCATCGATGCCACGAGCGATGCAGCCACTGGATCCCGGATGCCATGCGGCGCCTGCCGTCAGGTGATGCAAGAACTGCTGCCAAGCAAGGCCAAGGTGAGCATCGATGGTGTGGGCACAAGGCAACTCGAGCAACTTCTTCCTGCTCCCTTTGAACTGAGGCAACCAAACATCAACTGATCAACACCATCACAGCCCTGAAGCGCTCATCCAAGAGCGAGCAGCATCAACAAACCACGTTTCAACCGAACATCAGGATCGCGCCCAACAGGCCAAGGCTTTGTCGGGATCAGTGATGTGAGACACATCCCTGTAGACGTACTTCTGCCACTCCCGCTCAGGGAGACCGGCAAACACCATCAGGTTGAGCGGATACTGCTCGGAATCGGTGCACCTGCGGAAATCATCCCGAAACAGGAAGGTGGGTTTACCCAGGGCAATGGCGGCACCAAGTTCCACCATGACCCCCTCATCGGGAGGCGTTCCATTCACGATGGCGAACAGCGCATCGGCATCACGCACATCCTGCAGATCCCGCTGCGCGACGCGATAGGCCCATCCCGGTTCCGCCAGATTCACCTGACCATTGCGAGCAAAGGGCTCCCAGACCTCCAATCCCAGGGCTTCCAATGCCCCGATGAACTCCGGCAACAACAGCCGCTTCCATTGCTCCGAGAAGCCATAAGGGGAGGCCAGATAAATCGTGCGCGTGCTGTTGTTCATCACAGGCCCCGGGAGGCGCGGTACGCCTGCTCATCGGCACGGGCCTGTTCAAGGTTCTCCCAAGGAAACACCAGCCATTCCGACGACGCGGCAACCTCGGCTGTCACCCACCAATCAGGACGCACCTTGCTGACCCAAACCGCAAAGGACGCCTGCGGCACCTCAGCCTTCAACGCCTGCAAGGTGCGTCCGGTTTCATAGACATCATCCACAATCAGGGCTGATGGCTCAGGTGCTGAGAGCAAGGGGCGATCGATGGCATGGCTGAGTGCTACAGCAAGGCACAGGCCCCCACGGGGGACCCCATAAACGCCGGTCACCGCAGAACCGGCAAAGCGTGAAGCCAACTGCTGCACCGCCTGATCGAATTGGACCCAGCTCAGTACCTGCATAGCCGGAGAATGACACATCCACGCTGTGATGCCCCTTGAGCCGAGACATCCCGCCCCATGAACAAAACCGCAAATGGTTTCGCAGCCATTTGCTCAACCGGGAACTGGAATTACAGGAGCTCTATGACCTGCCACAGGACGAGCTGGATCTCGTGATGGCCGAGACCGCTGAAATCCGTTCGGACGCTGAAAACCGATCCCGCAGCCATGGGCGCTGGTGCACCGCCGGCTATGTGCTGGAACTGGCGAAGATCATCGATGCTCGACGGGCCCGGGACCACAGCACTTAAACGTCGCCCCTCAGCGAAAAAACGTGCCAACCATGAGCGACGAGACTGAAAATCCTGCCGGAGAATTTCAAAACTCGTTGTTGATCACCGACCAGTCTTTCTTTTAATCAGCGATAGTTCTCAAACTGCAGAGGAACATCAAGATCATCCTCCTTACTCTTAACGAGCTGAATCGCGGCTTGTAGATCATCTTTGCTCTTGCCGGTGATCCGCACACTTTCACCCTGGATTGCCACCGTCACCTTTTTGAGCTCATCGCGCACCATCTTGCTCAACTTCTTCGAAATCTCCTGACTGAGGCCCTTACGCAGCTTCACCACCTGCTTCACCCGGTTGCCTCCGACGGTTTCAGGTGTTTGAAAATCGAAAATCTTGAGGGAGAGATTGCGTTTGGTCGCTTTGGTTCGCAGCACATCCTCCACCGCCTGAAGCGTCATATCACTGGCCGTGGTGATCACCAGCTCCGTTTCCTCAAGATCGATCTCGGTGCCGGAATCCTTGAGGTCATAACGGTTGCCAACATCACGACGAACCTGATCAAGGGTGTTCACCAGCTCCTGACGATCAAAGTCAGAGACCACATCGAAGGAATAAGTGCTGGCCATGTCGCAAACCTGTCGATCCTCCAGTTTAGAAACCCGTCGATCTCCAGCAGGGTGCTGTCCACCCAAGCCCGTTAGGGTCCCGGGGATTGATTGGATGTCATGACCCCTGCGTTTGCCTGGGCCCTTTGCCTGATGGGAGCCGTCGTCATGGTGAGCATCGTGCTCACCGGGGCCGGACGAGCCAAAGCCGACTTCACCATGGCGGATCTTCAGGCGCCTCGGGCGATGTTTGAACGGCTGCCCGCCTTCGGGCAGCGCGCCGTGTGGGCACAGGAGAACAGCTGGGAAGCACTAACCCTGGGGGCACCAGCCATGCTGTTGTGTCTGATTAGCGGAGTCAGCAGCCCCACGGCCATCGCAGCAGCGTGGATCTGGCCAGGCATCCGATTTGTTTATCTGTTCGCCTATGTCGGCAACGTCCCACCCCTGAGGGGACTCTGCTGGGCTACGGGGGTGACGGCCGTTGGCATCTGCTACGTGGAGGGACTGCGGGCCGTGATCAGCGCCGCCGGCTGATCAGTCGAAATACAGAAGGCTCACCACCTTCCCCATGTCCTCAGCGGTTCGTGCACTCGCCAGCAGGGTTTCACTGTCGTGAAATGCGAGACAGATCAACTGATCACAGCGGTTGATGATCTCTTGATTGCACAAACTGCTGGCCATCGGCAAGGGCAGATCGTCCTGCTCAGGCTTGTCTACAAGGTGCAACACCCGATCCAGGAGATCTCGGATTTCAGGAACCTGCCGATCGAGGCTCTGGGGCAAAAGCACAGTGAGCTTGGAGGGATCCACCTCAAGACACCCGCGAATCACTGCTGCATTCACCCCCTGAGATCCGGATGTGATCAGAGAATGGCCTTCCTGCACCAATGAGCGAGCCACCAATTCGATCAGGTGAACCGCCACAACGGGCACATGGCGGCTACCGAGAATGGCGATCCTTCGTTGGCTTTTGTCCTGCAGCAGAGCGAGTTCCTGTGCAAGCGTGTCAACCCGATCAAGAGCCGGCAGATCCAGTGACTGACCCAAGGAAAACTTGCCGCCTGATTTCATCGGAAGTTAGCAACCATCAAGCGTGCTGAACCGTCAGATTCAATGCATTGAAGAGCTGATCAAGCTTGCAATGCTCCTCCACAAGACGGAAGGCGTAGGTGGCCTTCACGGCTTCATGCAGGCGCACATGGCCGAAGGCCTGCTCAATCACCCCCACCGTGGCCAGGGTGTCGTGCTCCACCTTGAGCAAGGGCACATCCAATTCTTCGGCGCGATTGATCAATTGAGGTAGAGGTTCCCCAGCCCCAGTGAGAATCAAACATTGGGTTGAAGCCTCAAGGGCGGCCAACTGGATGTCGGTGCGATCAGCTCCCGTCACAACAGCCATGTTGCGTCGTTTGCGGAAGAACTCCATGGCGGAATTCACATTCATCGCGCCGATGCTCAGGGTTTCCACCAGCAGTTCCTGCCGTTCCTGGCAACAGATCACCCGGGCATTGAGGCGCCGCACCAACTCTCCGACGGTGACGCTGCGCAGCAAAGGAGAGCGGGGCATAACGCCAAACACCTGCAAGCCCAGGCCCTGCAAGGCAGGAACCACCTGTCGCTCCAAGCTGTCGACCTCTTCTGGAGTGACGGCGTTCAGCACCACTCCAACCAGACGGTCACCCAGGGTCTGCTTAGCCGCCAGCAGCGCATCCACACTGCGGCTGTCCTGCCAGAGGTGCACCAGAACGACCTTGGCATCAAGACCTGTGGCCAGTTGCGGAAGGCTGAGGCCGTACAGCAATCCCTCCTGGAGGCTTCCCGCACATTCCAAGAGTGTGAGTCCTTCATCAGCCTGAATGCGCTGGCGCAGCTCCGCGAAACCTTGGCCAGCGTCCAACTCGCCCTGGCCAAGACGCTGGGCAGCTGTTGTCGGCGACAGCAGATGCATCGAGGGAATCAAACGCTCAGGCGGCAGATTCAGCGTTTCACCAACAAAGCGAACGTCGTCGTCGATAAGTGGTTGAGGCAACGGACCCTGGTTCGGATCCCAGTCCAGGCTTGTGGCCAGGGGCTTTCCGAACCTGATCTGCTGTCCGGCACGGGCGAGCTGCTGGGCAATTCCAAGAACAAGGGCCGACTTCCCACTGAACGGCTCACACGATCCGATCAACAGTGTCGTTCCCATGGAGGTGATGCCTGACACCACTGAATCTAGGCCTGTTCAGAAGCATCTCCGCGCTCGATCAACAACCACTGCCAGAACCCATTGGGCAAATCGGGCTCCGATGGCTGCAGATGGGAACAATCCATCAACCAGACCACCAGCTGATGGGTGGTGACGGCGAAATCAAAATCTCCCTCGGGATGACCGGGAAAACGAAGCTGACAGTCCAGCCTCTCCATCGGTGCAGCGACCCCATTCCAGCGGAGTTCGTAGGGGTGTCCATCGCTTCCGGCCACCGGACGCCGCCCCTGCAGTGCACCCCGCCCCAGGATTTGCAGGGCTGCGGATAGATCCTGCTCGCGACTGACGCCACCGCAGTAGGGAGCGAACAGAACCAGTTGGGCGGCATCTGACACAGCTGGTGCTTGATTCGTGCTCCGCTCGTTTCAAGGATGCCCCAAGCTGGCCCCATGGCCCAGTCCCCCTTTCTCGGCAAACGGATCGGCATCACAGGCGCTCGTGGAGCCCTCGGCGCAGCCCTGGCCCGTTGCTTCCGTTCCGCAGGCGCCCACGTCGTCGGTTTCACCCACGGATCCATACCTCCAGAGCAAGCGGACGGCCCACACCGTTGGGTGAGCTGGAGCTGCGGAGACGAAGCCAGCTTGGACGCCGATCTGGAGGAGCTCGATGTTCTGGTGCTGAACCACGGGATCAATCCTCAAGGCGTCCAAAGCCCTGAAGTGATCAATCAGGCGCTGGAGATCAACACCTTGAGCAGCTGGAGGCTGATGCAGCGATTTGAGGCCATCAGCAGAGCATCGCCGCAGGCTGATCCGAGGGAGGTGTGGATCAACACCTCAGAGGCTGAAATTCAGCCTGCCGTCAGCCCCGTGTATGAACTGACCAAGCGAATGCTGGGGCAACTGGTGAGCATCCGCGGTGCGGTGCTTGATGCCACCGGACGAGAAGCCCTGATCCTGCGCAAGCTGGTGCTCGGCCCCTTTCGCTCATCGCTCAATCCGATTGGGGTGATGGGCGCCGATTTCGTCGCAAGCCAAGTGCTTCGCCAGGCGAGCTGGGGATTTCGCCTGGTGATCGTGACACCAAACCCACTGACATATGTCTTGATGCCTCTGACCGAGCTTGGACGGCGGATCTACAGCCGGATCCTCAGTCGCCCCGATCGGTAAGGATCTCGCATCCATCACTGGTCACCAGAACGGTGTGCTCCCACTGTGCCGAGAGAGAGCCGTCGCGAGTCACGACAGTCCACTGATCCCGCAAGGTGCGGCAGGCCTTGCTGCCGGCATTGAGGATGGGCTCAATCGCCAGGGTCATGCCAGGACGCAGGGTGACGTTGGGGAGCTCGTCGGTGCGGAAATTGAACACGGAAGGTTCTTCGTGCAGGTTCCGGCCGACACCGTGGCCGGTGTAATCCTCCACAACACTGAACCCGTTGGTCTTGACGTGGTCTTCAACGGCTCCAGCGATATCCAACAGGGTGTTGCCCGCTTTGACCTGGCTCAGACCAGCCATCAAGGCTTCCTTGGCAACACGGCTCAAAGTCTGTGCTTCCTGCGGTGCATCTCCCACGCAGATCGTGATGCAGCTGTCGCCGTGGTAGCCCTCGAAATAGGCGCCGGTATCCACCTTCAGCAGATCGCCCTGGCGGATCACACGCTTCGGACTGGGGATGCCATGCACCACTTCGTTGTTGATGCTGGCGCAGATGCTCGCCGGAAAACCGTGATAGCCCTTGAAACTTGGGGTCGCCCCCATCTCTCGAATGCGTTTTTCCGCATAGGCATCAATATCTCCCGTCGTCTGGCCGGGCTCCACCATTCCCATCACCTCCCGCAGCACGGTGGCGACAATGTGGCTGGCCTGGCGCATGATCTTCACTTCACGGGCTGATTTGATCTCAACGCCGCGACGCTTCTGAATGCGCGGGCCCGTCGCCGTCACTTGCCCCTGCGCTGCCTGGGTGGATGCCAGAAGATCAGCAAAGAGATTCATGGCTCAGCCCAATATCCGTCACGCTATCAACAGCAACCGAATTGATGCCGGTCATGTCGCTGCTTGCGCGCTTGCGGGAACTGCATCGAAGCGTTGCACCCTTCGTTCTGGCGCCTTTGTTGGTGACGGTGTTCTCCGGTGTCAGTTACCGCCTGGCCCGGGACTGGTTCGGAGCCAGCCGAGACCAGGTTCACTGGTTAATGGTCGTGCACGAGGGGGAATGGCTTGGTTCCACCCTGGAACCGGTCGTCGTTCTTCTCAACGCCATCGGCCTGCTGTGGATGCTGATCACAGGCATAGGGCTACTGATGGAGCGATGGCGTCGAAAGGTACACTCATAGTTTGGCGATTCAACGCGGAGCTGGGATGGCAGCCGATTCGAAGGACACAGCGGTGACCGACGACAACACCGAAACGGCTGTGGAAACAGCACCTGAAGCAGCGGCGAAAGCCAGCAATGCTTCCGGTGCCCCTGCCAAGAAACTGAGCCCTGAAGCTCTGATTCGCTCCTTTGAGTCGTCTCAGCAGAAGGATGATCTCCCTGAGATCTATGTGGGCGACACCGTGCGCGTTGGTGTTCGCATCAGCGAGGGCAACAAGGAGCGTGTTCAGCCCTACGAAGGCGTGGTGATTTCCAAGCGCCATGGTGGCCTTAACCAGACCATCACCGTGCGCCGGATTTTCCAGGGCATCGGCGTTGAGCGGGTGTTCATGCTGCACAGCCCCCAGGTGGCTTCCATCAAGGTGGAACGGCGCGGTAAAGTGCGCAGGGCGAAGCTTTTCTATCTGCGGGAACGGGTGGGCAAGGCCACCCGCGTGAAGCAGCGCTTCGATCGCTGAGGTTTCGACCTCGTTCAATTAGTTGCCAACTTCAACGTTGGCTGAGGGGTACATCGCCTTGCGCCGTTAGTTCAGTTGGTAGAACGCAGGTCTCCAAAACCTGATGTCGGGGGTTCGAGTCCTCCACGGCGCGTCCGATGTCCCCCTCGTGCAGTTTCCCGGTTCTGAGCATGGAGTTGGATCTTCAACCTGGTGATGTTGTGAAGGTGTTGGAGTCAGCCGCCCTCGGCTGGGTCCGTGCCCGAGTGATACGCGTCAAGTCCGGCGGCCGTGTGGTCGTTCAGAGTGATCAAGGGCGTGAATTCACAGCCCGCGGCAATCAGGTTCGGCTCATCGAACCTGCAGGATTCCGTCCCTGAATTGATGGTCATTCGGCGTTGAGCCGATGTTTTCCCTCGTGTCCCGGCGACTCTGTCGTCGGGATTTTTTTATGGCGGCGCCTGGATGACAAAACCAGGCTGATCCATGGCTCAGTTGTTGACGGAGGGCAGGGCGACAGTTGATACTGATCTGGTCGCACAAGCGACACAGATCAGATTCTTCGGAGCGCGTCTCGCGAGTTCTGAATCAGATCTGGGACCGTAGTTCAACCGGTTAGAGCACCGCCCTGTCACGGCGGAAGTTGCGGGTTCGAATCCCGTCGGTCCCGTTCTCACCACCAAAAGCCACGATGGTGCGCGTTCGATTGGCCCCCAGCCCGACGGGCACGCTCCATATTGGAACGGCGCGAACCGCTGTTTTCAATTGGCTCTACGCCAAACGCGAGCAAGGCGCGTTCGTGCTGCGCATTGAAGACACCGACAAGGAGCGGTCCAAGCCCGAGTACACCCAGAACATTCTCGAAGGCCTGCAGTGGCTCGGGATCGATTGGGACGAGGAACCCGTCATCCAGAGCGAACGGGTGGGTCAGCACCGTGATGCCATACAGACCCTGCTCGATCGGGGACTGGCCTACCGCTGCTACGCCAGCGAAACGGAACTCACGGCCATGCGCGATGCGCAGAAAGCGGCCAATCAAGCCCCGCGCTACGACAACCGCCACAGGTCTCTGACCCCCGAGCAAGAGCACGCGTTTCAGGCAGAAGGCCGTGAAGCGGTGATTCGCTTTCGCATCGATGACGCTGCCGAAATTCGCTGGAATGATCTGGTGCGTGGCGCCATGAGCTGGCGAGGCTCAGACCTTGGCGGAGACATGGTGATTGCCCGTCGCGCCCCGGCGGATCAAATCGGCGACCCCCTCTACAACCTTGTTGTGGTGGTGGATGACGCCGCGATGGACATCACCCATGTGATCCGCGGTGAAGATCACATTGCCAACACCGCCAAGCAACTGCTCCTCTACGAAGCGCTGGGCCTGCCCTTGCCGACCTTTGCCCACGCGCCTCTCATCCTCAATGCCGAGGGGCGCAAGCTCTCAAAACGGGATGGGGTGACCTCCATCAACGACTTCCGCGCCATGGGCTACACCCCTGACGCCATCGCCAACTACATGACCTTGTTGGGGTGGTCCGTACCGGAGGGCATGGAGGAACGGTTCAGCTTGCGTGAGGCCGCAGCCGTTTTTGGTTTCGACCGCGTCAACAAAGCCGGGGCGCGTTTCGACTGGGACAAGCTCAACTGGCTGAATGCCCAGGTTCTGCACGGCTGGACGGCAGACCATCTTCTGGAGGAACTGACGCCGCTGTGGACCGAACGCGGTTGGACCCCCCCCAGCGACAAGAGCTGGTGCCTGGACCTCTGCTCCTTGCTGGGACCATCCCTCACCCTGCTCAAAGATGGCGTCGATCAGGCGGAACCGTTCTTTGATCGTCCGGAGCTCCAGGATGATGCCCTCGAGCAACTCGCGATCGACGGAGCCAAAACGGCCATTGCGGACCTGCTTCAGCGGCTCGAGAACAACCCTTGGGACGGCAGCGACGTTGATCAAGCCAAGGCTTGGCTGGGGGATTCCGCCAAAGCAGCCGGTGTGAAGAAAGGGGTTGTGATGAAGTCACTGCGCGCCGCTCTGCTGGGGCGTCTTCAAGGCCCCGATCTGATCACCACCTGGTCATTGCTGGCCAGAATCGGTGAGGACCTGCCGCGTCTGCGCCGCTGCCTCGGCTGAGTCAGGCTCGTCATCCTCGGCTTTGACCAAGCCAAGAGCCTGAGCCAAGGGCTGGGCCGTGAGGCCCTGAAGACCAACGGTCATCAGGATGGTGAGGAACACCAACCCCTGAAGGCGTCCTGCCCCCAGGATGCCGGCCTGCTCCAAGCGAATCGCGAAGAGAGAGGCCACCGCTGCGGTGACGATGCCTCGCGGAGCGAGCCATCCCAGAAACAGTCGTTGTTCAAGCTTGTAGGGCAACCCAATGGTGGCTAGACCCACGCCGATCGGACGCACCACGAGCATCAACGACAGCACGCAGAGGATGCCGCCCCAACCCAGCGGACTGAGTTCAGCCCAGGAGACGTCAGCAGCCAGCAATGGAAACAGCATCGTGATCGCCAACTGCGCCAGTTCCTGAATCAAACCATCCAATTCAGCGGTGTGGGGGCCTGGACGTCGACCGACAACGATTCCCGCCGCCACCGAAGCAGGCAGGGCGGATTCCGGCAGCAGCCATTCACTGACGCCATACATCAGGAACAGCAAACCCAGACTGAGCTGAAGCGGGAGCCCCTTCAACTGATCGGGTTTGAGCCGTCGCAACAGCTCTGACAGCAGCCAGCCGACGCTCGCGCCAATCAGCACACCACCGCCCAATCGATACAACAGGCCGAGCATCACCTCCCGCCAGCCATGCAGGTTGCCAAGGACAAGCTCCAACAGCAGCAGGGCTAAAACGGCGCCGATGGGCTCAAGCACCAGTCCCTCAGCCTCCAGGACTTCGCCCAGAGGAGGTGCGAGCCGTATTTGACGCACCAGGGGTGTGACCACCGTTGGCCCCGTGGCCAGCACGATGGCACTGAACACAGCCGCAAGCGACCAGCTGAGGCCCGCAAGCCAGTGGGCCGCCAACAGACCGCCTCCCAGGGAGATCAACAGACGCAGGGCTGCGATGCGCTGCACCGTGGCCTTGATCGTGTCTCCAGGCAGACGCAGATTCAGTCCGCCATCGAACAGCACCAGGCTGACAAGAAGACCCACCACGGTTCCCAGCCCGGAGCCGAGATCAAGAGGTTCCACCCAACCCAGACCAGAGCGACCGATCAGCAACCCCGACAGGAGCAGCAACACCACCCCAGGAAATTCCGACTTGGCCGCCAGAAAACGGGCTGCAGCACCCGAGGAAACCGTGACGCCCCAGAGGAGGCCCAGACGCTCAGGCGTCATCGACAGAGGAAAACTGAGGTTCCACGCGCACGCCGATCACCGCTTGGGGGCGTACGACCAGATACTCGCCCTCCAGATCACTGAGGGGAACGTTGACGAAACCGCCCTGGTTCTCGGCATTGACCAACCCTTGGTACCACTCCTGGAAGGTCTCGAGTTTCGGAAAAAACACCCGTTCGGTTTGCCCTCCCACAAGGTGGAGATGGACGGCGTAGCGGCGGGGCGTACGGGACATCAGCGCGGAAAGACATCCATCACGGTCCCCACAGGATGACGGATCGGTTCCGGGTCTGCCCAGAGAAGAGGGCGAAGACAGGCGTTACGCGGGGCATAAAGCGGATGGCGCGGTTGCCCCGAGGCCGTCTGCCCCAGCATCAGAGGATGCGGCGAGTCGGGAACGGAGCGTCGGCGGTGCGGCAGCAAACGCTGAATGGTCCCAAGAACCAGCTGAGCCCGGTCCCATCGCGCCCCATTCGCCCCCCATCCACACCAGAGATCAACCCCAGATGTTCGGGACCAGTAGTTGAACCAGCGGTTCAAGATCGCGTCGTTCTGCTCACCGATGGGGTCCTTCACCCGCAGCAGCGCCGCCGGAGACGGCGACATCCGGGCGAACAGATTCAGCACCAGCAACTCCCGATATCCCCATTGCCAGGCGAAGCCGATCAAACGGCGCAGGGTCGGATCATCACGCTGGCCATCAGCTCTCGAGGGATTCAGACCCACGAAAAGGAGGCACCCTTCGCCGGCACCCAGGCAGCGCCGCAGCCACCAGCGGTAACAGCCATCGCTGCTGAGGGACGCTTCAGACCCCGAGCTGTCGCCGACAGCGTTCAAGGATGCGTTCGCTGGCGTGACCATCGCCGAAGGGGTTAACGGCGCGGGACATCTCTTGATAGGCCGTGGCATCCCCAAGCAGCCGCGAGGTCTCCTCCAGGATCACATCGGGATCGGTGCCCACCAGCCGGGCGGTGCCCGCATCAACGGCCTCCGGCCGCTCTGTGGTTCGCCGCAGAACCAGCACGGGTTTGCCGAGCGCAGGGGCCTCCTCCTGGAGACCACCGGAATCGGTGAGCAACAGGCAGCAACCTTTCATCGCTGCAACGAGACGGTCGTAGTCCAGAGGTTCGGTCAGAACGACACGGGGATGGCTCCCAAGCAGGGACTGCAGCGGTTCACGCACCGTCGGGTTGCGGTGCATCGGCAGCAGAAGCGCCGTGTCGGGGTAGCGCTCAAGCACCTGCAGCATTCCTGCAGCGATGTCGTGCAGCCGCTCACCCCAGTTTTCACGGCGATGCACCGTGGCGAGGATCACCCTCTGTTGATCCCAGTTGAGGCCATCAAACTGAACATCCGGGGCCGATTCCGCCATCAACAACAAGGCATCGATCACGGTGTTGCCGGTCACGGCGATCTCCCCGACCACCCCGGATGCTTTCAGGTTGGATTCGGCCTTGAGCGTCGGCGCGAAATGAAGGGTTGCGATCTGGGAAAGGAGCCGACGGTTGGCTTCTTCGGGGAAGGGATCCAGAAGATTGTCAGTGCGCAGGCCGGCCTCCACATGACCAACCGGGATCTGCTCGTAAAACGCAGCCAAACCAGCTGCAAACGCCGTGGTGGTGTCGCCCTGCACCAGAACCAACTGCGTGGGGTAAGCCTGAAAGTCTTCCCGCAGCCCCTGCAGCGCAGCACAGGTGACATGGGTCAGGGTCTGACGGGGTGCCATCAGATTGAGATCCTGATCCGCCTGGAGATGGAACAGATCCATCACCTGGCCCACCATTTCGCGGTGCTGACCGGTCAGGACGACACGGGTCTGCAATGCATCACAGGCTTGGAACGTCCGGATGACCGGAGCCAGCTTGATCGCCTCCGGACGCGTTCCCAGAACGATCGTGACGCGGGGCTGTTCAGCCATTCCATCCAGACGGACCGCTGGAGTTTACGGGCGTTAACCCGGAGAGAACAGTGAGAAATCCTTGCCAGTTCCAGCATCGAGACGATCCTGAAAACAGATCCCTTGCCATCAATGTGGCTCAGCCGGTTTTCCCCCCCAGCTTCCCGCCGCGCCCAACCGCATCCCGTAGCCCAGAAGGACTTCGGGAGGGTCACAACCCGGCACCCCGATCCGCTGCAGATGGCTCTCCAAGCCTCGAAGAGATCGTGCGCATCGCCCATGATGCCGGCCATTCCGATGTCCACCTGGGGGTTGGGGAAGTGCCGCGCTACCGGGCCCGGGGAGACATGCAGGGCACGGATTGGCCGGTCACCCGCGCCGAGGTCTTTCAGGGATGGCTCCAGGAAATCCTGACGCCACAGCAGATCGATGGCTTCAACCGCGACAAGGAATTTGACGGCTCCCATGCCTTCCCCTTCGTGCGCGTGCGCATCAACCTGATGGATTCCCTGCGGGGCCCGGCGATGGTGCTGCGCCTGATTCCGCAGACGATCCTCACCATGGAGCAGCTGAATCTCCCCAGCGTGCTGGAGAGCCTCGCGGCCCGTCCGAAGGGACTGATCCTGGTGACCGGTCCGACAGGCTCCGGCAAAAGCACAACCCTGGCGGCCATGATCGATTGGATCAACCGCAACGAGGCACGCCACATCCTCACGATCGAGGATCCCGTCGAGTTCGTGCACGAGAGCCGCAAGTCCCTCATTCGGCACCGGGAAGTGGGGTTGCACACCCTCAGATTCCACAACGCCCTGAGGGCTGCTCTGCGGGAAGACCCAGATGTGATTCTGGTGGGCGAAATCCGGGATCAGGAAACCCTTTCCACGGCCCTGGAAGCGGCCCAGACCGGCCACCTGGTGTTCGGAACGCTGCACACCAATTCAGCGGTGAAGACCGTGGAACGGGTTCTCGGCATGTATCCGCCTGAAGAGCAGGAGAGTGTTCGCCGTTCGTTGTCCGAATCGCTGCTGGGGGTGATCGCCCAGGGATTGATCAAGACAACAGATGCAAAACGGGCTGCGTTTCACGACATCCTGATCAACACCGACGCCTGCAAGGACTACATCCAGCGGGGGGCTCTCGATGAGGTGGAGGAGATCATGGAGCGCAGCGGATTCGATGGGATGGTGACCACCAATCAATCGCTGCTGGCCCTGGTGGAGTCGGGTCGCATTGACGGTGATCAAGCGGTTGCCGTCAGCCTCAAACCCAACGAACTGGCTCAGGCCCTGCGGGGCCGAAGCTGATCAGCCACCGCTGAACACACGCACCAAAAGAACAACAGCGATCCCTGCGGAGAGGCCGATCATCGCCAAACGGCCGTTCCAGATTTCGGCCTGTGGAGTGAAGCCACGCTTCCAGGCGTTCAGCTCATCAGCCTCCACGGGTTCCGGAGCATCTGACCTGGTTTCCGGTTGGTCCACCACGCAGAGACCGAGCAGCGCCCTTCAAGCCTAAAGGCTTCCTAAAAAGGTGGGTCTGGTGTGTAAAGCGCATTGGCCTGATCCAAGGGCCAGCGAGCTGCAACCCCGGATTCAAGAGACGTGCATTCCGTGTTCTGGCCCAGACGCAGCAGGGCCGCAGCTCCGATCATGGCGGCGTTGTCGGTGCAGAAGGCCAGGGGAGCGATGGAGACCGCTATGCCCCGCTGCTTCCCCTGTTGGAGCATGCTCTGGCGCAAGCGACGGTTCGCTGCGACGCCCCCAACCATCACCAGTTGCTGAACACCATGGTCTTCAGCACAGCGAAGACTGCGCTGCACCAAAACATCGGCCACCACCTGTTCAAAACTGGCCGCCAGGTCGGCAAGAGGCAGCGGATCAGGGTTTTGCCGCAAAGTTTCCACAGTGCGGAGCATGGCGGTCTTCAGACCACTGAAGGAAAAGTCGTAGGGGTGAAAACCGCCGCCCGGCAATGAAATCCGCCCCTTGGGCAGGCGAAAGCGCGTTGCATCACCCGTTTCGGCTACAGCCTGGATGGCAGGGCCTCCGGGGTATCCCAGACCAAGCAGGCGGGCCACCTTGTCGAAAGCTTCTCCAGCGGCATCGTCATGGCTTCGGCCGAGCCGCGTCATCCCGCCGTCGTCAGCCACCAGGATCAGCTCCGTGTGGCCCCCGCTCACAAGCAACACCAGATAAGGAGCCTTCGGTGGGGCATCTCCAAGCATCACCGAAGCCAGATGGCCCTCCAGGTGATGAACACCGAGAAAGGGGCGCTGATGCAGAGCAGCAAGGGTGCGGCCCGTCACCGAGGCCACCATCAGAGCCCCGGCCAGACCTGGAGTGATCGTGGCCGCGATGGCATCCAGCTGCCCCAGAGCGACACCCGCCTCGTCAACAACGGCCTCCACCAACCCCGGCAGGGCCTCAACGTGGCGGCGCGAAGCGATTTCAGGCACAACACCACCCCAACGGGCATGCTCTTCAACCTGAGATGCAATCCGCGACGCCAGAACGTCAATTCGCCCATCCGCGTGACGGCGCAGGACCGCTGCAGCGGACTCGTCACAACTTGTTTCGAGGGCAAGCACTACATGCATCGAAGCGATGCGCCTCCCCTACTGTCCGACTTGTGACATCTTGCCCTTTCGGGGCACCGTTCAGAGGAATTGTTCCGATGCGTCGTCTCTTCGCCGTCGTGCTTTCAGCACTCCTGGTGTTCGGCTTCGCCCCCGTCGCCAAGGCGGATGTGGCTGGCCTCACCCCCTGCTCAGAAAGCGCCCGCTTCCAGCAGCGTGCTGCCGCTGCCACCACGCCTCAGGCCAAAGCTCGCTTCGAGATGTACAGCCAGGCCTCCTGTGGTGAGGATGGCCTTCCTCACCTGATCGTCGATGGCCGCTGGAGCCACGCCGGTGATTTTGTGTATCCCGGAATCATGTTCCTGTACGTCGCCGGCTGCATTGGCTGGGCCGGTCGTGAGTACCTGAAAGCAACTCGTGGCAAGAATGCTGCCCAGTACGAAATCTTCATCGATCGCAGCATCGCCATCAAGAGCCTTCTGGCTGCTGCCACCTGGCCTCTGGCTGCCTTCGGTGAATTCACCAGCGGCAAGCTGCTCGAAGACGACAGCAAGGTGACTGTTTCACCACGCTGATTCAAACGACTTCAACCATTGCTCCCTCAACAATGAACAAGTTTCTGACCGCAGCTCCAGTGGTTGCAGCCATTTGGTTCACCGCCACCGCAGGAATCCTGATCGAGTGGAACCGCTTCTTCCCCGATCTTCTCTTCCACCCGATGTGAATCTGGGTTGATTTTCTAGAGGCAAGGGAACCTTCGGGTTCCCTTTTTTTGTGCCTGCCCCCATTGCGAAAGTCAGGGTTGCGACGATCAGCGTTGAAAAAGCAGCTCCGCGTTATCCCAGCCCCATCAGCGTCTCCACCTGGTTCAACGCTGCTTCGAGATCGTCATTGATCACAACAGCATCAAATTCCTGTTGGGCTTCGAGCTCCTCTCGAGCGCGAGTCAAGCGGCGCTGAATGGCATCCTCCGCATCGGTTCCGCGCCCACGGATCCGGCGCTCCAATTCTTCAAAGCTGGGGGGAGCCAGAAAAATCTGAAAACCGTCCGGAAAACTGCGACGCACCTGGCGGGCACCTTCCAACTCAATCTCCAGAAGCACGGGGCGCCCCGCCGCCATCTGTTCTTCCACAGGACCTCGGGGGGTGCCATAGCAATTCCCCGCGAATTCCGCCCACTCGAGAAAACCTCCCTGCTCCACCAAGGCCTCAAACCCCGCACGGCTGTGGAAGAAGTAGTTGATGCCGTCCTGCTCACCCTGGCGCGGAGAACGGGTGGTGGCCGACACCGACAGCCAGATCTGGGGGTGCCGTTCCAGCAGCTGGTTCACCAGCGTTCCCTTGCCGACTCCACTGGGGCCGGTGATCAAGGTGAGCTTTCCACTGGTGGACATCGCGGCGTCTGCGTGGGTCAGCAGAGTAGGAAGCCCCAACGCCCCACCCGGTGCTCCAGGTGATCGCCTCCACCAGCCTGCAGCCAATGGATCTCACCACGCTGCGCGCGGTGCTCTGGGATCTGCGCCCAAAGCTGGTGCCCAGCCGCTTCGAGAAGGCCCAACAACCGGACCCGGCAACGATTCAACTGGGATGCCGCAGCCTCAAGGGGATGGTGTGGCTGGAACTGAGCTGGCAAGCCGAGGCCCCTCGGCTGGTGGAGGTCAACCCTCCCCCGCGCAGCGGCAGCGGCAGCACCTTCGCCCAACAGTTGCAACACAGCCTCCGCCAGCTGGCTCTGGTGGAGCTCCACCAGAGCGGTTTTGAACGGGTGGTGGAATTCCGGTTTGCCCAACGCCCTGGGGAACCGATCCAGCGGGTGCTCGTGCTGGAGCTGATGGGACGGCACAGCAACCTGCTGCTGCTGGATGAGCAGCGCCGGATCATTGCCCTGGGGCGACAGGTCCGGGACCATCAGTCCCGCGTGCGCCCTCTCTCCACAGGTGATTCCTATAGCCCACCCCCGATGCTGCAGGGGTTGGCACCGGATCCAACGGAGGGCTTTGAACGCTGGAAGGAGCGGCTCTCTCTCGTTCCGATCGCCCTGCGCAAGGCCCTGCAGCAGACCTATCAGGGGATCAGCCCAGCCCTTGCTCTACAGCTCGCCGGCGACCATCTGAACACCCCGGTGGACAGCCTGGATGCACGCCACTGGTGCCACCTGTTTGAACGCTGGTCCCTCTGGTTGGACCAGCTCGAGCGTGAGCAGTTCGCCCTGGTGGTGGAGAACGACGGTCGTTACCGGGTCTGGGGGTCTCCCCAGGGTGAAGTGCATCCACAGCCCGCTCTGGCGCTCACCCTGGGATCCCTGCACCAGCAATCCCAAGAGCAACGGGCCCTGGCACGGGTCAGCCAAGATCTGCGTCAACGCCTGGAGCGTTGGCGCAGCAAAGAACAGGCAGCCCAGCAGGACCAACACCAGCGCCTGAAGGCCACCGAAGGGCACGAGGCTCTTCAACGCCAGGCGGATGCTCTCCTCTGCCTCGGAAACCCAAGCCGCGACCAGGTCGATGAAGCCCAGTCGCTCTATCGCAGGGCCAAAAAACTGCGGAGATCGCGCCCGATCCTTGAGCAGCGGCTGGAGCACCATCAGCAACGGCTTGAGCTGATCAACGCGAGCGAAACCTTCATCGAAGATCAACTGGGCGCCACCTGGCAGGACGGCCCGGCGCGCCTCGCCGCCCTGAATGATCTGCGGGAGGAACTTGATGAGCTGTTACAGCCCAAGGAACGCCGTCGCAGCACGCGACAGCAGCGTCAACGGGACCAGCCCAAGCCGCTGGAACTGAACACTCCCGGAGGTCTCAAGGTGCAGGTGGGGCGGAATCACCGCCAGAACGACTGGATCTCGCTGCGCCAGGCCCGCAGTGGTGACCTCTGGTTTCACGCCCAGGAATGCCCAGGCAGTCACGTGGTGTTGAAGAGCTCCAACGGGCTGGCCGAGGAATCCGACCTGGCGATGGCAACGGATCTGGCGGCCTATTTCAGCCGCGCGCGGGGCAACACGCGGGTGGCGGTGGTGATGGTGCCCACCGATCAGCTGCAGCGCATTCCCGGTGCCGGCCCGGGCACCGTGCGCCATGGACAAGCTGAAATCCGCTGGGGGGATCCCCAGGGCGCGGAAGAGCGGCTGCTTGCCCCTAGCCTGAGCCCACATTCGGGCTGACCTGTTGCGCCGCCCGCCCTGCGTCCGTGTCTGAGCGCCCCGAAGGTCCCCCAGCTCTGCAGCCACCACCGCCCATTCGCATTGGGAGGGCACCTGGCGATGCAGATCTGCCGAATGAGGTGGAGATGCCTCTGGTGGATCACCTGGAGGAACTGCGTCAACGGGTTCTGCGCAGCTTGCTGGCCGTTGTTGTTGCAGCGCTGACCTGCCTGCTGGGGGTTAAACCTCTGGTGCGACTGCTGGAAGCGCCAGCAAGCGGAATTCATTTCCTTCAACTGGCACCGGGAGAGTTTTTATTCGTCTCGCTGAAGGTGGCCGGCTACGCCGGCCTCACCCTGGCCCTGCCCTATGTGCTGTTTCAGATCCTGGCCTTTGTGCTGCCGGGCCTGACGATCCGCGAACGACGCCTGATCGCCCCTGCCGTCGCCGGCTCCGCGGTTCTGTTCATGGCGGGCCTGGCCTTTGCCTGGTGGGCCCTGGTGCCAGCCGCCCTTCGTTTTCTGGTGAGCTACGGCGCCGATGTGGTGGAGCCGCTCTGGTCGATCGAGCGTTATCTGGATTTTGTTCTGCTGCTGATGCTGGCCACCGGGCTGGCGTTTCAGCTCCCTGTTCTGCAACTGCTCCTCGGGGCCCTGGGGCTGGTGCGCTGGCGGCCGATGCTTGGGGCCTGGCGCTGGGTTGTGCTGGGTTCAGCCCTGGCTGGAGCTGTGCTTACGCCATCCACCGATCCGATCACGATGCTGCTGCTGGCTGGAGCGATCACGGCACTGTTCCTGATCGGCGTCGGCCTGGTGGCCCTGACCGAATCCCTCAGACCAGAAACTCCTTGATCAGCGTTTCCGCCTCCGGCCCTGTCGCCTCCAGCGGAAGACTCAACGCCTTACCAAGACGGGGTTTGTCACGGGTGGAACCGAGCCATTGGCGCACCTCACCCGCCAAACCAAGACGATTCACAACATCCAGCACCTCACCGAGATGCTGCCGATAGGCCTCAAGGTCCATCGGGAACGACTGTTGCTCGAGATAGGCCCACATCACCTGGAGGTACAAACGACGGCGTCGAACCACCAGCTGAAGGTCGTAAGTCGCCCGCCAGCGCTGGCGTAGACAGGCCATCACCTCGTCAACACTGAGCGGCGGCTCGGGCACGGCGTTGGCGATATCAAGCACAGAAGCAGGGGCGGCAGGGGCAGGTAGACGCCTGTCGTTGCAAAGCTTGACAGGCACTTAAGCATCCATAATGGTCGCCAATCCGAGCTGGATGAACGTCCGCCATGACCCAACTCTCCTCGAGCGATGTGCCCGGAATGGGTCGTCGGCAGTTCATGAATCTGCTGACGTTCGGCTCTGTCACCGGTGTGGCCCTGGGAGCCCTCTACCCGGTGGCGAATTACTTCATCCCCCCCAAGGCCGCTGGCAGTGGCGGTGGCACCAGCGCCAAGGATGAGCTGGGCAACCCGATCACAGCCAGCGGCTGGCTCTCCAGCCACCCCGAGGGCGATCGCAGCCTGGTGCAGGGCCTCAAAGGCGATCCCACCTATTTGATCGTTGAAGGCGAAGACGCCATCGGCAGCTACGGCATCAACGCCATCTGCACCCACCTCGGTTGCGTTGTTCCCTGGAACAGCGGCGCCAACAAGTTCATGTGCCCCTGTCATGGCAGTCAGTACGACGCCACCGGCAAAGTGGTCCGTGGCCCTGCCCCTCTCTCCCTGGCCCTGGCGAACGTCAGCGTGGAGAACGACAACGTGTTCGTGAGCCAGTGGACCGAGACCGACTTCCGAACTGGTGATAAGCCCTGGTGGGCCTGATTTCTTCCTTCCCTACGCCTGCATCCCCCTCACCGTCCCATGCGTCGTCACCTCTCGCTTTTCCTTGGATCGCTGGTCATCGGACTGGCTCTGCTGATCGCTCCGGCTGCCAGCTGGGCATATCCCTTCTGGGCTCAACAGAACTACGACAGCCCCAGGGAAGCTACCGGCAAGATTGTTTGCGCCAACTGCCACCTGGCCAAAAAGCTGACCCAGGCTGAAGTTCCTCAATCGGTCCTCCCCGACAGCGTCTTCACCGCCAGCGTCAAGGTTCCTTACGAAAAGGGCCTGCAGGAAATCGGTGCGGACGGCAGCGATGTGGGCCTGCAGGTGGGCGCCGTTGTGATGCTTCCTGATGGCTTCACCCTGGCTCCTCAGGACCGCTGGACCGACGAGATCAAGGAAGAAACAGAAGGCGTCTACTTCACCCAGTACAGCGACGACCAGCCCAACATCCTGCTGGTGGGACCGATTCCTGGTGATGAGCACCAAGAGATCGTCTTCCCTGTGCTGTCTCCTGATCCCGCCACCGACAGCAACATCCACTTCGGCAAGTACCAAATCCACGTGGGTGGCAACCGCGGCCGTGGCCAGGTGTATCCCACCGGTGAGAAGAGCAACAACACCGTCTACACGGCTCCTGCCAGCGGCACCATTGCCTCCATCGAACCCGGCGACAATGGTGCCAGCGTGGTCAGCATCAAGGCTGCTGACGGCAGCAGCGTGAGCGAGACCATTCCGGTTGGTCCTGAAGTTCTGGTCGGCGTTGGTGACAGCATCGAAGCCGGTGCTGCCCTGACCAACGACCCCAACGTGGGCGGCTTCGGCCAAGTGGACGCAGAGATTGTTCTGCAGAACCCCGTTCGGATCTACGGCCTGCTCGCCTTCTTCGCAGCGGTGGCTCTGGCTCAGATCATGCTGGTGCTGAAGAAGAAGCAGATCGAAAAGGTTCAGGCCGCTGAAGGCAACTTCTGATTGCTATGGCTGTTGAAGCCCTGTTTCCCCTGGCGACCTTCCAGTCGCCAGGGGAATTTTTGCCTCACACCCAAAACTGGTTCCTTCCGCTGCGTTGGTACGGGCTGCTGATTGCAACAGCCGTCTTGATTGGACTGAACCTCTCCAGCCGACTGGCCAAGCTTCGACAGCTGGAGAACGGCCTGGTCAGCGATCTCCTGCCCGTGCTTGTGCTGTTTGCCGTGATCGGAGCACGGATCTACTACGTGGCCTTCGAGTGGCACAACTACGTCTCCAACCCGCTCAAGGCCCTGGCCATCTGGGAAGGAGGGATCGCCATCCACGGTGCTTTGCTGGCGGGAACAATCACGCTGATCCTGTTCTGCCGCTGGCGCCGGCAACCCTTCTGGGATGTGCTGGATGTGTTGGTTCCCTCCGTGGCCTTGGGACAGGCCATCGGTCGCTGGGGAAATTTCTTCAATTCCGAGGCCTTCGGGGTTCCAACTGACCTGCCGTGGAAGCTGTTCATCCCGGCGCAGAGCCGCCCTGTGATGTACAGCACGTCGGAATTTTTCCACCCGACGTTCCTCTACGAATCGATCTGGAACCTGCTGCTCTTCGGACTGTTGATGCTGCTCTTTCGCCGCGGACTCAAAACTCCTGGGATGCTCCCATCGGGCGCCATGAGTTGTGTGTATTTGGTGGGCTACAGCCTTGGCCGTGTCTGGATCGAAGGTCTGCGCATTGATCCTCTCTGCATCGGTTCGCTTCCACCGGCTTGCGACGGGGGAATCCGCATCGCTCAATTGATGAGTTGCACCCTGGTTGCGCTCGGCGTACTGGGGCTTTGGTGGCTATATCAACGGAAGCGACCCCTGCCTGATCCATCAGGCCAACGCAGTTGAGTCACGTTGTCAGTTTCGTCGGCGCAGGCCCCGGTGCTCCAGACCTGCTCACTCTTCGCGCGGCTGACCGTCTGAACAAGGCCGACGTGCTGATCTGGACGGATTCCCTGGTCTGTCCAGCCATCGCCGATCTCGCGCCGGCGTATTGCGAACGCATCCGCACCAGCACGACCACGCTCGAAGAGCTGATCCCGCTGCTTATCGACCGGCAGCGCCAGGGCAAACGGGTGGTGCGGCTCCACGATGGAGACACGGCGCTCTACAGCGCCATCAATGAACAGATCTGCGCCCTGAGCGACGCCGAAATCCCTGTGGAAGTGATTCCCGGGATCAGCGCCTACCAAGCGGCAGCCGCCGGACTCGCCAGCGAACTCACCCTTCCAGGCGTGGTGCAAACCATTGTTCTCAGTCGCGCTGGGGGTCGCACCGGCGTGCCGGAACGGGAACAGCTGGATCGGCTGGCCGCCTTGCGCGCCAGCCTTTGCATCTATCTGAGTGCACGACACGTTGAAGAGGTGCAAACCACCCTTCTGGAGCACTACCCCGCCGACACGCCCGTGGCCATCGGACATCGGGTGAGCTGGCCTGATCAGATGCTCACCGTTGTCCCTCTCAGGGAGATGGCTGCGGTGAGTCGGGAACGCAATCTGATTCGCACAACGCTTTATGTGGTGAGTCCGGCCCTTGCCGGTGGTCCTCAGCGTTCACGGCTTTACTCGCCTGACCACGACCACCTGTTCCGTCCGAAAGCCCAATAGGCGGTGGTTTAAGATCGATTTGTGCGGGCGATTAGCACAGTGGTAGCGCACTTCCTTCACACGGAAGGGGTCACTGGTTCGAATCCAGTATCGCCCATATTTTTTGATGGGATTTAATCCTTTTGGTGCTGACTGCACTGTTGGATCGGCCTAAGTTCAGCTTTGAACGAGGTCGATCGACCCATTGATGAACGAGCGGCGTCTTGCGGACGACCAGGGCAAAGCCACGGGCCTGGTTGAAGCAGGGCGACAGTTGGCCGAGGCACGGGCTGCTGCGGGCCTGAGCCAGAACCAGCTCGCCGGCCAGCTGCACATGGGCGAGGAGCAACTGGCAGCACTGGAACGGGGCGATCAAACCGAACTGCCTGAACCCGTGTTCATCAAGGCCATGGTGCGCCGGATCAGTTCGCATCTCGGTTTGGATGCTGATGCCATGGTTCAAACCCTCGGCCCCCTCACCACCAAACCGCCCAAACGGGCGACTCCCGGGGCAACACCGCGGGGCATCGCTCCTCAGAACCGGAGAACATTCAATCCACTTCCCCTCGTGGCTCTCGCCGGGCTTGCTGGCCTTGGCTTTGTTGTGTGGAGCAACGCCTCCGAGTTGATGCGCTTCGCCCAGGGGTTGAAGCCTGCCAATCCAACCCTTGAGCCAAGCGAAACCGATCTGGAGGTGACCAAGGTTGCAGATGAGCGCGATGCCCTCATCGTTCCAGCGCCACCAACCGGAGACCTGGGCCTCACGATCAGCAGCAGCGAACCCAGCTGGATCGCCCTACGGCGTGAGGGAGTTGTGGAATTCGAAGGGCTGCTGAACGGTGAGCGCAGGATTGACAATCCCGAACTGGTGGAGATCTACGCCGGCCGGCCTGATCTGGTGCAGCTCAGTTCTCCCGACGCCGAGACACGCACCCTTGGCGCTGTGGATGACATCCGCTGGATCCCGCTCAGCCCTGCACCCTGACGCGCAGATTCACGCCAACCGCCTCCTTCACCACCTCAGCGCAGCCTTCCAAACTCCACTGTTCAAGGCTGACGTTCTGGTTGACCCGCTCAGGGACGATCTCCAGATCCAGACTTCCCTTCACCGCATGAATGCGGAGTGCTGAGATCACCGGCTCAGGCCTGCGATCCAGAGCCGCGGCCAAGCGCAGCAGCAGGGCCATCTGATGAACACAACGACGGTTGTCTCGGGTGGCCACAAGCTGCCAGGACTCATGGCGTTTCTTCGGCAGGCTGCGGCGGTGATAGCGGGCAATGGCCGCCACCATCAAGTGCTCCGCCTCGGAATAGCCCAGCAGCTCACCATGACGAATCAAGTACCAGGTGTGCTTGTGGTAAGCGCTGATGTTGATGTGCTGGCCACAGGTATGAAGCATGGCGGCAGCCCAAAGCAGTTCACGCCCTTCGCCACTGTCGTCATGCATCACGCCTCGCGTGGCGTCGTAGAGGCTTAGGGCATGGCTGGCAACCCGTTCAGCCCTGCTCTGGTTCACCGCAAAGCGCTGCACCTGATGGAGCACAGTGCGCTGCCGAATGCTGCTCTGAAAGCTGAAGCGGTCTTCCAGAAGACCCTGGCGAAGCATCCAATCAACGATCAAACCTTCCCTGAGCGCCCGCTCACTGAGCACGAACTCCTCCACACCCAGCATCTTCATGGTGGTTTGCAGAATCAGCGCACCGGGAACGATGATTTCGGCCCGACGATCGTTGATAGGAGCCAACTCCCGTCGCTGCGCAGGGGTCATCGTGATCAAACGATCAACCACCTGATTCAGGCTCTGCCGGGTGACGCGGTACCCATGCAATTTGCGGGGTGGGCGCTCCTCTTCACTCGCCGCAAGGGAGCCAATCGCCATCGCCGTGCCGCTGGTGGCTACTAAAACAGGAGTTTCACCGGGTTTGATCCTGCGACGCACTTTGTCGACCGCAGGTTCAAGCGACCCCTGAATGAAGGCCTGCAGGAATGACCGCCGTTGAGGGGGCATCGGATCATCCCGAACAAAGTCCCGCTGGAGTCGCACAGCCCCCACACGGGTGCTGGTCAGTGCGCGGGCATCACGACCATCGGCAAGGATCAGTTCGGTGGAGCCACCGCCGATATCGAGCAGAAGATGCGGACGGTCTCCAAACGGCATTCCTGAGAGGACGCCCAGATAGATCAACCGTGCCTCCTCGGGGCCGCTGACCAAATCCACCTCCATCCCCAGATCGTCGAGGATGGTCTGGAGGAAATCGCGACCATTGGGTGCTTCTCGAACGGCACTCGTCGCCGCTGTGACGATCTGCTCAACCCGGTGACTGGCGGCGAGATCTCTGAACTGGCGAAGGGTTTCCAGCCCCCGTTGCATCGCCGCCGCGGTTAGCTCACCGGTCTCAGGATCACGATCCCCCAGACGCGTGGTGGCCTTTTCGGCCTGGATGATTCGAAACGTGCGCAGCTTCGGATCAACGGCTGCCACCAGAAGATGAAAGGAATTGGTCCCGATATCGATGGCGGCGATCCGACGCTGATCAGCGTTCACTGCCTGCGACGCGCCGTTGTTCTGTTCCGTTGGCTGGGCTGGGGCCTTGGCATCCAGCATCAACGTCAGAGCGGCAATGAAATCCACTCTGCCACTGACGGCCGAGGCCATCAGGCCCTGACTAGGGTTCTTCAAATCCCGTTGATTGTGATCAGCAGCTCTGCCCGTCTTCAGCCCTGGATCGAACTGCTCCGCTGGAACAAACCCACCGGCCGGCTGATTCTGCTGATCCCAGCAGGCTGGGCCCTCTGGCTGAATCCAAGCGCTCCCCCCAGTGTTGTGCTGATCCTGCAGATCCTGCTGGGGGGCCTTGCGGTGAGCGGAGCAGGCTGCATCGCCAATGACCTGTGGGACCAGCGCTTCGACGGCCAGGTGGAACGCACACAACATCGGCCTCTGGCCAGAGGTGCGCTGCAGCGAGGGCCAGCCTTCGCTCTGCTGCTGATCTTGCTGGGCCTCAGCCTGGCTGTTGTGCTGAGTCTGCCGGCCGCCAGCCTCGGGCTCTGTCTCACCTTGGCCTGCACGGCCGTGCTGCCGATCCTCGGCTATCCATCGGCAAAGCGGTGGTTCGCCTTCCCCCAGGCGGTCTTGGCGCTGTGCTGGGGCTTCGCGGTGCTGATCCCCTGGGCCGCAGCAACGGCCTCCTTGAGCGGGAGTCCTGCCCTGGTGTGCAGTTGGCTGGCAACCGTGGTCTGGACCTTCGGCTTCGACACGGTCTATGCCATGGCCGACCGACGTGACGATGCCAGCCTCGGCCTGCGCAGCAGCGCCCTGAGCCTCGGATCCCGCGTGGTTCCTGTGGTTCGGGGCTGCTACCTCCTGACAGCCATCACCCTTGCCATAGCGGCATGGTCGGCTCAGATCCCAGCACCGTTCTGGCCTCTCTGGTTGCTTGCCGCCGTCTTCATGCAGCTCAGCTGCAACCCCTTGAACCAAAAGGATGCCTCCATGGGCACCTATGGGAAGCACTTTGCCCAGCAGGTGCAGGCAGGGACGCTGCTCTGGCTCGGCCTGGTTCTGGCCAGGGGATGGGGAGCCTGATGCGCATCACCCCGGCTCCTCCTCTCCGCACTGGAGACCGTGTGACCTGTGTGGCCGCCAGTTCAGCCCTGCAGGACGACATCAAGCTGCAGGAGGGCATTGCGGTCCTGCAGAGCTGGGGCCTCGATGTTCAACCCCAGACCTTGGCCAGCCGACGTTGGGGCTACTTCGCAGGGCGCGATGACACGCGCCATGCCGATCTGCATCCGGCAGAACCGGCAGCGCTGCTCGCCTGTGCCCGCGGTGGATGGGGCGCTGCTCGGCTGCTAGAGCAGCCCATCCGCTGGCAGAGCGGCTGGCTGTTGGGCTTTTCCGACGTGACAGCTCTGCTCTGGGCCCGCCAGGCAGCAGGGTTTGCGGGGGGCATCCATGGCCCCTTGCTCACAACACTTGCGGAGGAGCCGCAATGGAGCCGTGACCGCTTGCGCAACCTGCTCTTCGGCAACACCATTCCTGACCTACAAGGTCGGGGTGGCGGCGGCGGGGTGGGAAGCGGTCCCCTGCTCGTGGCCAATCTGACCGTGGCCACCCACCTGTTGGGAAGCCGTTTCGTGCCCCCCCTCAAGGGAGCCGTTCTGGTGCTGGAGGACGTGGGTGAAGCGCCTTACCGCATTGATCGGATGCTCACTCAGTGGAGGCTGAATGGCAGCTTGCAGGGCCTGGCGGGTCTGGCATTTGGCAATTTCGAAGGGTGCGCCGATGAAACCAGAGACGCCTCCGAAAGCTTCAACCTTGAGCAGGTTCTTGAGGAACGCACGGCCGATCTCGGCATTCCCAGAGTGATGGACCTGCCCGTTGGTCACCGATCCGGGAACGCAGCCCTGCCCATGGGGGCGATGGCACGCCTGGACGGCGAAAACGGCCGGCTCAGCCTGCTGACCTGAGGGCGAGCACTGCCTCCGCCACGGTGAGGTCAAACGGTGTGGTGACCTTGATGTTGGCGGGGCCGGCATCCAAGACCTGCACAGGCCACCCCAGACGCTCGTACAACGACGCATCGTCGGTGACCGTCCAGCCCTGGGCAACCGCCTCAGCGTGGCCGCGACGCAGCTGATCAACGGCAAAGCCCTGCGGCGTCTGCGCAGCCCAAAGCTCCGATCGATCCGGCGTCTCACAAATCACACCATCAGATCCCACGCGCTTGATCGTGTCGCTCACCGGCGTTGCAGCAATCAGCGCCGTGCCGGCCTCCACTACAGCTGCACAGCGATCAAACAACTCCGGTTCAGCCAAACAGCGGGCTCCGTCATGAATCAAGACGTGCCGAGCCTGCTCCGGCAACCCCGCCAGACCACAAAGCACCGACTCCTGCCGCGTGCTGCCGCCCTGGATCCAGTGCACCGGCTTGCTGGGTGCATCCAGCACCGCAAGGATGGCCTCTCGATCGACCTCCTGGCCGACGATCCCGATCCATTCGATCCGCTCGGAACGCAGGGCCGCCTCCAGAGTCCAGGCAATGACGGGGCGTCCAGCCAACGGCAGCAGCAGCTTGTTGCGATCCGCACCCATGCGCCGACCGCTTCCCGCCGCAGCAATCAACAGATGCACAATCGACTCCTGCCCCAGACAGGCGTAAACGACCTCCATACAATCAGCTCGCACCATGGATGGCGGCGCTGCATGCGAGTTCTTGCCCTGAGCCCGGGTTCGCTCGAAGACCAGCTGGACCGTCTACCGGCTCTGGCCGACATCTGCCAGAAGCTCAACGCCAGCCTGCAGGTGGCCTGTGACCCCCAGCAGGCAGCTCCATGGAAGCTTCTGCCGTGCCTGGACAAGCTGTTGCCGTTCAGCTTCGAGGCCAACCCCACCCTTGCGGACTGGGCCAACCTGCTCGGTTGTGTGCGCGAACCCGACTTTCAGATCTGCATCAACTTCGCTGAAGGGCAGCAGGTGAATCTGATGCTGTCGATGAGCCATATCCCCAAACGGTTGGCGGTTGAGGGATTTGCCTGCACCGACCAGGTCGGCGTCGGTGCAGGCTGGACGGCGCAGCGTCTCAACCCCTTTCTTCAAGCCCTGGGCCTTGATCTCAAGGCCGATCAGTTCCGCCTGCCCCTGGCGGCAGAGGCTCTTGAGGAAGCCCGTGAAGCACTGCCCAGCGGTGACGGCCCCCTGCTGTTGCTGTCGCCATCCGGCCAGGGGAATGACTGGCCTGCAGCGGAATGGCACCAGCTGCCTGAGACGATCAAAAGCCGCCTACCGGCGCTGCGCAGCATGGTGCTGCCAGCCAAGCTCAGCCTGCCCAAACGGGCGGCTTTGGTGGCCAATGCCGATGTCGTGCTCAGCAGCTGCCCGGTGTCCCAGCGCCTGGCGACCTATTGCGGAACCCCACTGGTTGCCCTAGGAGCCGAGGCCGCAGACCTTCCCGAGCGCCAGGAGATCCGCTGCCTCAGCCGCCCGCAGGAGCTCGCCACGCTGCAGAGCAGTGATGTGCTGACGGCCCTCGGTTTCTGAGGAGACGTCCGATGAGGCGTCGCCGTGCAAGGGGACAGCTGAAGCTGATCACGGCTCCATGGCGGGGGCCCATCAGTGCCCTCAGTGCTGTGATCTTCGCGGGTGCCCTCGGTTATCGGATCACGGAGGGATGGGACTGGGGCGATTGCCTCTGGATGGTGCTGATCACCATCAGCACCATCGGTTTTGGAGAAGTCGCCCCGCTTTCACCTCCAGGCCGCCTGGTCACCGTCTTGATCGTGGTGGGTGGCTTGGTGGTTGTGCAACTGGCCATCCAACGCGTTCTCGGGCTGAAGGAGTCGGGATATTTCCGCAGACTGCGGGAGTTCCGCTTTCTCCGCATGCTGGAAGGCCTTCACGACCACGTGATTCTTTGCGGCTACGGCCGGATCGGACAGGAGATTGCAGCCCAACTGCAACGGGACGCGGTGCCCCTCGTGGTGATCGAAACCGATCCAGAACGAAAGGCCGTGGCAGACGAGAATGGCCTTTGGGTGCTTCAGGCCGATGCAACCCTCGATGAAACCCTGCTGGACGCAGGTCTGGAACGCTGCTGCAGCCTCGTGGCAGCCCTGCCCAGCGATGCCTCCAACCTGTACGTGATCCTCAGCGCCAAGGACCTACGACCGGATTGCCGCTTGATTGCCCGCGCCAACAGCGATGAAGCCGCCTCAAAGCTGCGGCTGGCGGGCGCCACGGTGGTGGTCAGTCCCTATGTGGCTGGTGGTCGGGTGATGGCCGCTTCGGCGCTGCGACCACTGGCCCTCAACTTCATGGAGCTGTTGGCGGGTTCCGACTATGAAATCGAGGAATTCCAGCTGAGTCACGACCCTCGGCACCTGATGGAGATCCGTGGGCGCAGCCTGGCGGAACTGGAGCTGGGGCGTCGCAGCGGGGCCATGGTGCTGGCAATCCGGGAGAACGGAAAGCTGATCGCCAATCCAGGCGGCGACACCCAGATGGCGCCGGGACAACTCCTGATCGTGCTTGGAAGCAAAACCCAACTCGCCACATTTCAGTCGTTGCTTGGGGAGGCCGTCGACACAATTGAAACTATGCCGGGTTGAGTTGGATGACGACGGCTCCGTACGATCCTCCGATCAACGGTGCCTCCATGTCTCCCAGCGCTTCTCTTGCCGGACAGACCGCCCTGGTGACGGGAGGAGGTCGCGGCATCGGCCGGGCCATCGCCCTGGCCCTGGGCGAAGCCGGTGCAGAGGTGGTTGTGAACTACTCCAGTTCCGCTGCCGCAGCCGATGAAGTTGTCGCCGCCATCACCACAGCTGGGGGCAAGGCCTATGCCCTGCAAGCCAACGTGTCGGTTGAAGCCGAGGTGGATGGCCTGATCAAGACGGTGCTCGAGCGCAGCGGCCGTTTGGATGTGTTGGTGAACAACGCCGGCATCACGCGGGACGGCCTGCTGATGCGGATGAAAACCGACGATTGGCAATCGGTGATCGACCTCAACCTCAGTGGTGTGTTCCTCTGCACGCGAGCCGTGGCACGCCCGATGCTCAAACAGAAGAGCGGTCGGATCATCAACATCACCTCCGTTGTGGGGCTGATGGGCAACGCAGGACAGGCCAACTACGCCGCCGCCAAAGCGGGCGTCATCGGTCTCACCCGCAGCACCGCCAAAGAGCTCGCCAGCCGTGGCATCACCGTGAACGCTGTGGCTCCGGGTTTCATTGCCACAGACATGACCAAGGACCTCGATGCGGAGGCCATCCTCAAAGACATCCCCCTGGGAACCTTTGGCACCCAGGAGCAAGTGGCCGGTGCCGTGCGCTTCCTTGCCGCCGACCCGGCCGCGGCCTACATCACAGGCCAGGTGCTGCAGGTGGATGGCGGCATGGTGATGGCCTGACCCTCAGGATCAGGAATCAAGAGGTTGGGCCAACTCATCCCGCAGGCGGCGGATGCGCTGAAGCAGGCGTAACCGACGGCTGCGGGCAGTGGCGGTGAGAAAGATGCGCAGGGGCACGTAAACCAGGGCCATCGAACCGGCCAGCCCCGCCATCAGAACAAAAAAGAGCGCTCCAGATTCACCCATAACCGGACCCTAATCAGTTCATTTGAGAGCGGCATCCCGGCAGCCCCCAACCATTCGGCTTTCCCCACCACAACGCCTCTCCACGAGGGCCACATCGCTGTGGGACAGTGACCAACGGCGTGCCCGCGACTATGGCCAAACTCCTTTCCTTCTCTGACGAATCCCGCAGCGCCCTCGAGCGGGGTGTTGACGCACTCGCCAATGCGGTGCGCGTCACGATCGGCCCCCGCGGTCGCAACGTTGTGCTCGAGCAGAAATTCGGCGCACCCGACATCGTCAATGACGGCGACTCAATCGCACGCGTCATCGAACTGGACGACCCGTTCGAAAACCTCGGCGCCAAGCTGATGCAGCAGGTGTCCTCGAAGACCAAGGACAAGGCCGGTGACGGCACCACGACCGCAACCATTTTGGCTCAGGCCATGGTGAAGGAAGGTCTGCGCAACACCGCTGCGGGAGCAAGCCCCGTGGAACTTCGCCGTGGCATCGAGAAAGCCGCAGCACAGATCGTGGCGGGACTGGGCGAGCGGAGCCAACCCGTCGCCGGCGATGCCATTCGTCAGGTGGCCACAGTGAGCTCCGGGGGTGACGACGAAGTCGGTCGGATGATCGCGGAGGCGATGGACAAGGTGAGCACCGATGGGGTGATCACGGTTGAGGAATCGAAGTCTCTGGCAACGGAACTGGAAATCACCGAAGGCATGGCCTTCGACCGGGGCTACAGCTCCCCCTACTTCGTGACGGATGCCGACCGTCAGGTCTGTGAATTTGAAAACCCCCTGATCCTGCTGACGGATCGCAAGATCAGCACGATCACGGATCTGGTCCCCGTGCTGGAAACCGTTCAGAAGAGCGGTTCCCCCCTGCTGATCCTCTCTGAGGAAGTGGAAGGCGAAGCCCTCGCCACCCTGGTGATGAACAAGAGCCGTGGGGTTCTGCAGGTGGCAGCTGTTCGGGCACCCTCCTTTGGCGAACGCCGCAAGGCAGCCCTCGCCGATATCGCCATCCTCACGGGCGGGACGCTGATCAGCGAAGACAAGGCAATGACCCTCGACAAAGTGACCCTTGAGGATCTCGGCAAAGCCCGCCGCGTCACCATCAGCAAGGAGAGCACCACGATCGTCGCCACCGACGACCATCGCCAGGCGGTGAGCGAGCGCGTCGGCGCGATCCGACGTGAGCTGGAGGCCACTGAATCCGACTACGACCGCGAAAAACTCCAGGAGAGAATCGCCAAGCTGGCCGGCGGCGTGGCTGTGATCAAGGTCGGTGCACCGACGGAAACAGAACTGAAGAACCGCAAACTGCGGATCGAGGATGCCCTGAATGCCACCCGTGCCGCCGTCGAGGAGGGCATCGTTGTCGGAGGCGGCAGCACGTTGCTGCAACTCTCCGACAGCCTGGACGCCCTGGCTTCATCCCTGAACGGCGACCAGCGCACCGGCGTTGAGATCGTGCAGCGGGCACTGACGGCGCCGATTCATCAGATCGCCACCAATGCCGGTCAGAACGGTGATGTTGTGATCGCGGGCATGCGCAGCAGCGGCCAGGGATTCAATGCCCTCAGTGGCGCCTACGAGGACCTGATGGCTGCTGGCATCGTTGATGCCGCCAAGGTGGTGCGCTTGGCCGTGCAGGATTCGATTTCGATCGCTTCTCTCCTGATCACCACCGAGGTTGTGATTGCCGACAAGCCGGAACCCCCTGCACCAGCTCCCGCCGGAGACGGAGACCCCATGGGTGGCATGGGCGGAATGGGTGGCATGGGCATGCCCGGAATGGGCGGCATGGGTATGCCCGGGATGATGTGATCAGCTGATCATTCCCTGGCGATAGGCGATCACCTGGAGGTCCACTCCGGTGATCGCCGTCCCCACCACAACGGTGTCGGCTCCGGCCTGCAATGCCAAGCGTGCATCCACTGGAGAAGCAATTCCCCCCTCACAGATCAGACGAACCGAGCTGGGAAGTTCAGCGCGAAGTGGGGGGAGCAGATCAAACGCAGGGGGGCGCTGCTGTGCCGTGTCTTCCGTGTAGCCGTAGAGCGTGGTCCCAACCCAGTCACAGCCCAGTTCAGCTGCGCGCAGACCGTTCTCCAGCGAATCCACATCAGCCATCAGCGGGGCCCTCAGCTCATCACGGCTGCGCTGGATCAACGCGGCCAGGTCCTGCCCTGCAGGCCGCGGACGGGCTGTGGCATCAATCGCGATCACATCGGCCCCCGCAGACCACACAGCCTGAATTTCTTTCCAGCCCGGGGTGATGTACACCGAACTGTCCGGGAATGTGCATTTCCAGAGGCCGATGATCAAGGCATCCGGACAGCGCCGACGCACAGCACCGATGTGTTCAGGGCTTTCCAAGCGCACACCCACAGCCCCATTGCGCAGGGCTGCATCCGCCATGGCTGCGATCACATCGGGATCGCGCATGGGCGAACCCTGGGGGGCCTGCACCGAAACGATCAGCCCCTGATCCAGGGATTCAGGGTTGGGAATCATGCTGTTCAGGACGCCTTCGGGAAAGCGTCATCCTCCCGGCGGGGAAGCCAACGCCGCAGCGAACGGGGCGTGCTGATCGGCGGGGCAGGCACAGGTGCCGCCGCAAAGCTGCGTTGAAGCGGCTTTTCTTCAGCTGCACTCTCGTCCTCTTCGACGATCGGTTCTTCTTCAGCGACCACCCCGTTCGGCATCCCCTCGCTCTCAATCAACACGTCGTCTTCAGCCGCAATCTGCTCCTCTTCTTCAACGACCACCTCGTCCTCAGCAACCACTTCGACCTGACCATCCACCTCGTTCTCAACCAAAACGTCGTCTTCAGGAGCAATCTCCTCCTCCGCGACAGGCATCGGCGCGGAACTGAACTCATGCTTCGAAGCTGAAGGTTCCGGCAAACTCAGATCAAGCTCAGCTGCTCCGTCAAAGCCGTAACGGTGAACCCACTGACTGATCAGACCCGCGAGCAAGGCCTCATCACCTGAGGTTCGGGCCTCCTGGATCTGTTGGGCTAGAGCGTTCTGTCGAGGTGATGGCTGCTGGAACGGAGAAGAGAGCACGGATTCAGGAAAGTTTGCGGTTGAGCAGAGGGCGAATCGCAAGAAACAGCCCGATGGTGAGGAACAGAAGGATCAGCAGGCAACTGGTGCCGGTGACATCCCCATAGGGGGCCTCCAGCAGAACGGCCGAAAGGTCCAGAGGACCCTGGTAAGCCGCTCGAATGGGTTCTATCGCGAAGGTAAGGGGATTCAAGGCCGCAAGCCAGCCCAGCCAGGTGGGCATGAATGACAACGGGGCCAAGGCCGTGCTGGCAAACAGCAATGGCAAGTTGGCCACAAAAATCACAGCGATCAACTCGATGTGCCCCGGCAAAGCGAAGGCCAGTCCGAGGCTGAGGGCCGTCACAGCAAAAACCAGAAGCAGCAGCGTCACCAGCACCAGGGCGAGGCCGCTGATGCCGGGCCATCCGTAACCGAGCACTGCTGCCGTGCCCATGATCGCCAGACTCTGCAAAAGGCTCAGCGCCGTGATGTAGATCACCGACGCCAGCACGATGGAACTGCGGCTTCGCAGCGGTGCCACCAGCAGCCGATTGAGGAAACCGAATTCGCGATCAAACATCACTGGCAAGCCGGCATTCAAAGCACCGCTGAAGGCTGTGAAGACAATCACTCCAGCACCAAGAAAACGGCCGTAGCTCATGCCCCCTGGCAACAGCCCCTCGGGGGCATTGGCGAACAGTGCACCGAAGAGAATCAACCAGATCAGGGGTTGCAGAACCCCGGCGATCAAGGTTGAAGGGCGACGCATCAACTGAAGAAACAAGCGCCGGGTGAGGGCCAACGTTTCCTGGCTGAGCTCGGCGAGGGCTCCGGATTGCTGCTGCTGGAGAACAACAGATGCTGTTGGGGTAGTCATCGTTGGCACTCAACGCATGGATTGACGCTTTTCCTGTTTGACGTCGCGCTGGCCTGCGATGGCCAGTTCAGCGTCCATCAGGGTGCGTCCTGTGGCCTGAAGGTAGACATCATCCAAGCTGGGACGACTCTGGGCCAGGGCAAACACAGGCAAACCTGCAGCTTCGAGGGTCTGACGCAGCTGATCGATCACGGCCCCTCCCTCAATCACCAAGTTGAGGGAAAAACCCTGGGAGCGGTTCACCACCACCTGACGCACCCCATCCAAGGGTTCGAGAAGGGCACGCACCTGGGTGGCCTCATCGGCATTGCTGAACTCTCGGATTCGCAGAGTCACGCGATCACCCCCAAGCCGTTGTTTGAGCTGATCAGGGCTGCCCTCGGCAATCACACGGCCGGCGTCGATGATCGCCAACTGATCCGCCAGAGCCTCCACTTCTTCGAGGTAGTGACTGCTCAGCAGAACAGTGGTGCCCTCATCAACCAGCTGACGCAGCAGCTGCCAAATGGCACTGCGGCTCTCGATATCCAGTCCCACGGTGGGTTCATCAAGCACGAGCAACCGGGGGCGGTGCAGCAGACCGGCGGCTAGATCCAGACGCCGCCTCATGCCACCGGAGTAGGTGCCGCAGCGGCGGTCAATCCAGTCGCCCATCGCGAGGCGGTCAATCAGATCGGCGATGCGGCTATCGCGATCGTTCCGCGGCAGGTGGTAAAGATCACCTTGCAATTGCAGCAGTTCCCGGCCACTCAGGATCTTGTCGATGGCCACCTCCTGGGCCACATAACCCATGAGCTGGCGCACTTCTCGTGGCTGTACCAAACCGTCAACACCCCCAACAACAACGGAGCCGCTGTCGGGGGAGAGCAGGGTGGCCAGAATGCGCATGGCCGTTGTTTTGCCGGCACCGTTCGGGCCAAGCAGCCCGTACAGGCATCCTTCAGGAACGGTGAGATCAAGCTCACGCAGAGCCGGTACCGAGCCGTAGGCCTTGGAGATCTTGCGCAGTTCAATCAACGCCATCAGGCACCGTCAGTGACTTGCTCGGCCAATTCAGGGAATCTAGAGAGTGCTCATTGCACCGCCGTTGGCAGGGAGAGAAGTTGCATCACCTGGTGAGCAAAGCCTGAGGCCAGATCCGTCCGGCTGAGAATGAGAAGCAGGCAAAGACCAAACATATAAAGGATCGACCAACGGAACAGGGCCATGGCATTCACAAGGCTGTCGGGATCCAGGGACAGCCGATCGACGAGCTGCAGGAATCGACCGTTGTAGGGCAGCAGCATCACGCCATAGAAGGCGCCACCTGAAGGCAAAGCAAAAACGCCCAAACCGCTGAGCAGAACAGTGATCCAGCCGTAGGTCTTGATCGCCCGTGCCGTCACCACCGGACCCTTCACCACGGGCAGCATCGGGATCCCGACAGCGCGATAGTCCTCGCGCAACAGCAGGGCCAAAGCCCAGAAATGGGCTGGCGTCCAGACCATCACCAGAGCGAACAACCACCAGCCCCCAAGGCCAACATGGCCCGTGGCGGCCGCCGCCCCAACCAGGGGCGGAATGGCCCCGGCGACCCCACCGATGACGATGTTCTGGGACGTCCGCGGCTTGAGCAAGGCTGTGTAGAGCAGCACGTAACTGCAGAGGCCGAGCAGGGACAATCCAGCGGCGAGACAGTTCACACCGCTGACGAGAAGCATCGCCGCCGCCAGGGTGCAGGCGATGGCGCCGATGAATGCACTGGTGGGAGACAGCCGACCGGAGGGGAGTGCACGACCGCTGGTGCGGGCCATCCGGCCATCGAGATCCTGCTCCCACAAGCAGTTCAGAACCCCTGCAGCAGCAGAGGCAAGCGCCCCTCCCCCCAGAGTGCAGACGAGCCGAGGCGATGCAAGAGGCCAGCCTTCACTGAGAGCCATTCCACCCAGGGTGGTAGCCAGCAACAGAGGGATAAGGCGGGGCTTGGCGACTTCCAGCCAAGCCGGAAGTTTCACCCGCTTGCGGGAGGGAACGACCTCCTCACGGGTCGGACGAACGGTTGCAGTGATTTCAGCCATGACAGGCCTCCAACGAGGTGTCGTCGAGGACGACGGAACGGGACGGTGAGGGGAGGTCCGGAGAGCGAACCAGAAGCGCCGCCAGCAGAGCAATCAGCAGTGCAGCCACGAGTTGATGCGCAACAGTCACTGCCGGTTGCGACAAACCAAGACGAAGGGTGAGGACGCCAAGGGCCACCTGAACCAGCACCAGAAGCACGACCCCACCCAGCCAGGGCCACTGCTGACGAGCCCAACCACCCGCCAGAACTGCTGCCCCGGCGAAGCCGAGCACAACAACGGCCACCGGCATCGCCGTCAGGCGATGGGACAGCACCAGTTGGCAGGCCTCTCCTCCAGCAAGGCATCGCTGCCCTGCCCACGCGGTGGCCATGCGACCACCGAGCAGGCACTGCACAAAGACCGACAACAGGCCAAGCGATGCCCCGATGCGCCACCAGAGCGGAGCGACGGCAGCAGCGGGATGAAGCAGGCGTTGGGTCAGCCCACTCAGGAGCGCCACGAGGGTGAGTGCGAGTGCCAGGTGGGCTGTCACCACGGCAGAGGGGAGCAGCTGGGTCACCGTCAGCGCACCCAAACCTCCCTGCATCGCCACCAAAACCATCAGACCGATGGCCAGCCAGGGCAGCCATCGCGGCAGTTGGCGGCGCTGAAGCGTCGTCGCCACAGCCATCACCACCAGTGCAATGCCGATGACGAAGGCATCGAGGCGGTGGAACCACTCAAGGAACACCTGAACATTCATCTGGCGACCCGGCAACAACGAGCCGAAGCACAGGGGCCAGTCCGGGCAGGCCAAGCCGGCTTCCATCACCCGGGTTGCTCCACCGATCACCACCAAAGCGATCACGGCAACCACAAGGTGAGCCGACAACAACCCAAGACGTCGACGCAATGTCGACATTGAGGAAAGCATCATCGAACAAGCTCCATCCGATGCACCCAAAAGGGATTGCTTGGACCGTAGCGATGCAGAAGATGACGTCACGCTGTGTGGACGTCTGCAACAGAAAAGATCAAAAAGTCATCCCCTTTCCCTGACAGAAATGAGGCCTTAACAATCACTTCATGGAGAACCGCAGCCAACCCCATACGCTGTTGAAAACCTGGGATTGATCAGGTGCAGATCCCATCCGCCATTCTCACGTTGGTGATCGGGATGGTCCTTGCTCTGGGCGGCCTATGGATCGGCCAGAACATCAACCTTCTCCCCATCGATGCGAGCGCCAACGCGCCGATTTACGACGAGCTTTTTAAGGTTCTATTCACGATTGGCAGCATTCTGTTTATCGGAATTGTTGGCCTTCTCGTGTTCAGCCTGATTCGCTTTCGGCGACGCAGCGGCCAGCTCGGCGACGGCCTGGCCATCGAAGGAAACCTGCCCCTTGAAATCTTCTGGACAGCTGTTCCTGCTGTTGTGGTGCTGTTTGTTGGTCTGTACAGCTACGACATTTACGACCGGATGGGGGGCATGGTGCCTCTGGCCCATGACCACATGGGCGGAGCCCACGACGAACAGATCTGGGGAGGCATCAGTTCAGGCTCGATTGAATCAGCAGCCGCAACAAATGCTTTACCCGTTGAAGTGACAGCCATGCAATTTGCCTTCCTCTTTCATTACCCAGAGGGAGACATCACATCAGGTGAACTGCATGTTCCGGCCGATCGGCCGATCACTCTTCGGATGGAAGCCAAAGATGTGATTCACGCCTTCTGGGTGCCTGAATTTCGCTTGAAGCAGGACGTTATTCCCGGCCAACCAACCCAGCTGAGTTTCACACCCACACGCACCGGCCGTTATCCAATCGTGTGCGCCGAACTCTGTGGGCCCTACCACGGTGGAATGCGCTCCACCGTTGTGGTGGAAAGCCCGGAGGACTGGGACAGCTGGTACAGGGACAACGCCAAAGCCGCACCTGAAAACGAAACCCTCACCATCGCGAACGCCTGAGATGACCATCAGTTTGCCCCCGGAAACTTCCAGCCCTCCACGGCTTCAACCCAGCGGCTGGTTGCGGTATTTCAGCTTCAGCGTTGATCACAAGGTGATCGGGCTGCAGTACCTCGTCTGCGGCTTTGTTTTTTATCTGATTGGCGGCGCCCTAGCCGGTGCCATTCGCACGGAACTCACCAGCCCCGTGTCCGACTTCATGGCACGTGATGTCTACAACCAGGTTCTGACGCTCCACGGCACGGTGATGATCTTTCTCTGGATTGTCCCCGTGGTGAATGGTGCTTTTGGGAACTATTTGATCCCCTTTTATGTGGGTGCAAGGGACATGGCCTTCCCGCGCCTGAACGCCGTGGCGTTCTGGCTGATTCCTCCAGCAGGTTTGATGCTGATCACCAGCTATTTCCTCACGGGGGCTGCGCAATCGGGCTGGACGGCCTATCCACCTCTGAGCATCACCACACCAGCAACGGGCCAAATCATCTGGATCTTGAGCGTGCTGCTCTTGGGCGGAAGTTCGATCTTCGGAGGCATCAACTTCATCGCCACCATTCTCAAACTGCGGCGGCCCGGCTTGAAACTAATGCAGCTCCCCATGTATTGCTGGGCGATGCTGGGCACCAGCATTCTTGTGGTTCTCTCAACACCGGTTCTGGCAGGAACGTTGGTGTTGCTGAGTTTCGACATCGTTGCCCATACAGGCTTCTTCAACCCCACCCTTGGGGGAAACGTGGTGGTTTACCAGCATCTGTTCTGGTTCTACTCGCACCCAGCCGTTTACATCATGGTCTTGCCGGCCTTCGGCTTGGTGAGCGAAATCCTGCCGGTTCATGCCCGCAAGCCGCTATTCGGCTACGTGACGATGGTGTATTCGATCATGGCCATCGTTGTGTTGGGCCTGGTCGTGTGGGCGCACCACATGTTCACCAGCGGCACACCTCCCTGGATGCGCCTGTTCTTCACCATTGCAACCGCATTCATCGCCGTTCCCACCGGCATCAAATTCTTCAACTGGTTGGCAACACTCTGGGGCGGCCGCATCAGCCTCAACAGCGCCATGCTGTTTTCCTGCGGTTTCATCGTGAACTTCGTGCTCGGAGGCATCACAGGGGTCGCCCTGGCGCAGGTGCCATTCGACATTCATGTGCACGACACCTACTTCGTCGTCGCGCACTTCCACTACATCGTCTTCGGTGGATCGGTGTTCGTGATCTTCGCCTCGATCTACCACTGGTATCCCAAGTTCACCGGCCGGATGCTCAATGAAGATCTCGGCCGCCTGCACTGTGCCCTCACGTTCATCGGCTTCAACCTGTGCTTCGGCCCCCAGCACTGGCTGGGCCTCAATGGGATGCCGCGACGCGTTGCTGAATACGACCCCCAATTCACCCTGATCAATCAGATCAGCTCCGTCGGAGCCCTGCTGATGGCCATCAGCACCCTGCCTTTCCTCTGGAATGTGATCCACAGCGCCCTCAGCGGTCCTGTCGCAGGCGACAACCCCTGGAAAGCACTCACGCCCGAATGGCTGACCAGTTCTCCGCCACCGGTTGAAAACTGGATTGGTGAGGCCCCTCTTGTGGAAGAGCCCTACGGCTACGGCATCCCACCGGACGAGCTGGACCTGACCGCAACCAGCGGTCGTGATCTCTGGAGCAGCGGCAAATGACCACCACAGTTCCCACTAAGGATCAGAACCACAGCCACGGGGAGCATGCCGAGCATCCCGATCACCGCATGTTCGGCCTGGCCACATTTCTTGTGGCGGACGCCATGACCTTCGCCGGCTTCTTTGCGGCCTACCTCACCTTCAAAGCGGTCAATCCCCTACCGGATGGAGCCATCTATGAACTGGAGCTCCCCCTGCCCATCCTCAACACCGTTCTGCTCCTGGTGAGCAGTGCCACCTTCCACCGGGCCGGCCAGGCGATCCGACAGGACGACCACGGCCGCTGTCGACGCTGGCTGCTGATCACCGCAGGCCTGGGCCTGGCCTTTCTGGTGAGCCAGATGGTGGAGTACTTCACACTCCCCTTCGGTCTCACCGACAACCTTTACGCCAGCACCTTCTTCGCCGCCACGGGATTTCATGGTCTCCACGTGACCCTCGGCGCCCTGATGATCCTGATCGTCTGGTGGCAGGCGAGGCAGCCGCAGGGCCGTGTGACTGCAGCCGACCACTTCCCCCTGGAAGCAGCGGAGTTGTACTGGCACTTTGTTGATGGGATCTGGGTGATTCTTTTCTTGATCCTTTATCTGCTCTGATCCCTTGCCTTGATTGGCGAGCGTGGCCAGAATTCAGTTGAATTAATTCCTGAAATGCTGGTCGGCAAGGAACTGCTGGACAAGGCCAGATCGCTCAGCAATCGGCCGGAAGATGACATCGCCCGCGGCTGCGGCTACGTCGGCCCCAGCGGACGACTGCTGAAAAAGAGTTTCTATCGGGCTCTGGTGGAGGCCAAAGCGGCGGCCCAGGGATGGCAATTGCCGAAAAGCAGCAGCAGTTCCTCAGGCGGAAGCCGAGGTCGCCAGGCCGAATTCCGAACCCGTGTGCATGGCAACGGCAACCTGCTGATCGGCCACGCTTACACCCGTCGGCTCGGCCTGGAACCCGGGCAGGAGTTCAAAATCGAGCTGCAGCGGGACTCCGGAATGATCGTTCTGCAGCAGATGGATCAAGACCAGCCGTGATCCGCCAGCCAGCTGGCTGAAAGACTCTCGGTCTTGTCTTGGCCATCGGTGTTTCCGTCATCGGCAGCGGCGGCATGCAGCAGCCGCTCGGCGTAACGGGCCAATTGATCGGCCTCCAGGTTCACGATGTCCCCGACCGCCAGATGTTTCAGGGTCGTCTCCTCCCAGGTGTGGGGGATGACGGCGAGGCTGAACGTCGTTCCATCGGCTGAACAGTCAGCCACCGTGAGACTGATCCCATCCACCGCGATGCTGGCCTTCTCACAGACGTAACGGCCGAATCGGGGCTCCGACCAGCGGATCGACACGGCCCAGGAGTGAGGGAGGCTCTCCAGATGGGTGACTTCACCGGTGGCATCCACATGACCGCTCACCAGATGACCTCCAAGGCGGTCGCTCAGTCGAAGCGCTGGCTCGAGGTTCACCGCACCACCACGGTCCGCTTTGCGTCCCAACGTGGTGCGGCGCAGGGTTTCCTCACTCACATCAGCGCGGAAACCATCCGCGATCAGCTCTGCTGCCGTGAGGCAAACGCCATCCACAGCAACGCTGTCGCCAAGGGCCAACGGGGCAAAAGGAGCGCAGCCCCAAACCACCACCGCCCCGGCACGGCGCTCGATCCTTCCAACTGACTGCACCAGCCCCGTGAACATCGCCCGCAGCGGCTCTCTGGCCATAATCGGATAGAGCTGCGCCGCCGACATGGTCGAAATGAGCGTCGCCGGAATCGCCCTCGATGCCGCCAGCCGCACACCCATGGTGCTGCTGCGGGATCCCAGTGGCCGCCGTCAGGTGCCGATCTGGATCGATCAGGCGCAAGCCCACAACATCATGGCCGGACTACAGGGGGGAGAACCACCACGCCCCCTCAGCCATGACCTGATGGCAGCACTGTTGGTGGCTGGGGGGCTCGAACTGGAACGCGTGATCGTCCACGCGATTGAAGACAGCACCTTTCATGCGGTGTTGAAGCTGCGACCCGATCTGGACGAAGCCGAGTTGGCTGAAAACGAAGTGCTGGAACTGATCGAAGTGGATGCCCGACCCAGCGACGCCATTGCGCTGGCGATCCGCACGGGCAGCGGCATCTGGATGCTGGAAGAGGTGGTGGCGGAAGCCTCGATACCGGTGGATGCGGAGGCGGATGCGGAAGATCAAAGTGCCTTCAGCCGTTTCGTCGACGACCTCAGCCCTGCGGCCTTGGTGCGCCATCTGCGCAACCAAGACAGCGAGACACCCTCGGAGGAGTGAACACCCGCGCCTTCGGCAGCGGCCGCCCCGTCAGCCTGTTCACCCTCGGCACGATGCGTGCCCTGAACTCGGCGGCCCAGATGGCCGAGGTGCTTGACGCGGCAGCGGCAGCTGGGATCAACCATCTGGAAACCGCCCCGGCCTACGGACCTGCGGAACGTTTTCTGGGAGAGGCCCTTCGCCAGAACAGCCGCACAGACTCTGACCACTGGGTGATCACCAGCAAACTGCTGCCAGGGCTGAGCTTCGAGGAAGGACAACGCCGCCTTGATCAGATTCTGGAGCGCCTGGGCTGTCCACAGCTCGACAACCTCGCCATCCATGGCATCAACCGGGAGGAGCACCTGGACTGGGCCCTGGTGGGTGATGGGTCCAGGCTTCTGAACTGGGCTCTCAGCAGTGGACGCGTCAGCCAGGTGGGCTTCAGCAGCCATGGCAGCAACCCGCTGATCGATCGGGCGCTGCGCAGCCAGCGCTTCAGGTTCTGCAGCCTGCACCTGCATTGGCTGGATCCCCAGCGTCTGCCCCTGGCCCGTTGGGCCCTGGCGCACGGCCTCGGTGTGATGGCGATCTCCCCTGCCGACAAAGGCGGTCGCCTCCAGGCCCCCAGCCCAACACTGGTGGAGGACTGCACCCCCTTTGCCCCCCTCGAGCTGGCCTACCGGTTCCTGCTGGCACAGGGCATCAGCACCCTGACCGTTGGCGCCGCAGCTGCAGGGGATCTTCAACTCGCCGCAACCCTGGCGCAGGGGGATGGGCCCCTCAGCCAGGCCGAGCAACAGGCTCTGATCACGGCAGAGCTTCGGCAGCAGGAACGGCTTGGCCAGGAGCATTGCAAGCAGTGCCAGGCCTGCCTTCCCTGTCCGAACGAGGTTCCGATCCCCGAACTCTTGCGGCTGCGCAATCTGGCCATTGGCCATGGGCTCACCGAATTTGCGCAGGAGCGCTACAACCTCATTGGCCGTGCCGGCCACTGGTGGGAAGAGCACGACGCCTCCGCCTGTGAACGCTGTGGGGAGTGCCTTCCCCGTTGCCCGCATCACTTGCCCATTCCTGATTTGCTGGCGGACACCCACCAACGATTGAAGGCTTCACCGCGACGGCGGCTCTGGAGCTGAATCACGCCAGCGCTCTTCCAGGGCGCTCCGATCTTCGGGCAACAGCGGTGGCAGCGACCAGCAACGCGACCAGGTGTCTGCGGAAGGAAAGAGCAGAGGCCGCAGACGCGCCGATAGGGCGTTCTGATCCACCATCAGCCCCGGCGATGCAATCGGAGCCCGCCATCCCTGCTGCACCAAGCGGCGACGCAGGGGATCCCGCCATCCCTGCTCGACCCAGCGCTGGGGAACAGGTTCACGACTGGCCTCCGGCCTAAGCAGAACAGTCCAGTGCAAGGGGGCGCCGGAGGCAGGCAGGATCGCCCGAAGACGGGGATCACGCCCCAACAGAGCGATGCAGCGGCTCAGGGGAAGAACCACCACCTTGGCCTCACCCTTAAGCAACCAGTTGGTGGCTTGACGGTCGTCATAGGTGAGGGCCTGGCGACGCAGCGCAGGCAAAGCCTGGCCTCCGCCCAAATGGTCCGCCAGGCTCATGACCAAGCGGGGGCTGGCGGGAAGCACCACACGCCCTGCCATGGCGGAATCCAGCAACAGGGGCCACCCCGCCTGGGTCATGGCCGCGTCATCCCGCAGCAGCATCACCCAGGGGCTGACGGCCAGCGGCAACACCCGATCCTGAAGAGCACCGAGGCTGGCCAGCAGAGCCTTGGCCTGACCATCCAACTGGCTCAGGAGCGGTTCAGAGGCAATGGGCTGGAGCGTGTCCGCTGGATGGGCATCAAGCCATCCATCACCGATCACCAACACATCGGCACGCGCCTGATCCGCCGGCCTCCAGTCCTGCTGGGCTGGAGCCAGCGTCAGGCTCCATGGCTTGGGCAAGGCATCAGCCCACGCTTTCGGCAAAACCCCAGCCGGAGCCATCAGGGTTGGCGCGGATGTCGCCGGACGACAGCCCGCCAGCAGCACGGTTCCCGTCGCCCCGATCATCTGGAGCACTTGGCGCCGGCGCAGGGGACCCAACCGCTCTCTCCAGACGTTCATGGGCTTGACGTTACGGGGCGGCTGAGCAGCTGCTCCAGGGCGTGCTCACAATCCAGCACCAGATCGGCACACGAGCATCCACGCAACTGGGCAAGCAGCAAAAGAGCGCCGGCCCCCACGCCTTCTTTCACATAGCCCCGTTCGTAGTCCCGTAAGGGTTGATGGGTGCTGCTGTGAAAACGCACGCCGCAGGCCAGAACGGAGAGGGCAGCAGCCAGGTGGCTCGCAGTGGCATCCACCAGCCCGCCGAAGGGGGACTGACCTGCCAGATCCGCACCCTCATCAGCAAGCCAACCGGTGGTGCCGATCAGCACCTGGGCCGCCAGCTGGTCCCGCTGACGGGCGGGCAAAGCCTGCATCGCCAAGGCCAGAACAGCCAGCATCTGGCAACCGCCCCCCAGCAACAACGGTTGTCCCGCGGACACCGCACCCACCACCACCCCTGCAGTGAAGGCCTGAAAAGGGTCACCAACAGCGGCCAGGATCTGCTCGGCCGAAGGATGCGCACCAAGCGAGGCCCGCTGAAGCCCTCGGACAACGAGATCTTTCTTGAGTTGCTGCGGCGGATGAAGAGCACTACCGCTGATCAGATGGGCAACCTCCACGCCGAGGGCCGTCAACACCGCTTGAGCGGTTGTGGTGCCCCCTGGAACACACTCCGCCACCACCAAGGGGCGTTGCAACCCCCGCCCCAGCAGCTCTCCCTGTCGCCACAAATGCTGCACACGCGGCAATGGCATCGCCGCACCACTGGACAGGCAGGCCGAGGGGCCTTGGTCCAGGGGCTCGATGTGCAGGTGAGGGAAATCGGGTTTCTGAGCCAAGCCGAGGGCCGCCACCTGCGGCCTCAACGTCAAGCGTCGCGCCGCGACATGGCTGAGCAGGGCGGGGGAGACGCCAGCGGGCAGAGGCGGCAGAGGCCAACGGCGCTGCCGCGCCGGCCCGTGAATCAGTAGCTCCGCATCAGCCAGGGCGGTGTAGCGCCGCGAAGCCACGGTGGAGCCAGCGGCTGAAATCCCTTCATGCTCAGCCGTATGTGTGGCCGCCAGAACGAGCAAAAGATCCAGCGGTTGATCGTTGGAGGTCCAGGGACGAAGTGCCGCTGCGTCCAACGTTCGTGCACCGAGACCTCCCAGCTGCTGGCAGCCCTCAGGCAACACCGAGGCTTCAGAGGGGATCGAGGGCAATGAGTCCATGCAGCAGCCTCGGGGGCTCCGGAATCGGTGATTTCAGGCGGGGAAAGATCCAGTACGCCAAAGCATGAAGAGACAGCACATAGATGACCTCCTGAACCACCACCAACAGCAACGCCATCAACTGCACCTGGGTGAGATCCGGTGTGATCGGCAGATGCAGTACCGCGATCAAGCGCTCGAGCAGAGCGGAACCGGCCCGGGTGATCACGACCCAGAGGTTTTCTCCCACCAGCAACGAAAGCACCAGAACGCGCACCAAAAACCCTGCTGTTCCCAGAACAACGCCCCCTGACCAGCTCAGCCACCAGCTGATCCCCCGGCACCAGCTCCAGCCCAGCCAGAGCGACAAAAGGCCGTAGGGAAACAGCAGCAGAGGTCCACGCAAAGGGCCCATCAAGGCGGTGAGCAGAAGCACAGAGAGCAGCAGACCCTCTGCACCGGAACGGTTGCCACGACGCAACTGCAGCAGGATCAGGGGCAAGGGAAGGGCCAGACGGAACAGCGCACCACCCACCGGCAAGTAGTACAGAGCCAACCAGATCAGCCCAGTCGCTGCCGCGAGATATGCCCCCTCAACCAGCCTCAGAGCCTGCTGGCGGCTCAACCGGGGGGTCACGTCGGTCATGGTTCAACCCGCTCAATCCGTTCCACCGCAAAGCCAACATCCGCCTCACGCAGGGCGCGGGTGACGGCTTCAGCAGGAGCGGCAGGGTCGGCTCCGGCCAAACGGATGGTGATCCGGTAGGGCGCCTGGGGCAGACCTTGGGATGACACCGTCCGCGGTTTTGGCTGTGGAACGGGATCAGGAGCATCCGTTGCCTCAGGCAGGGAAACAGCCTCGGCCGCCGGCGTTGAGAGGCCCTCAGCAGTAGGGCTGGCAACCGATGGGCTGACAACTGCTGGGCTGGTCTTCACAACCGGTACGGGCGCAGCTGCCTGGGCCGGCCTGGCTTCAGGCACCGCGAAGGAGCGCTCCAACTGTTCAGCGACCGGTGTGCCGGCACAGGCCTGCAGGAGCCCCACAGGCAGCAGCCAAAGCAGACGGGCCATCAGTTGTCAGCCGGCTTGATCACCCGCACCGCACTGGCTCTGAGCCGACCGGTCTTGGTGGTGGCGGGGGGTTTCTTGGCGGCTGGTTTCTTGGCAGCTGGTTTTTTCGCGGCGGTTTTACGACCGCCCTTCTTCGATGCTGCCTTGGCGGCAAGCAGTTCCACCGCCTCCTCAAGGGTCACATCGTCAGCGCCCTTGCCTTCCGGCAGCGAGGCATTCACCTTGCCCTGTTTGACATACAGGCCGTAAGGACCGTCATAGACCTGAATCGTTTCATCACTGCCCTCCGGCTTACCGAGGTCCTTGAGGGCGGTGCGTCCACCCCGACCCCGTTTGGGCATGGCCAGCAGCTCAAGGGCACGGCTCAGCCCCACCGCCAGAACATCGTCATCCCCCTTGAGCGATCGGTAATCCTTTTCGCCCTTGCCCTTGTCCCAGACGACGTAAGGGCCAAAGCGGCCCAGCCCCGCCTGAATGCGCCCACCATCAGGATGTTCGCCGAGAAGACGCGGCAAGCGGAGCAATCCGAGGGCATCCTCCAGGGTGAGATCCTCCGGCTTCTGCCCCTTGGGCAGAGAGGCACGTTTGGGCTTTGGGTTCTCATCACTCACCTGGCCCCGCTGCACATAAGGCCCGTACTGGCCGAAGAGCAGGTAGACCAAATCCCCCGTTTCCGGATCCTCACCGATGGCTTCGGGGCCGTCGGCCTTCTGTTTGAGGATCAGTTCGGCCTGCTCTTCATCCAGATCAGCCGGAGTGATCTCCCGGGGCAAGGTGGCCTTGATCAGCTCTTCCTCACCGTCGTCGCTGACCCGTTTGGCCTCCAGGTAGGCGCCAAAGCGGCCGATGCGAACCACGGAGGACAAGCCCTCCAGATCGATGGTGCGGGATGCACCGGGGTCAATATCCCCTTCCCGTTGCTGCACCTGGTTTTCCAGGCCTTCATCACCCTTGAAGAAGCCCTCCAGGTAAGGCAACCACTGCACCTTGCCGTGGGAGATCTCATCGAGGGTGTTCTCCATTCGAGCGGTGAAGCTGGTGTCCACCAGTTCAGGGAAATGCTCCTCGAGCAACGCCGTCACAGCAAAGGCGGTGAAGCTGGGGGTAAGGGCGTTGCCCAACAGCGTGGCGTAGCCGCGATCCACGATCGTTCCAATGATCGAGGCGTAGGTCGACGGCCGGCCGATGCCCTCCTTTTCCAGCATCTTCACCAGCGATGCCTCGCTGAACCGTGCCGGCGGCTGGGTCTGATGGCCAAGGGGCTCAACGGTCTTCGGCTCCGGTGCATCGCCAACGCTCAACGCCGGCAGCAACACTTCCTGACCCTCAAGGGCCGCATCGGGATCATCGCTGCCTTCCACGTAGGCGCGGAAGAAACCGGGGAAGTCGATGCGCTTGCCGCTGGCCCGGAAACTGGCCTCGCCTGAGCTGAGATCCACCGAGAGCATCGTGAGCCTGGCTTCAGCCATCTGGCTGGCCACGGTGCGCTTCCAGATCAGCTCATACACCGCCAGATCTCGCCCATCCAGACCGGTTTCACCGGGGGTTCGGAAGCTTTCGCCCGATGGACGAATCGCTTCATGGGCCTCCTGGGCATTGCGGGCTTTGGTGCTGAACTGCCGCGGCCCTTTGCTCAGATACTCCTTGCCGTAAAGGCTCTCCACGCAGTTGCGGGATGCGTTGATCGCCTGATCCGACAAGTGAACCGAGTCGGTCCGCATGTAGGTGATGAAACCGCGTTCGTAGAGCCCCTGGGCACAGCGCATGGTTTCCCTGGCTGAGAGGCGCAGCTTGCGATTCGCCTCCTGTTGGAGGGTGCTGGTGGTGAAGGGAGGCACCGGCTTGCGCACGGTGGGCTTCTCCTCCACCGCATCCACAGTCCAGGCGCTGGTTCGCACGGATTCAGCCAACGCCTTGGCCTCGCTCTCGCTGAGCAGCCGCACGGCACTGCCCGCCTTCAGCCCGCCGGTGCTCTCGTCGAAGTCGTTACCGGTGGCGATCCGCTGGCCACCCACATGGGTCAGCTTGGCCTCAAAGGCACTGCCCGACTGCTCAAGCTGGGCCTTGAGGTCCCAGTAACTGCCGCTGCGGAAGGCGCGGCGGGCCCGTTCCCGTTGAACCAGGAGCCGAACCGCAACGGACTGCACCCGCCCGGCGGAGAGTCCCCAGGCCACCTTTTTCCAGAGGAGAGGGGACAGGGTGTACCCCACAAGGCGATCCAAAATCCGCCGGGTTTCCTGGGCATGGACCAGCTCCATGTCCAGGTCGCGGGTCTGATCCAGGGCCTTGCCGATGGCCTCCTTGGTGATCTCGTGAAACACCATGCGCTTCACCGGCACCTTCGGCGCCAGCAGCTGGAGGAGGTGCCAACTGATGCTTTCGCCTTCACGGTCTTCGTCCGTCGCCAGGAGCAACTGATCAGCACCCTTGAGGGCGTCCTTGAGTTCGCGAACCGTCTTCTTCTTGTCCTTCGGAACCACGTACAGCGGCTCGAAATCCGCGTCGGTGTTCACACCGAGGTTGGCCCATTTCTGCCCCTTGGCCGATGCCGGAATCTCGCTGGCGTTGTTGGGAAGGTCGCGGACATGCCCCATGGAGGCTTCGACCTTGAATCCCTTGGGAAGGAAGCCACGGATGGTCTTGGCCTTCGTGGGGCTCTCAACGATGACGAGGGTGTGCGCCACTAGCGGCAGGTAAACCGTTCCCCTTCTTTATCGCACCGAGCAGCGCTCTGCATGACCGTCGGCGCGTCAAGCGCCGCTACAGTCGCCCCAGCGCAACGGTTCCAGGCTGCCATGCCCGACATGGGTGCTTTCCTTCTCGCCACCCAGGCCACGGCTGCCCCTGGTGAGCTGCTGAATCTCTCTCTCAACGCCTCCGCCGTACTGCCCGAAGCTGCAGTTCTGCTGGCGATGATCGCCACCCTCTTGGTGGACCTGGCCGGCGAAAAGGTCGCCACACGTTGGGTGCCGCCGATTTGTTATGTGGGCCTGGGGACCTCCCTGGTGCTGCTGGCACTGCAGTGGAACGCACCGCTGGAGCCCTCGTTCCTTGGAGCCTTCCTCGCCGACAACCTGGCGGTGGCGTTCCGGGCTGTGATTGCCTTGTCCACGCTTCTGTCGCTGCTGATCAGCTGGCGTTACGCGGAGAAGAGCGGCACACCCGTTGGCGAGTACGCCGCCATCCTCCTCGCCGCAACCCTCGGCGCCATGCTCCTTTGCGGGGCAACGGATCTGGTGAGTGTGTTCATCTCGCTGGAGACGCTCTCCGTCGCCAGCTATCTGCTGTCGGGCTACATGAAGCGGGATGCCCGCAGCTCGGAAGCAGCACTCAAATATCTGCTCGTGGGATCGGCAGCCGCTGCTGTTTTCCTGTACGGCTCTTCCCTGCTGTACGGCCTGAGCGGCAGCACCAGCCTCGACACCATCGGCCTGGCTCTGCAAACCAGCAACACACCTCTGGCTGCTTTGGCCCTGGTGTTCGTCTTGGCCACCGTTGCGTTCAAGATCGCAGCCGTTCCCTTTCACCAGTGGACGCCTGACGTCTACGAAGGCTCACCAACCCCTGTGGTGGCGTTCCTTTCCGTGGGTTCCAAAGCGGCCGGATTCGCCCTGGCCCTTCGCATCCTGGTGGGTTGCTTTGGTGCCTTTGACGATCAATGGAAATTGCTGTTCACCGTTCTGGCGGTGTTGAGCATGACCCTGGGCAACGTTGTTGCCCTCGCCCAAACCTCGATGAAGCGCATGCTGGCCTACAGCTCGATCGGCCAGGCCGGCTTCGTGATGATCGGCATGGTCTGCGGCACCGAGGACGGTTTCGCGGCCATGGTTCTGTACATGGCGGCCTACCTGTTCATGAACCTGGGCGCCTTCGCCTGCATCATCCTCTTCTCGATCCGCACAGGAAGCGATCGAATTTCTGATTACGCGGGGCTTTACCAAAAGGATCCCCTGATCACCCTCGGCCTGAGTCTTTGCCTGCTTTCTCTTGGTGGCATTCCGCCAATGCTGGGTTTCTTCGGAAAGATCTATCTGTTCTTTGCCGGCTGGGCGAACCACGAATACCTGCTGGTAGTGGTTGGCCTGGTCACCTCCGTGGTGTCGATCTACTACTACATCTCCGTCATCAAAATGATGGTGGTGAAGGAACCCCAGGAGGCCTCCGATGTGGTCAAGGCCTACCCCGAGGTGAATTGGTCGTTGATGGGGATGCAGCCGCTTCGGGTTGCCCTGATTGGATGTGTGGCGATCACCGCCGTTGGCGGGATCCTCTCCAATCCCCTGTTCCAGTGGGCCAACACAGCGGTTGCAGGAACGCCATTGCTTCAGCAGGCCATCGCCCTGTCAAGTCTGAAGGGTCTTGGCTGAGGCTGTGCAGCAGCCGGTTGCTGAGCTCAGGGGGATCAGCAAGATCTACGGATCTGGTGATCTCGAAGTCAAAGCCCTTGACCAACTGAATCTCACCGTTCAGGAGGGGGATTACCTGGCGGTGATGGGGGCCAGCGGCTCAGGCAAGAGCACGGCGATGAACATCCTTGGCTGCCTCGACCGGCCCACCAGTGGCACCTACCGGCTCAATGGCACGGCCGTTGAACTGTTGGATGACGATGCCTTAGCCGACGTTCGCAACCGCTCGCTCGGGTTTGTCTTTCAGCAGTTCCATCTGCTCGGCCACGCCAGCGCCATGGAGAACGTGATGCTGCCGATGATCTATGCGGGGGTGCCCAGGGAGGAACGGATCGAGCGTGCCCAATCGGCCCTGCGCCGCGTTGGTCTAGCGCAGCGTTTGGAGAACAAGCCCAATCAGCTCTCCGGAGGGCAGCAACAACGAGTGGCGATCGCCCGGGCCATCATCAACCGCCCCAGTCTGCTGCTGGCGGACGAACCCACAGGGGCTCTGGACTCCAGCACCACCGCCGAGGTGCTGGAACTGTTTGATGAACTCCACCAACAGGGCATCACCCTGGTGATGGTGACCCATGAGGACGATGTGGCGGCCCGAGCACAACGCATTGCTCGATTCCAGGATGGTCGCGCGCTCACTGGATGCCCACAATGAGTGCAGTGCCCCTGCGCTAATGGAGGAGACCCCCAAGGCTCTTCGTGTTGCAGTCGTGGAGGATGATCCGCGCATTCAGCAGCTGATAAGTGCTGAAATCACCGATGCGGGGTGCAGGCCGCGTGCTTGAACGCCAGGGAATCATGCACGGTGTTTGGGGAGAAAATTTTTATGGGGACGACAATCTTCTCGATGTCTATATCCGCTACCTGCGTCAAAAAGTCGAACTGGAGGACGCGCCAACCCTCATCCACACCGTGCGCGGTGTTGGATTCATCTTCCGGGAACAGACGAACTGACGTCTCTGTTTCGCTCGGCATCGCTCTGGGCTAGGGCTGATCCCGTTCAAGGCTGCGCAACACCTGGCCGAACAGGAGCGAAACAGGATCGTTGTTGGCACGCATCACGGCGGAAAGATCCAGATCCCCTGGATCAACGGCCTGCCAACCGGCCCGCGAGGGTGTGCGCAACTCGAAATGCAGGTGCGGCCCTGTGCTGAGACCTGTGCTGCCGACGCGGCCAATCACCTCTCCCTGGCGCACCGGTTGACCGGGTCGCACGTAGATCTCCGAGAGCTGGCCATAGAGGGTGCGGCGCAATGGCTCGGCGTGTTCCAGTTCGATGGCGACGCTATACCCACCGGCAAGACCACTGCTTAAGACCTGCCCCGAGAGAGCAGCCACCACCGGTGTGCCCTCCGGTGCCGCAAAGTCCCGCCCGGCATGCATCAGCCAGCTCCCCAGGATCGGATGCAGACGCCAACCAAACCCACTGCTTTTCAAAGCGTCTCCAGCCACCGGGAAGAGCAGTTGACTGTCGCCATTGCCAGGAGTTGGCAGCGGACGGGGCGTGACCGCAAAGACGGATTCCAGCCGAAAGGTGCCGCCATCGGGGGCGAGAAGCGCTGACACGGGAACACGCAACGGTTGGCGGGAGGGGATCATGCGAACCCGTGCTAAGGCCGGTGCCCCCGGCGGACGCCTGGCCACCCCGGAAGCACAGTCCTGCCTGGACAGAGCACCGGTGCGACAGGCCTCCTTAAAACGGCTTCGTTCGATGGGAACCGCCGCGCCACCGCCCCGAAGCAGCTTGCGCTCCTGGGACGTGATCACCCGTTGGCGAACCAGACCATCGAGCGACTGATCAAAACCCTGCGCAGCCGCGGCTGGAACCAACATCCAGATCAGCGCGAACCAAGCCAGCAACGGACAAGACGGCTGTGCTCAGGAATCCTATGGATGGGACACCAACTCAGGGCCAGCGGCGCCAAGTTTCAGTCCTTGAACCCTGACGCAACCGCAGCCCTCCATCGCGTTCAAGGCCAGCAATCCGCCAGATCTGACCGTCTTGAGGATGGACCAGCTGATCCGACCAGAGCCTGGCCTGAACGCCATCGAGGCACCAGGCCCCATCGCCTCCTTCGTCGTGACAATGATCGAAGGCCAGCAAAACCTCCGCCGTCCATCGGATCGGATCCGCAGCCTGCTGCCCTTGAAGCCTTCTCAGGGCAATGGCATGGCCAGGAACTGCATTCCGCACATTCAGGCCCAGGCCGATGCGTAGCAAACGCAGCTGGGAGCCCCGCTGCACCACACCTGGTAGAAGGCCCGCCAATTTGCGGCCGTTCACGAACAGGTCGTTGGGCCATTTGATCTGAACCGAAAGGCCCTGCTGCTCAAGCCGTTGCACCACCGAAAGGGCCAGCGCCAAGCCAAGCAAGCCGGCCTGACCGGACCCTTGGCTCCGCCAAGGCAAAGCAGCACTGATCCAGACACCACCTGGCGGAGAAACCCAGGCGCGCCCCCATTGGCCGACTCCCCGGCGCTGGTGGGTGGCAATGACGGCGCGAGGTCCCATCAATGAAGGCTGATCGCGCAACCAGGCCCCCAGCAGCTCCTCCGTGCTGCTGCACACAGGCACATGACGGATGGACCAGTGCCGTGCCGAGGCACCAGCGAGGCGGCGATACGTCGCCATCAACCGACCACCACCGAAGTGTGGGAATCGATGTTGCGGCATGCGTGGATCAGTCATCCATCGCATCCGCGAGACGCGATGCAGCGTCCACCAATTCATTCACTGGCCGTACAAGCGCCATGCGCAGCCACTGGCGACCGCCGCCACCAAACCCAGACCCAGGGGTCAAGGCGACACCACTGCGCTGAAGCAGTTCACTCGCGGCATCTTCATCACTCCAGCCCCGACGATGGGCCGCATCAGGCAAGGGGAACCAGAGGTACATCGCCATCTCTGGACAGGGAACCGACCAACCGCGTGCCCTGAGGGTCTCGACCACACGATCCCGTCGTTCGCGATAGGTCGGATGCAGTTGCCGCGGCCAATCGGGGAAGCGTTGCAAGGCCTGAATCGCACCCTGTTGCAGAGCCAGGCTCTGGTTGAAATCGATGACGGCCTTGGCGCTACGCAGGGCGGCAATCAGCGGTGCCGCACCAACTGCAAAACCGAGTCTGAATCCCCCAAGGCACCAGCCCTTCGAAAGGGAGAAGAATTCAATGCCGCACTCCCTCCAGTTCGGAGCCTGCAACAGCGAGGGAGGCTCTCCATCCAGGGCAAGATCCACATAGGGATTGTCGTGAGCGATCACCACGTCGTGCCGAGCTGCGATAGCCGTGATGCGATTGAGATCCTCCTGATCCCCCACCCGGGCTGAAGGGTTGTGGGGGTACCCCAAAACGAACAACTTCAGTTGATCCCAGAGCTGGGGGCTGATGGTCGTCAGGTCTGGCCGCCAGTCGTTTTCAGGGGAAAGGGCCAGCGCCTTGGTCCGGGCTCCCGCCAGGTGCAATCCACCGGTATGGGACGGATAACAGGGGTCCAGATGCAGGGCGGCGTCACCCGGATCCAGCACCGCCAGCGGCAGATGGGCGGTTCCTTCCTGGGATCCCACCAACAACTGGACCTCATGATCAGGATCCACGGCAACGTCGAAGCGATGCCGACACCAGTCCGCGACGGCGGCATGAAAAGGCCTCAGTCCGGCTTGAAGGCAATAGGAGCTGCTGCTGGACTCCATGACCGCTGAGGCCATGGAGTCCAACAACGCCGTGGGAGGCCGAAGATCAGAGGATCCGATGGAGAGATCCACCAGATCCGGACGGACCGAAGAGGACGCCTCGAGCCAATAAGCCTGTTTGGCGGCATCAACACGGGCAAAAACAGCGCTGCCCAGTGAGGCAAGCCGCTTAGAGGTTGGCATCCAGGAAGGACTGCAGTTGCGGTTTGGCGATGGCACCTTCATGCCGCGCCACCACTTCACCGTTGCGGAAGAGGATCAGTGTGGGGATGCCCTGAACCTGGTAAGCGTCACGGGTCTGAGGATTGGAATCCACCTCGAGCTTGCCGACGCTGACGCGATCGCCGTAGTCGCTCGCCACCCAATCCATCAACGGTGCGATCAGTCGGCAGGGGCCGCACCAGGCAGCCCAGAAATCGACGAGGACCGTGCCGGAAGCCTTGAGAACTTCACGTTCAAAACCAGCGTCGGTGAAATCGGCAACAGCTCCAGCCAAGGCACTCAAATGACTGAACTGATCCTATGGAAAGCCGGACGACTTTCCTGGGTTGATCAGAGCTTGTCGATGGATCGTTTCAAGTCTTCGAGTTCAGCATCCACCTCTTCCACCTGCACGGGCTTCACGGCCTCGGAGGTCTCAGACGCAGGAAGAGCAACGGCTTCCGGGCCTCCCTTCAGCTGAGCGCGCAACGCCTCGAGATCATCATCAACACCGCCAACGCTTTCCAAAGCCGCGAACTGACTCTCCAGATCAGATCCAGCCAGCTCAGCCGCAGCCTGGCCGGTGGCCTCCAGGGCCTCCACCTTTTCCTCCATTCGCTCGAAGGCCGCCATGGCGGAATCAGTGCCGATGCTGCCGACGGCACTTTGCAACTGCTGCTGGGCCTTGGCCGCCTGGGCCCTGGCCTTGAGCATGTCCTTCTTGGTCTTGGCCTCAGCGATCTTTCCTTCGAGGGCAACCAGACTCTTCTTGAGCGATTCCACCTGGCCGTCTTGGGCCTGCACCTGGGCCGTCAGCGAGGTTGCTGTCTCCTGGAACGTCTTGCGGCGGGTCAATGCTTCCCGAGCCAGGGATTCCTCACCCTTCTTCAACGCCAGCTCAGCACGCTCGTACCAGGTCTTGGATTGAGCTGCAGCCTGCTCAGCCTGGCTGGTCAGTCGCTTCTGACTCGCGATCGCCAGGGCAACCGCCTGACGCAACTTGACCAGATCCGCCTGCATGTCAGCGACGGATTGATCGAGGATCTTGGCCGGGTCCTCCATGCTGCTGACGGCAGCGTTGGCGTTAGCACGAACCAGCCTGCTCAGCCGATCAAAGAAACCCATGACTTGGCCTCAGACGCGCTGAGATTAGCGAGGTTCCTGCAGCAGTTCTGCCTAGGATCAACCCATGGCGGTTGCACCTGAATCCCAACGGCGTCGCCTTCCGGGCCTGGAGCTGCTGCAGTCAGCTGCGCCAACACCGGCAGAACCCTTGAAAACCTGCCTCGGCGCACTTCAGGGGGAGTGGCGCAAGGACGACCATCTGGCAGCGCTCTGGCAGGACTGGCCGAGAGTTGCGGGAGCGCAACTGGCACCGCACTGTCGCCCCTTATCGCTGCAACGCGGGGTGCTGACCGTGGGAGCCAGCCATCCTCAATGGCGCCAGGCTCTCCTCTACAACAAGCCTCAACTGATCAGCGCCCTGCACCAAGCCGGCCACGCGGTGCGTGATCTGCGCATTCAGCAACACCACTCCCTCCAATCCCCTGTGCTGGAGAGCGAAGCCAGCATTTGGGCCAAACATCCGAGCCGCACCGATGTGCACGGCATGGGGACGTGCCCGGACTGTGGCCGACCAGCGCCCAACGGAGAAATCAAGCTCTGGGGGCACTGCGGTTTTTGCCATCGCCAGACCTTGTCGCCCTCTTAGGGCTCCATAACTCAATAGCGCTCCGGACGCGGCTCCCACCAATCGGCATCGACGCCATCAGCCATTAGGGTTTGTGCCCGTTGCTCAAGGCGATTGCGGTCCAGACGCCACACATCGTAGATCCCGATCTGTCCCAGCAGCTCAGGCTGCAGGTTCCTCCAATGATCCCGTTCTGCCGTGCCGCGGTCGATCAGCACCAGCACGGTTCTGGAGGCACCGGGGCTCCCGAGGGGATATCCACTCCAGCCGCGGCGCTGTTCATGGGCCAGGCGATCCGCAATGTTGACCAATGCACCATCGGATTGGCCTTCGTAGAGGATCACTTGGCCTGTATAGAAGTGCAGGGATGGCTTCATGGCGCCAACCATGACCATGGGCTCTCCACGGCGCTGTTGCGACAGCATCAGCGAGGCCGCGTCACGCACGGGCTGCTGACGCAGACGATCGGCGAGTTCAGCGATGGGAACCAGAGCCGTGAGATGAAATCCGAGCAGACAGCCCTGCATGGCCAGCATGGCCTGGGCGGCAGCACGACGCTGAAGCAACAGACCGGCTCCAAGCACGGCTGCAGCGCCGAACCAGACCGCAGCCCACTTCAACAAACCGCTGGCGAGCAAATCCACCGACAGCGTCGGCATCTCTGGATCCTCGATCAAGGGAACCCAGAGCGATCCCAGCCAGAACCCAGCAGCCAGGACGGCGATCAAGGCCAGGCAAGTTGCCCAGGCCATCCGTTGCCAGCGCGAAGAGCCCACCGTGGAGCTGACCGTGGCCTGGGCCACCAACAGGGCCGCCGCGGGGGTGGCGGGCAACCAATAACTGGGGAGCTTGGTGGCTGCGGTGGTGAACAGCAGCAGCACCGCCAACAGCCAGCACGCTGCGAATTGATGCAACGAATGCTCCGGAGCGATCCGAGATCGGGGCACCCGTGCCAGGCCAATCAGCAGGTAGGGCGTGAAGGGCAAGGCAGCCACGAGCATCACCGGGCCGAAAAACCACCAGGGCTGCAGGTGATCGTTCACCACGGAGGTGAAGCGTTGAAGGTTGTGGTAGCCGAAAAAGCTGTCCCAGAAGGGCTGTCCTTCCACCAGCAACTCCAGGGCATACCAGGGAAGGCTGATCAGAGCGGTGATCAGCAACCCGGGCAGCGGGCGCAACCGCCGCCAGGGTTGAACAAGATCCCGTCGCAACGCTCCAAACATCAGCAGAGCGAGACCTGACAGCACCACAGCAACAGGCCCCTTGGCCAGCACTGCGAATCCGAGGATCACCCAGGCTGGCCACCAGGCCACCTCTTGGGGGGCGGCAAAACGCCTCCACTGCAGCAACAGGCTGAGACTCAGCAGGCCACACAGCAGGGCATCACTCACCGCGGTGCGGCTCCAGACGAGCACCAGCGGCGAGAAGGCAAAGGCCAGCGGTGCAATCAGTGCCGTCAAACGCGGACGGGCATCGCCGGAGAACGGCCAGCGCAGCACCGTATCGGCGAGGCCAAGCATCAGTCCGAGCGTGGCCAGGGCGGAAGGAAGCCGTGCCGCCCAACTGCCGAGAGGATCCCAAACCTCGCGTCCGGGCCAGGCATAACCGAACCCCATCAGCCAGTACACCAGGGGCGGTTTGTCGTAACGGGGCAAGCCGTTCACCCGAGGCGTCAGCCAATCGCCGGTGTCAGCCATGGCCCGTCCGGCTGCGGCAAACAACGGCGGAGTTTCATCCACCACACCGGTGGATCCCAACCGCCAAAAGGTGATAAAGAGTCCCAGGGTCAGCACAAGTGCCAGAACCTGGCGTCGCTGGCGTCCTGAAACATTGACCGGCAAGGGACCCTCAGCTCCTGCGGTTGATGCTGACATCCGCCGTCAGTCCTGTTCGAACCCACGCTTCCACACGCTGACTGAAGACCTGACAGGAGGCGTGCTCTTCAGCCCAGCTGCGGCAGAGGGAGCGCTCAATGCTGTCGACGCGCCGAAGCGCCTCCGTGAGGGCAGCAACATCGTCGGGCGGCACCAACCAGCCTGTGCGACCGGAACAGATCAGCTCCCCTGGTCCACCACGGTCATAGGCGACGACCGGAACACCACAGGCAAGGGCTTCAACCACAACATTGCCGTAAGCCTCATTCCATTTCGGTGTGTTGATCAGAGCGCGGCAGTGGCCCATCTCCTGCTGCAGCTCCCGGGTGGATCGAAATCCACGCCAGTCGATCGTGCCCTTGGGAACACTCGACTCGACCTGCCGCGCATAGGCGTCGTCCTCACGCAGCCCCCAAACCAGAAGCTGTTCACCCAGGGCGGCAGCGGCAGCAGCAGCATCCTCCAGCCCCTTTTCCGGAGCGATGCGGCCCGCCCAACCCAATGGGCCATTGGTCTGCCCTTGGAAGGTGTAGTTGCTGAGATCAAATCCGTTGCCCACAACACTGGGCAGAGAAGGCAGCCGGAAATCAGCGGCCTGGCGGTGGGTGTGAAAAGCAAGGCGACGGGGATCCCAGGCGGCGACGGCTTCGATCACATCGCGCATCACCGCAGCCACATCCCCCATGCTCACGAGATGAAAGAGCCTGGCGCTGACCCGTTGCGTCAGCCACAGCGGCAACCAGTCGTAGCCACCGTTGATCACGGCGTCGGCGGACTGACCCACATCGAGCGCGGCCTCCCAGAGAGCCGGCAGAAGCCCATTACGGGGAATTTCGACCGGCGCATGCTCGGCGGCGTGCTGCCAGCTGGGCTGGTTCACACCCTCCACCTCCAGCAACTCAACTCCGCTGCAGTCGACGGGGAGTGTGGAGCCCTTGGCGGCCACAACCGTGAGCCTGTGGCCACGCCGCACCAATCCCTGCACCAAGGATCGGAGGGTGAGCTCCACACCTCCACCCTCACCACTACCGAGGGCCCCGATGGGCGTATTGACGATGACGAGGTGAAGCGGGGACTCCGTCATGAGGAGGGGTCCGCAAGCGGCAGCGGCTCCCAGAACCGGCGACGTTGACTCACGAAGATCACCGACACGAGCACCATCACAACACCAATCCACTGGAGCAGATCAAGGCGCTCTCCCAGCAACCAACCTCCGGTGGCCAAGGCAAACACAGGGGTGAGAAATCCAAGGCTGCTGAAACTGGTGAGATCGCGCTGATTGGCGAACCAGAAGAACAATCCGTAGGCCAGGGCGCTTCCGAGCAAACTTGCGTACCCCATGCGCGCCCAGTCCGTTGCCGTCCAGGCCAAGCCGGCATCCGTGCGCTGCAGGGCATGAACCCCAAGCAAGGGAAGTCCCCCCAGCACCATGTGCCAGGCCGTAACGCTGACCGGATCACTGTGGCGTGAGGCAAAGCGAATCAACACCGTCCCAGCTGCCATGGCGACGGCCGCCAGCAACATCCAGCCCTCACCGGGCTGAAACAACTGCTGCAGTACCGGCGGATCCGCCAGCAACCACCAGTGCCCCAGAAGCTCGGCGGGCAGTCCGATGCAGACGATTCCAGCCAAACCGATGGCCAGCCCCATCCAGCCGATGGGATTGATCGACTCCATGAACAACGCGCGTGCCATCAGGGCCACCAACAGAGGTTGGCAATCAATCAGGACGGAACCGAGACCCGCGCCTGTGCCCTCCAACCCCCGCGCCAACAGGCCTTGAAACAAGGTGGCATCCACCAGGGTGAACAGGAGGAACCAAGGCCGATCACGGGAATCGATCGCCAGGCCTCGGCCGGTGCACTGCCCCCAGATCAGAAGAGCCAAACCGGCGGGCACAAGGCGTAAGCCAGCAACCAGCCAAGGCCCTGCACTGGCGAGCAATGGCGCCATGGCGGTCATCGCCGTTCCCCAGAGCGCGAAGGGCAACACCATCAGAAACCAGAGTCGCAACGACGGCATGGATGGGCGCTGGGGTGCTCTTTTTAAGATCTGGAGCGATGCAGATGCGCAACATGATCTGGCCCTGGCGGCGAAAATCCCGACGACGGATGGCGCGCATCGTTGTTGATGGCCCCATCACCGGTGCCACGCGGAAGCGGGTGCTCAAAGCGCTGCGGGAAGTGAAGCAAAGGGAATTTCCAGCACTGCTGCTGCGCATTGACAGCCCCGGCGGCACGGTTGGAGACAGCCAGGAAATTCATTCAGCCCTGCTGCGGCTCCGGGAACAGGGCTGTCGCGTGGTGGCCAGCTTCGGCAACATCTCCGCCTCCGGCGGCGTCTACATCGGTGTGGCTGCGGAGAAAATCGTCGCCAATCCCGGCACGATCACCGGTTCCATCGGGGTGATCCTGCGGGGCAACGACCTCTCACGGGTGTTCGAAAAGATCGGGATTCGCTTCGACACGGTGAAGAGCGGTCCGTTCAAGGACATCCTTTCCCCGGATCGTCCGCTGAGCGATGCCGAACGTGCATTGCTTCAGGAGCTGATCGACAGCAGCTATGGCCAGTTCGTTGGTGTTGTGGCGCAGGGACGAAACCTTGAGCTGGAAACGGTGAAGCGCTTCGCCGATGGACGGGTGTTCAGCGGAGAACAGGCACAGGCGCTGGGCTTGGTGGATGAACTCGGCGACGAAGACCATGCCCGTCGCCTCGCGGCGCAACTGGCCGATCTCGACGCGGACGACATTCGCCCCGTCACCCTGGGCAAGCAACGCCGCAAGCTCAGTGGCTTGCTGCCTGGGTCCCAGCTCCTGCATCAACTGCAGCAGCGACTCTCGATTGAATTGATGGGGAGCGGTCAGGTGCTTTGGCTATACCGCCCATGACCAGCTCACCCCTTGTTCTGAGAGGCCTGCGCGGGGCCACCACCTGCACGGAGAACAGCACGGAGGCCATCCATGCGGCGGTCAGTGCCCTGATTGACGCCCTTGTCGATCGCAATGATCTGACCCCCGATCAGCTGGTGTCGGTGACCTTCTCGGTCACCGCCGATCTCGACGCCTGTTTTCCGGCGGCCATTGCACGACGGCGGCCCGGCTGGGACACGGTGGCTTTGCTGGATTGCCAGCAAATGGCTGTTCAAGGCGACCTCCCCCGCTGCATCCGTGTTCTGGCCCACGCCTGGATCCCACAGGACCGGCTACCCGTGCATCCTTATCAGGGCGACGCACAGCGGCTCCGTCCAGACAGATCTGGTCACAACTGACAGATCAGCCTCCGACCCCTGAGATCACCCCCCACTGGTTGGACTCAGGAGAATCCCATCATCAAGATCCTTCCCATGGCCCGTTCCACCATCAGACGCTTGCTTGCTGGAGCCGGCACCGCTGCAGCTCTGTTGATGGGCTCAGCACTCACCGGAACTCCCGAGCAGATCGCCCACGCCCAGGGCACACCGGGGCTGATGGAATTCCGCTGGGACAACGACCGGGACTACCGGAAGCTGTACTACTACCAAACCTCCAGCATCGAAAACGACCGCTCGGAGTGGTACCTCACCCTGCGCGAAAAGGATCGCAAGACCGCGATTCTCAAACTCACCGTCACCGTTCCGGACTACTTCGACGCCAAGCTCAAGCCCCACCGCATGCGCATTTGCCGCACCAGCGTTGGCAGCATGATGCGCCGCAGCAAGTGCCTCGAAGAGATCCCGGCGGTGATCGAGGTCAACAAAGACCAAACAGAAATCGTGGTCTTCCCCGACACGCCGCTGCCTTCAGACGGGGACTACTCGCTTCACATCAAGCTGTTCAACCCCCAGGGGAAGCGCATGTATCAGTTCAACGCCCTGGTGCAGGCCCCCGGCGATGTGCCGATGTCCGGCTACCGCGGCAGCTGGCTGATCGATGTGGACTGACTGATAAAATCCCAGACTCAGATCGGCCGGTAGCCAGGAGACGTCCATGACCAAGCGCACCCTCGGGGGAACAAACCGCAAGAGGAAGCGCGTCTCGGGTTTCCGTGTACGGATGCGCTCCCACACCGGCCGTCGCGTGATCCGCACGCGCCGCAAGCGTGGCCGCGCTCGCCTCGCCGCTTGATGGTGTGGGATGAATCCAGAGGATTCATCCCAGCCTCGGCATCCCCAAACAGGATTGGTTGATGGTCCTTCCCGCCTCCATGCGATTGCGCGGGCATCGATGCTTCAACCGTTTGCACCGGTCTTCCAAGCGCCAACACGGAACCTTGATGGTTCTGCGCGTTGCTGCAGGTGATTCCAACTTGCTTCGCCGGGAGTTGCGGGGCATCCAGGAAAGAACCTGCCGCTGCGCCCTGGTGATCAGCAACAAGGTGAGCAAGCGTTCCGTCAAGCGGAACCGCCTCAGGCGGCTTCTGCACGATCACCTGCGTCTTCGTTTTGAACAGCGAAACGACCTGGCGGGACGGTGGTTGTTGATCAGTCTTCGCCCGGAAGCCGCGGAAGCCGAACCCACACAGTTGCTCGAAGAATGCGACAGTCTTCTGAGAAGCGCCGGACTGGATCCATGACCAGCATTCAGGAAGATGTCCACTACGACGGTGGACCAGCCCGCGGGGATCTGATCTTCAACATCCTGCTTGGCTTCACGCTGATCGGCCTTCCCTTCACCATCGGAGCTGTTGTTCGGGCCCTTTGGCTGCGCTTCCGCATCACCAGTCGCCGCATCTCGGTGACGGGGGGCTGGATGGGCAAAGACAAAACCCAGGTGGTGTATTCACAGATCAGCGAAGTGCGCACCGTGCCCCGGGGCTTTGGTGCCTGGGGAGACATGGTGTTGGTGCTCAAGGACGGCGCCAGGCTCGAACTGCGCTCGATGCCCCGATTCCGGGAAGTTGAGGCCTACATCCTCGAACGCATCAGCAGCCGCGGGACCAAAGCCCAAGAGAAAAGCACTGAAGGTTTCGCCGCCTGATTGCAGCTGTTCATGCACACTGGCCTCACAACGTCCCGCCCCCCCGTTTCTTCAACGTGATCGGATACATCTCCGACAACCTGCTGATTCCAATCCTGGACTTCTTCTACGGATTGGTTCCGAGCTATGGCCTGGCCATCGTCGCCCTCACCCTCGTGATCCGGATCGCGCTCTACCCCCTGAGCGCAGGATCGATTCGCAGCGCTCGGCGCATGCGCATCGCCCAACCGGTGATTCAGAAACGTCAGGCTGAGATCAAAAGCCGGTATGCCAACAATCCTCAGAAACAGCAGGAGGAGCTGGGCAATGTGATGAAGGAATTCGGCAGCCCCCTGGCGGGATGCCTGCCGCTGCTGGTGCAGATGCCGATCCTGTTTGCACTGTTTGCAACCCTGCGGGGGTCACCGTTCGCCGACGTCCCCTACACCTTGAACATGAAGGTGTTGCCGGCAGACCAGATCGCTGCCGTTGAACCCAAACCGTTCAACAGCGCCAGCCATTCCATCTTCATTGGTGAAACCGACCATGTGCCGGTGATCGCCAGCCTGCCGCGGGGCACCAAGATCGGCGTTGGCGACAGCGCCACCGTGAACCTTCATACGAAGGACGGCCGCGCTTTCAGCGACGTGCTCACGGATGTTGAGAACCCTGGACGCTTCGCCCCCACATGGGCCGTGACCAAAGGTGATGACATCGTCAGCGTCAGCAAGGACGGCACGATCACGGCCCTCGCCGCTGGTGATGCCACCGTTGAAGCGAAGATTCCGGGCCTGGCAGCCCGCAGCGGCTTCCTGTTCATCAAAGCCCTGGGCCAGGTCGGCTTCTATGCCGACGGTGCCATCAACTGGGACATCGCCATTCTCGTTGCCGGCTTCGGCATCACCCTGTTCATCTCCCAACTGCTGTCGGGCATGGGTATGCCTGCCAACCCTCAGCAGGCCACGGCCAACAAAATCACCCCGGTGATGATCACGGGGATGTTCTTGTTCTTCCCACTCCCCGCCGGCGTTCTGCTCTACATGCTGATCGCCAACATCTTCCAAGGCCTGCAAACCTTCATCCTCACGAAAGAGGCATTGCCCGACAACCTGCAGAAAATTCTGGATCAGCAAATGGCCCAGAAAACAGTCACGGTCTCTGCCACCTCAGGCGGCTCACGCCTGCCCTTTGAACCGAAGGGCAAGTGATCGAGGCACTGGAGCCTGTTCCCCTCCAGGAGCTCCGGGCCCTCGGCACCGCGAAAGTCTGGGAGGTTGAGGGTGAGCTCGATGAGCTGCCCTCGCTCACACCAGTGCGAGGCCATGTTTCCGCAGAGCACCGCGGCAACGTCTTGGCGGTTGAGGGGAGACTCAACACGATCGTCACCCTCTGCTGCGATCGCTGCCTGAATCAGTTCAATCAGAAGCTCAGCTGCACGCCTTCCGAGCTGATCTGGCTGGGAAACGAGCAACCGACGGCCGACGAGCTGGAGCTTTCCGGAGAGGTGGCCGAAATGGAAGGGCTGGTGGATGTTCTCGATCCACGCGGTCAATTTGACCCCCAGCAATGGGCCTTCGAACAGCTCAACCTGCTGTTGCCGGTCGTCAACCACTGCGGTGACCACTGCCCAGGCCCACCAGGCCTCCAGCAGCAGCCCGTGATCCCAGACACCAAGACAAAGGCTGTGGATCCCCGCTGGCAGGCCCTGCAGCAGCTTCAGCAGCAGATCGATCAGCCATGAGCAGTGCCACGTGGGGACATCAGATCGACCTTCTGGTGCGTGCGCGCACACCCCTGATCTGGGTGCGGAGCAATGAAGAAGCCCGGGTGGAGAGCCTGCTGGGAGAAGCCGCTCAGCGGCTTGCACGCCAGCTGGTCTGCTGGAATTTCATCGATGGCATCAGCGGTCCGGTGAATGCCGACGGCCAGGGGAGCCGTCAACCGATGGCCATGCTGCAGTGGCTCCAGCAACGGGATGCGGGCAGCCCAACCCTTTTGCTGGCCAAGGATTTTCATCGTTTCTGCGATGACCCGGGCGTTGCCCGGATGCTGCGCAATCTCGAAGGATCGCTGCGCAGCACACCGCACACCCTGGTGTTGTGCTGCGGGCAATGGACCCCCCCCGGTGATCTGGAAGAAAGCCTCACGCTTCTCGATCTCCCCCTTCCCGACAACAACGACCTGCGTCGGCTGATCAGCAGCATCGGCACCAGCAGCGGCAGCCCCCTGCCAGCTCCTGTCCTGGATGAATTGGCTCAGGCCTGCAGCGGGCTCAGCGAGATGCGTGTACGCCAGGTGGCCGCCCGGGCCCTGGCCCGCCGCGGCCAGTTGGGATCTGAGGATCTGCAGGACGTTCTGGACGAAAAACGCCAGACGATTGCCCGCAGTGAGGTGCTGGAGTTCTGTCGCAGCGATGCGGGCACCGAAGCCATCGGAGGCCTCGATGGTCTCAAGACCTGGCTGAACCAACGGCACCGGGCCTTCTCGGAAGATGCCCGGCGTTTCGGACTGCCTCTGCCCCGTGGCGTCCTGCTCGTGGGTCCTCAAGGCACCGGCAAATCACTCACGGCCAAGGCCATTGCCTGCAGTTGGTCAATGCCCTTGTTACGGCTGGATGTGGGGCGGCTGTTCGCGGGCTTGGTGGGGGCCAGCGAGGCACGCACCCGCGAGATGATCCAACGGGCTGAAGCCATGGCACCCTGCGTGCTCTGGATCGATGAGATCGACAAGGGCTTCGGCGGGGATGGCCGCAGTGACGGCGGCACAACCCAGAGGGTTCTGGCCAACGTGCTCACCTGGATGGCGGAGAAACAGTCACCGGTGTTCGTGGTGGCCACCGCCAACGGCGTTGAGAAGCTGCCACCGGAGCTGCTGCGCAAGGGACGTTTCGATGAGATCTTCATGCTCGATCTGCCCAGCAGCGCTGAGCGCCACAGCATTCTTGAGCTGCATCTGGAACGGAGACGACCGGGGCTGAAGCTTCCCCTGGACACGGTGGTGAGTCGCAGTGAGGGCTTTTCAGGTGCCGAGCTGGAGCAGACCGTGATCGAAGCGATGCACCTGGCCTTCGCCGACAACCGTGAGTTGACGGAGCCTGATCTGATTGGAGCGGCCTCCCAGCTCATCCCCCTCTCCCGCACCGCCAGCGAACAGCTCGAGCGGCTGAAGCAGTGGGCTGCCGGCGGCCGTGCCCGCCCCGCCTCTATTGCTGCAGGTAACGAAGCCTGACGCGGCGTAACGAACGCCCGCCTTGAGTAAGGCGCTGGCCGGCGCGCTCCCTACGGTCCCAACAACAGCAGGACCAACGTGGAGAGCCGCAACGACATCGCCACTCAGCTCTGCGTGGCCTGCCTTGGTGCCGGTGTGATCACGACCATGGCCGTGGCCCAGGGGCAAAGCCCCCTCACCGCCCTTGGCATCACCCTGTTCTCGGGCATCGCGGCGGTGATGGTCGGCCAGGTGCTCTGAAACGGACTGCCATAGGCTGCCGGCGCTGACGCCCCTGAAACCGTGCTCGATCAGCGCCTTGTGCGTGACAACCCCGAAACGATCGCCCAGCAACTGGGGCGACGAGGTAAGGCTGTTGATCTCAGCAAACTGCAGCTGATTGCCCAGCAGCAGCGCGATCTGGAGCAACAACGCAGCGGCTTGCAGGCGGAAGGCAACCGGATCGGCAAGGAGGTTGGCCAACGCATCAAGTCGGGCGCTGATCCCAAGGGCGACGAGGTCGCCGAACTCCGCCAACAGGGCAATGCCATCAAGCAGAAGGTGGCGGTGCTGGAGGAGGAGGAAAAGCAGCTCTCCAGTGAGCTCAAGCAGCAGCTGCTGGGGTTCCCCAACCTCCCTTCAGAGGCCTGCCCTGATGGACGCAGCGAAGACGACAACGTTGAAGTGCGCCGCTGGGGAACCCCTCGGGTTGATGACAACCTCGACGAGCACTGGCAGATCGCTGAGCGGTTACAGCTGTTCGACACCGAGCGCTCCGTCCGCATCGCGCAGAGCCGTTTTGTCACGCTGATGGGCCAGGGGGCACGGCTGGAGCGTGGCCTGATCAATTTCATGCTCGACCTCCACACGAGCAAGGGCTACCGCGAGGTGCTGCCCCCTGTGCTGGTGAACAGCGCCAGCCTCACCGGATCAGGACAACTGCCCAAGTTCGCCGAGGAAAGCTTCCGTTGCGCGGAGGACGACCTCTGGCTGACACCGACCGCTGAGGTGCCCGTGACCTCCCTGCACCGGGATGAAATCATCCCGGCAGATCAACTGCCCCTGCGCTATGCCGCCTACAGCCCCTGCTTCCGCCGTGAGGCCGGCAGCTACGGCCGCGACACCCGTGGCCTGATCCGCCTGCACCAATTCAACAAGGTGGAGCTGTACTGGTTTGTGCACCCCGATCACTCCGAAGAGGCGCACCAACAGATCACGGCCGATGCAGAGGCCGTGCTTCAGGCGCTGGAGCTGCCCTATCGGGTCTTGGACCTCTGCACCGCCGACCTCGGCTTTTCCGCCCGCCGGACCTACGACCTGGAGGTGTGGCTGCCGGGGGCGGGGGCTTACCGGGAAATCTCCAGTTGCAGCGTCTGTGGCGATTTCCAGGCGCGACGGTCCTCCATTCGCACCAAGGAGGGCAAGGCCACAAAGTTGGTTCACACCCTGAACGGCAGTGGCCTGGCCGTCGGCAGAACCATGGCGGCCCTGTTGGAGAACGGCCAACAGCCCGACGGCAGCGTCCTGCTGCCCAAAGCGCTGGTGCCCTACGTCGGCCGCGAGCGACTCCAGCCAGAATGATCCGACTGGACTCCTGACGGACATATGAACGTGTTGGCCGCCCTTCTGGTGCTCGCCCTGCTGATCGTGGTGCATGAGGCCGGCCATTTCCTCGCTGCCACTCTCCAGGGCATCCGCGTCAGCGGTTTTTCCATTGGCTTTGGCCCGGCCCTGATCAAGCGTCAACGGCGTGGGGTGACCTATGCCCTGCGGCTGCTGCCCCTGGGTGGTTTCGTCGCCTTCCCTGACGACGATAAGGAGAGCACGATCCCGGCTGATGATCCGGATCTGCTGCGCAACCGGCCCATCCCCCAGCAAGCCCTGGTGGTGGCTGCGGGGGTGTTGGCCAACCTGGCCTTGGCACTGGTGGTGCTGTTCGCTCAGGCAGCGTTTGTGGGCGTTCCCGCTGCGCCGGATCCGGGGGTTCTGGTGGTGCAGGTGCAACCGGGTGGCGCTGCCGCCCGCTCCGGGCTTCGTGCCGGTGACCAGATCCTCAGCCTGAATGCCCAACCCATTGCTGCAGGACAACGGGGCGTTGAAGCGATGGTTCGGGATGTGAAAGCAGCACCCGAGCGAGCCATCCTTGTGGAGCGAAAGCGAGGAGACAAGACGTCCACCCTTGAACTCATCCCCGACGATCAAGAGGGCACAGGAAAAATCGGCGCCCAGCTGCAGGCCAACATCAGTGGGGAGATGCGCCCCGTGCGCAATCCCGGTGAACTGGTGCTCACCACCGGCTCGCAATTCAGCCAAATGCTGCAGCAAACCGTGCGTGGCTACGCCGGCCTCCTGACCAACTTCCGCGCCACGGCGGGGCAGGTGAGTGGCCCCGTCAAGATCGTTGAGATGGGAGCTCAGCTCAGCCAGCAGGGGGGATCCGGGTTGGTGCTCTTCTCAGCCCTGATCTCCATCAATCTGGCGGTGCTCAATTCACTGCCGCTGCCGCTGCTCGATGGCTGGCAGATGATGATGCTGGCGATTCAATCCGTTCGGGGGCGTCCGGTGTCCGAACGGATCCAAATGGCCTTCGTGCAATCCGGTTTTCTTTTGTTGGTGGGGCTCACGCTTGTGCTGATCGTGCGTGACACCAGCCAGCTACCGGTGGTCCAGCAATTGATGGGTCGGTAGGAAGGTGATGGCGCCCATGTATCGTTGACGATTCGTTCACTCGCTGCCCTCAGCTGCATGGCCAAGAAGTCGATGATCGCTCGCGATGTGAAGCGCAAGAAAACGGTTGAGCGCTATGCGGCCAAGCGCGCAGCACTGATGGCAGCCTTCAACGCAGCCGAAGATCCGATGGATCGCCTGGAAATCCATCGCAAGATTCAGGCTCTGCCCCGCAACAGCGCACGCATCCGTGTGCGCAACCGCTGCTGGGCCACCGGCAAGCCCCGCGGCGTCTATCGCGATTTCGGTCTCTGCCGTAACCAGCTGCGTGAGCGCGCCCACAAAGGTGAACTGCCCGGCGTGGTCAAGTCCAGCTGGTGATCAGCTTGTCGCCATGGCGTCGTGAGGGGGAGGCTTGGCCTCCCCTTTCTTGTGAAGAGCAGCCATGAAATGTCAGACTTGGGATTGACAAAAGGACATAAGACGTCGTGCAAGGACAAACCCAGTCGATCTCCTTTGACGGACGCGAGATTCGACTGACCACCGGGCGCTTCGCCCCTCAGGCGGGAGGATCCGTCTTGGTGGAGTGTGGCGACACCGCCGTGCTTGTGACCGCAACCCGTTCAGGCGGACGAGAAGGCATTGATTTCCTGCCGCTGATCTGCGATTACGAGGAGCGGCTTTATGCAGCTGGCCGCATTCCCGGCAGCTACATGCGTCGTGAGAGCCGCCCCCCCGAACGGGCCACGCTCACGGCCCGACTGATTGACCGCCCGATGCGGCCACTGTTCCCCAGCTGGCTGCGCGACGACCTGCAAGTGGTGGCCACCTGCCTGTCCCTTGATGAGCGGGTCCCCGCTGATGTTCTTGCGGTGACGGGCGCATCGATTGCCACGCTGCTGGCGGGCATCCCCTTCAACGGCCCGATGGCCGCCGTGCGGGTGGGTCTGCTCGGGGATGACTTCGTGCTGAACCCGAGTTATCGCGAGATCGAACGGGGTGATCTGGACCTGGTGGTCGCCGGCACCCCTGACGGCGTGGTGATGGTTGAGGCCGGCGCCAACCAGCTGCCTGAGCAAGACGTGATCGAGGCGATTGATTTCGGCTACGAAGCGATCTGCGAACTGATCAAGGCACAGGAACAGCTGCTAAAGGATCTGGGCATCACCCAGGTGAAGCCGGAGAAGCCGGAGGAAGACAGCACTGTTCCTGCCTATCTCGAGAAGCAGTGCACCAAGGCGATCAGCGCTGTCCTCAGCAAATTTGATCAGAGCAAGGACGAGCGGGACACAGCCCTGGAAACCGTGAAGGGCGAAGTGTCCGAGACCATCGCAGGTCTGAAGGACGACCATGCCGTTCGCCAAGCCCTGGCCAGCAGCCCGAAACTGCTCGGCAACAGCTTCAAGGCGCTGACCAAGAAGTTGATGCGCCAGCAGATTCTCAAAGACGGCAAGCGTGTGGATGGACGCGGCCTCGACGAGGTTCGCCAGATCAGCGCCATGGCCGGCGTCCTGCCGCGCCGGGTGCATGGTTCAGGTCTGTTCCAACGCGGACTCACCCAGGTGCTCTCCACCGCAACCCTGGGCACCCCCAGCGATGCCCAGGAGATGGACGACCTCCATCCCAACACCGAGAAGCTGTACCTGCACCACTACAACTTCCCTCCCTACTCCGTCGGTGAAACGCGGCCGATGCGCTCTCCCGGTCGTCGTGAGATCGGCCATGGCGCCCTGGCCGAACGCGCCATTCTTCCGGTGCTTCCCGAGAAGGACACCTTCCCCTACGTGGTGCGTGTTGTGAGCGAAGTGCTCAGCTCCAATGGCTCCACCTCGATGGGTTCCGTCTGCGGCAGCACCCTGTCGCTGATGGATGCCGGTGTGCCTCTGAAGGCTCCGGTGAGTGGCGCAGCCATGGGTCTGATCAAAGAGGGCGATGAGGTGCGGATCCTCACCGACATCCAAGGCATCGAGGACTTCCTCGGCGACATGGACTTCAAGGTGGCCGGCAGCGAAAAGGGCATCACCGCCCTGCAGATGGACATGAAGATCACCGGCCTCTCGGTGAAGACGGTGGCTGAAGCCGTCAACCAGGCACGTCCGGCACGGCTCCACATCCTCGAGAAGATGCTCGAGGCGATCGACACCCCTCGCGACAACCTGTCTCCCCATGCCCCACGTCTGCTCAGTTTCCGGATTGATCCCGAGCTGATCGGCACCGTGATTGGCCCCGGTGGACGCACGATCAAGGGCATCACCGAGCGCACCAACACCAAGATCGACATCGAGGACGGTGGCATCGTGACCATCGCGTCCCACGATGGTGCTGCGGCTGAAGAAGCCCAGAAGATCATCGAAGGCCTGACCCGCAAGGTGAACGAGGGTGAGGTGTTCTCCGGTTCGATCACCCGGATCATCCCGATCGGCGCCTTCGTGGAGATCCTCCCTGGCAAGGAAGGCATGATCCACATCTCGCAGCTCTCCGAAGCTCGCGTCGAGAAGGTCGAAGACGTGGTGAAGGTGGGCGACGAGGTGACCGTGCGGGTGCGCGAAATCGACAACCGCGGCCGCATCAACCTCACCCTGCGGGGCGTGCCCCAGGCCGGCGATGCCGCCGAAGTGGAGCCTCAACCCACCCCGGTGGCACCGCTCAGCTGATCAGGTCTCAGACCTGAAAGCCGGGATCGATCTCGGCCATGACCCGCGTCGCACGCTCTCCGAGCTCGGCGTGGGCTTTTCCATGACTGGCGATCAGACAGCCCGCCTGACGCACATCGCCGGTGTTGTACGTGAGGTCGGCTTGATCGGCATGGGTGAAACGACCACCGGCCGCCAGCAACACCGCCTCCGGAGCAGCCATGTCCCAATCCTTGGGAGCGCTCTTGCCGGAGAGGGAAACGTAGAGGTCGGTTTCGCCTCTCAGGATCGTGGCCACCTTGAAGCCAACGCTGCCCACGGCTTTGGAACCGCCGAGATTGAGGGCATCAATGAGCTTGACCAAACGGTCATCGCGGTGGCTGCGGCTGGCCACCAGGATCAGATCTGAAACCTCGGTTCTGTCGCTGAAGCGAACCGGCGACCGCTCACCCTGACGGTCTTCACACCAGGCACCCTCACCAACGATGCCGATCCAAAGTTCATCGGCTTCCGGCAGAAGCACAACGCCCATCACCGGTCGCTTGTCGCGCACCAGGGCCAGATGAACGGCGTATTCGCCTGTGCCCTGCAGGAAATCCTTGGTGCCATCCAGGGGATCGAGAATCCACAGCCACTCCGCCGGCAGCGGTTGGCCTTCCGTGAGCTGCTCCTTGGCGGTCTCCTCGCTGAGCAGCGTCCAGTCGGCCTTGGGGAACGCGGCCGACAGCCCATCCAGCAACCACTTGTTCACGGCCAGATCAGCTGCAGAGACGGGGCCCTCTCCGCCTTCATCGACACTTAACGCCTTGGGGAAACCATGCGGAGGCTGCTCGCCGCGGGCATAGGCCCGCAGGATGTCGGCGGCACCCCAACTCAAGCGACGCAATTCCGTCAGCAGAGCCTCCTTGTCAACGCCAGCGGGGAGGACGGCAGAGCTGGGCATCATGATCAACAGAGGCGCTCGCCATTGTGATGCAGCGGGATGAACCAAGCGGCGGCAGCCTTTATCTGGTGGGCACTCCCATTGGTCATCTGGGGGACCTGTCACCACGCGCCCGTGACTTGCTCCGCAGCGTCGATGTGATCGCCTGTGAAGACACCCGGCATAGCGGACAGCTGCTCAGCAGCCTTGGAGCGGGCGGCCGCAAGCTGTCCTTTCATCAGCACAACACCCGCACCCGCGTGCCCCAACTGCTGGATCTGCTGGCGGAGGGGCAAAGCCTGGCGGTGATCAGTGATGCCGGGCTGCCGGGCATCAGCGACCCCGGTGAAGAGCTGGTGGCCGCAGCGCACCAGGCCGGCCATCCCGTGATCTGCATCCCTGGCCCCTGCGCCGCCACCACTGCTCTGGTGAGCAGTGGCCTGCCCAGCGGACGCTTCTGCTTCGAAGGATTTCTGCCGGCCAAAGGCAAGGAACGGCGGGCCCGCCTCGAAGCCATCAGCCATGAACCCCGCACAACGGTGCTGTACGAAGCGCCGCACCGCCTGATCACGTTGCTCGAAGAACTCCAGCACCACTGCGGAGGAGAACGTCCTCTGCAGGTGGCACGGGAACTGACCAAACGCCATGAAGAGCAGGTGGGGCCGACGGTGGATCGCGCCCTGCTGCACTTTCAGCAGCACCAACCCCAGGGGGAATGCACGATTGTGCTGGGGGGAGCACCGTCGCAGAACGTGGAAGAACCCAACGACGATGAGCTGCTCAGGCAGCTGCAGGCGTTGCAGGACGAGGGTGCAAGCGCCAGTGACGCTGCACGTCAACTGGCCCAGACCACAGGGCTGTCCAGACGACGCCTGTATGCCCTCTTGCACCAGGGCACGTCAAACTGAGCCCGTCGACGGTTGTGCTGTGTTGATTCGCCTGCGTCTTCTGCTGATCAGCTTTGGCGGTGGCCTGCTGCTGCTGCTGCTGCTCTGCCTTGGAGCCCAGAACCTTCAGGATCGCCACACGCTCCAACTCGGGGGGCAGCGATCAGTGCCTCTTCCCACGGGTTTTCTCGTGGGGATTGCGATGGTGATCGGGGTGATCAGCGGCGGAACCGCAACGGCCGTTTTGCTTCCCGATCAACGCGATCGCTTCGATTAAGAGCAATCAGGCAAAAGCAATCAGCGACGGTGCTCAGGCGTCCAGCGCAATCAAGGTTCCGTCCAGCACCAGTCGTGTAATGCCCCTGGCCAACAGGTAACTGCTGGTGCGCTGAAAGACAGCCGTATCAGGAACCTTGATCACCCGCTGACTCCGCCCGCACAGGCGCTTGGCCGCGCGGGGGCTGGCAAACAGGCACAACCCCTGCCGTTCCTGCTCGGCATCGTCAAGGAGGCCCAACTCGGGGAACTCCTTGAGGGGGCGCGCATCCAGCTCGACCACCTTGTCGACCAGCATGTAAGCGCTGTCCGGCAGCAGGTCGACACTGAACGGTTGGGCTTGATTCATTGGGCGATCACTGAGATCTCCCACCCCAAGCAGGGGAACAAGCTCCGTGAACGTTTCAACGCTGCCGTTGTCATCGTCTTCGGCGAGCTCCTCATCAGAGTCTTCGCCGAAGTCATCCGCGTCATCCAGGGCCAGGCTGCTGTCGTCTTCCTTGAGGGAGTCAGCCTCTGGTTCTTCCACCTGAGTGACGGTTGGCGGAGGAGGAGTCGCCAGCCCTTTTTGCCTGCTGGCCTTCAGCGCGGCATAAGCATCAGCTGGCAACAGTGCTTTCACCGTGCGACTCACGGTGTTAGGGCTGCAGCCAAAGGCCTCTGCCAAAGCTGATGTCGACTCGCCGGCCTTGTAACGACCGACCAGATCCTGCTTCTCGCTGTCGCTGAGACGACGCGGGGCCATGGATGCAGATCAAGAGCCCATCACCTTAGGTGGCGCAAGGCTTCCAAATCCAGCCTGCCTCGAAGCAGCCTGCCAAGATGTGGGCGCTTGCTCCCTTAGCTCAGCTGGATAGAGCAACTGCCTTCTAAGCAGTCGGTCGATGGTTCGAATCCATCAGGGGGCGTCTACGACGAAGCCACTCCAACGAATAAGTCTCGGAATGGTTCAAACGGGTTGTGGAGCCCCTCGGAGTGTGAGGGGCTCCGATCAGATCAAACGATCAGCTGTAGGCCTTGGCGATGAGGGGGCCAGCTTGCTCATCTGACAGCACTGGGGTGACCTCCCAGTCGAGGCACTCGGCCCACTCCGCGGCGTGCTCGTAACAGGCATCGGCATTTTCTGCCTCCACGAGAATCCAGCCCTCAACAGAACCCGGTGCGTGCCAACGCTTCCAGGACTTGCTCTCAGGGAAAGGCGCACCCGTTGCCAGAAACTTCTTGGCAGCGATTTCGTGGTAGCCGGTCTTGAACGACCAGTGCATCAAAAAGGTCATGGAAGGTGTTGAAGCGAGCGAACATTCCCACAGGCCAAACAGCTTGTCTGTGAGAGCGAACACGGCGAGATAGATCGCTGCAAGCCCTTCCCTCAATCGTCATCAGCAGTCGTCTTGCATCCAGCGTCATGCGCGGTTACATGGGAGCCATGCAGCCAGATGGCGGAATGCCGGAGCTTCTTAAGCGTCAGATTGACCGCCTGGAAACCGCCATTGACCTTTCGACGGACTGGCTTGAAATTCAATATCTGATGGTTGAGCTCGATCAGCTCAAGGCTCTTTATGAGGAGGAGGAATCAGAGGCTGCATAAGCGGGTTTTGACATCAGCCTCAGAGCCAAACTCCAGCGAGTTCAGCAACACGTCAGGCCAGCTTGTTCAGCGTTCTTGATCCAACCCTGCCAGCGTGGGGAATCACTGAGGTTTCATGGGATGAATAACGAGCAGCGGGCGGAACTGGAACGCCTCGAACGTGTGCTTGCGGTGGCCAAGCGGAACGGGAACGAGCTGTTCATTCAGAACATCGAACGGGAGATCGCCGCCGTTCAGCGGGGCGAACACTCCCCCCTCATCGAGGAATACCTCACAACGGAAGAACGGGCATCAAGGCGCGTCGAGAACCAGCCCGAGGATTGAAACCAACTGAAAGGCACGCCACCCCAACAATCAATCGTTCAGGCCCTCAAGGCAATGCGCCTTAATGCTGATGACTTTGTGCCCCTAAGGCACAAAACTATGGTCATCGAGATCGGAGGAGCCCATGACGGACGACACTCCACCCCAGCAGACCGTAGAAGCAGACTGACTTTCTGGCCCCTGCTCCAACAGTCTCAACAATGACCTGGGTTGGTCCTTTGGTGGGCACGCAATGGTCCGCCACGCCAATCGACGCTCCACTTGCACCGTCTCAGGTGCCCTCGGAGAAAACGACCCAACACTCGAGTCCATGGCCCCAGGGCGCCTCGAGCCAGACGCTTCGACCCTTTCTTTCCCTAGCTGAAGTGATGGGTTGAACGATGCACAAACGAGCGAGTTAGGCCGTCTTTCCACCGGGAAGGGCGGCCTTCCTCTTTGGCTAATCACCCATGAAACAACACCAGCCCGCTCTCATCTCGGGCTCACGTTTAAACAGTTAAGGGAAGAGCCATGCAGGCAAGCATCAAGCATCTGCATCCTCCACATCGGCCCCGGAACCAACACCTTCAGCCCCAGGATCCTGCCCAGGCCGCCAGCCACTCTCCCAGATTTGACGCGTCTTGAGATTCAACTCGTCGCGCGAAAGTCCCCATAGCGTGAGACATTTCTGCAGATCATCACGAATATCTTCAGCGCCAGGAAAATCCGCATATCGCGAAAATAATGCAGCAATCGTTGTCAACTGCTGCGGGCCTGGTTCGCCCCCATGACCCAACACAGCATCGATCTGGTCACGATCGATGGCGTAAAGCGGATGGGTTTGCTGCGTGTCGTCGGTCATCCACCGATCATGCCTGAACAGGGCGAGCAGAGCAGAAGATCAGTCGAGCTCCCAGCACTCAGACCCACGACTTGTGAGCAGGCAGACAACATGCTTTTCCTCGCTGATCAGCCGATACGTGTGCCCATCAGCATCACTACGGGCACGGGCATGCCAGAAGGCATTATCTTTGGAAGCGTGTTCGGCACGATTGGACCAACCATCAACTGTTAGCTCTTGAACCGCAAACATGCGCCTGACTCAAACTGAACAAAGGCTCGAGGAGCACGTGCGTTCTGTGCAGGATCAACAGAAACTCGTTGGGATCGCTTGATCAGCTGTTGTAATCAGCGCAAAGCCGAGATTTTGTCGACACTGGAACCAACTTCCACAATAGAAAGACGCTCAGCTGAGGCATCATTTTGAAGACGAAAGAGAAAGCCATTCACCCAAGCTGTTTCTTTATTATTGACCTCATGGCCACGGTCAACGAACCCGGGCTGCTGCTGGAACAGATGCAGGAGAATGGTCAGAACGTCCTGCGGGGAAAGATTTTCTGGATCAATCGATGGCAGTTGATCCCTTACATCCAGATACGACATTGACCCGGTGGTCGCAACATCAAAGGCCACTGTCGACTTGCACACACAATCAGTCCATCCAAACAAAAAGCCCCACCGAAGTGGGGCTTCATCTGTTTAGTGAAACAGGAGTCAGAGCCAATTGGCACGCATGGCTTCGTAGGTCACTCCTCGGTATTTCAACTGAGTTGGAGCCACCTTCTCTTTCGCCAGCTTGACGGGAGAGAGATGTGCAGAGGTGTAGTCGCCGGATTCAGATCCGCGAGCCACGGCCTTTTTGGAGCTGTTGCGGAGCTGCACGCGCAGCTCACGCTCCTTCAGAAGCTGAAGAGCATTCATGGTGTTCCTCGTAGAAAGCTCAGGCCCCGTTCCATGCCCTGAGTCGAACTGCGCTTCGCTGTGTAGCGAAGTGAACGTTTGTAGCGGTTGCTACAAAATAAGTATAGGGCAGCCAGGCCGAGTTGCGCTGTTCATCCCGTTACAGCCAGAGGCAATTAAATCAAGTTCAACCGCAAAAGCTGCGCCAATGCGAGCGAATTGTGGTCGTCTTCGTTGGTCGTTCTCAATTCAAGGTTAAAAAAGAGCGCTGATTGCTCCTGAACAAAAGGGCCTGCATGCCACGTTCCCGGATGCAGCTTGAAGGCTTCACCGGCCTGAAACTTGATCAGAGCGATCGAGGATGCGGGGGGCGGACAGCCGGAATCCGTGGAAGGGGCCATGGCCAGCCACCAGGGCTGGGCATCGGCAGACCCCAGACACTGACTCACGCGATGGTGCCGCGTCATCGACTTGAGCACAGGAGGCCGGCGGCGGATCCGCATCACGTAAAAGCGCGGTTGACCGTCTGCAGCGAAATACAGATCTGCGTCCGCTGAACCGAACAATGCAGGATCACTCTGCGGACGCAACAAGGTGCCACAGCGCTCCAGCCAAGGCGAGTCCGATGCAATCGGCGTCAGGCTCTGGGTTTCCTCATGATCCATCCCGTCAGGATATGAAAACCAGCCCATGCACCCGCGCGACAAATGGTGCCTTCGGCCACTGACGGCAGGGTCGGAACTCCCTATCACCTGAAAAAGGTGAACCGATCATGCTGACCACGTCGACACGCTTGAAACTGCAAAACATCTGCAGCCGCCTGGCGCAGGGTGAGTTCGTGTCACTCCAGGAACGCGTCTACCTTCAAAAATTTGCCGAACGCGATCGCAGCGTGAGCACGTGGGTGAGCAGAGCGCAACGCTTTCAACGGGAAGGCACACAACAAGGCCTCGACGGCTTGATGGCCGATCTCGACCTGGGGCGACGTCATCCAGACGACCCTGAGCATCCAGAAGATGATCTCGGCGACTGGTTCAGCAATGCTTCGCCTTGGCTACGTCGCGACTGACGCGCCTTAGCTGGGATCGTCGAGGGGGCCGAAATGGTTGACGGCAACCGCCTGCAACGTCTTCAACGATTCCAGAACAGCCAGGCGTTGCTGAGCCTGAGCAAGCATCGGCTTGCCATGGGGGACGCATGATTCGATCAGAGATGCCGCCTCAGAGGCTTCAGCCTTCACCCAGCCAGTGCATCGCTCAAGGCGGGTGGTGAGATCACCATCACGCAATGCGCCCGAGTAGTTCGGCCCCGCGAAAACCTCGAGAAGTGTCGCCAGCGCATCCCTGGCCTGCTCCCGGTTCACCGTCATAGGGCTTGTGGAATACGGGACCACACTGGCAGCCCAGGCACAAAAAAGCCGCCTCATATGGGCGGCCGGGTGATGGGGATATCCACAGCTTACCCGAACGAACCAGTGATTGCAGGCCTTTTGAAGAAATGGCGACAACACAGACTGCCAAGGTTTTCCACCTTCCTGTGGATAAGCTGCCACCAGACGGTGTTTTGTGAAATTCAATCCACCACATCTAGCGGATCAGCTGCAGAAACTTGACGAGAAGCACTACACTTATTGATAAGTCGGGTGATGGGGATTACTTGGCTTATTCCTCCGTTTAACGGAGGTTTTTTTATGCCTTCTCCCACGACAAGGCAGCCCTGTCTGCAGAGCTCACATGGCCAAGGAGCATGTCCATGCAGAAGAGGCAAGCCACATCTGCACAACTTTGTTCACGGATCTGACTCATCTCAGTGAACTGGAGAAACTGATTCAGGTCTGATGACCCAGGCCAGTGAAATCAAACCAACAACTTTGTCAGGCAAGACTGAGATCTACGCCATAGGCTCCGTGCAGCAACACAAGATCTCGACCAGATGCGTGCCCTGAACGGATTGCTGCTGCTAGCGATTGCTCTGAGCGTGCTCCCGTCTTCAGCAGGCGCTCTTGAGCTGGGTCCTTGTGAACCGGCCGAAGCGGTGAAAATCATCGACACCAGCCTGGGACAAGGAAAAACGCTTCAGCAAGCCATGCAGATGATGATCAAAGCGAAAGTGTTCGACGGATCCAAGGCGTGCATCACCTTCATCCGCGAGACCTCGATGAGCATGCGCGATTCATACCCAAGAGCCTTTAAATCGCTTTGGTTGAACTAGGCATCCGTCGGATCCTGATGATGTCGGTTTGGCGGAGAACCGGGCCTTAAGCCAACGGCCCACGAGCAAACCCGACATCATCGAGTCAGGATCTCGGCCCATCATGCAAACCCCACGACGGATCAACGATCCCGCCAATAGCCTCGCCGTGGTGGTTGCCGTCGTTCTCAGCGCGCTGCTGTTGTTGGGGCAGGCTCTGTTCATCGTTCCGGCCGGCAAGGTTGCCGTGGTCACCACCTTGGGCAAGGTGAGCGGAGGATCGAGACTCCCGGGCCTCAATCTCAAGGTGCCGTTCATTCAATCGGTGTATCCCTTTGATGTGCGCACCCAGGTCAAACCGGAGGAATTTGCCACCCTCACCAAAGACCTCCAGGTGATCGAAGCCACCGCAACCGTGAAATACGCCGTTCGCCCCAACGAAGCCGGACGGATCTACAGAACGATCGCCGGCAACGATCGCGAGATCTACCCCCGCATCATTCAGCCGTCATTGCTGAAAGCCCTGAAGTCGGTCTTCTCCCAGTACGAGCTCGTCACCATTGCCACCGAATGGAACGACATCTCCGCCCTGGTGGAGCGCACGGTCGCCGAAGAACTCGACAAATTTGATTATGTGGAAGTGCGCGGTCTCGACCTCACAGGCCTGCAGATCGCAGAGGAATATCGCGCTGCTATTGAACAGAAACAGATCGCAGAGCAGCAACTGCTCCGCGCCCAGACCGAAGTGAAAATCGCTGAGCAGGAAGCCCTGCGCTACGACACCCTCAACCGCAGCCTGGACGATCAGGTGCTCTACAAGCTTTTCCTCGACAAATGGGATGGGCAAACGGAGGTGGTACCGGCCCTTCCGGGCAGCAACGCCAGCACACCTCCAGTAATTGTGGGGCGACGCAGCTGAAATAACGCCAGCCGTGATTGTTGATCAACAATCGCTTCTCGAAGACAAAGATCGTCTCGAAGAACTGCGCCGCAGTTACGACGGTGAAGCACGGCTGAACGAATCCTTCATCGTTCTGACGGTTGGCGCCAGCCTGATCGCCAGCCTGGGTTTGGTCGCCGACAACAATGCGGTGATCATTGGGGCCATGGTTGTGGCGCCGTGGATCCTGCCGCTGCGGGTGACGGTGTTCGCGATCCTGATCGGGCAGGCCAGGCTGTTGTCACGATCACTGATCACCCTTGTCGCCGGAGCAGGGATCACCTTGATCCTGTCGATGGCATTGGGCCTCATCGCACGCAGTCAGGGCTTGCTTGTGGTCGAGGCCTTGCCGGAACAGATCGTCGCCCGACTTGAGCCCAACACATTTGATCTGGGAATTGCCTTGGCGGCAGGTGCCATCGCGACCTACGCCAAGGTCAACCCTGGGGCCGTGAGTTCGATGGCCGGCACGGCGATTGCCGTGGCCTTGGTGCCGCCGGTGTGCGTGATGGGATTGATGCTCTCCGGGCCAGACATCAGCAGCGCCCAGGGTCCTGCACTGCTCTATGCCGCCAACTTGCTTGGAATTCTGATTGGCGGGATCACGGTGCTGGCGATTCGTGAGCCGTACTTCCGCGACAAACTCAGGCGCCGCCGCCGCTCACGCTTACCCGTGCTGTTGGCATTGGGTTTGGCCGTGGTGGTGGGTCAAAAACTGTATGGCAGGTATGAGCAATACCGATACAGGCTCAATCGGGAGGTGGCCCAAAAACAGATTGAATCTGAGATCCGCTACTACCTGAAGAATGAGACGTTGACCTTTGGCGCCAACGACGCCCTGAAACTGGAAAAGGTTGTCTTCGACTGGCCTGACTACTGGGAACAAAATCAAGCCCCAAGTTTCCTGGTGGTGGTGCGATCACTCGACCCCAAGCCGAGTTACAAACAGGTTCAGAACATTCAAGACACGATCAACAGCAGACTTTCAGGGCAGTTCCCTGGCCTTGAACTGCAGATGCAGGTGCAACGCATCAACGTGAGCGTGGTGGAAGGCAATGAAGTGGACCTTGAGGTTGACCTCGAGCAAATCTTCAACGAAGCGGATACAAGCCAAGCACCGCCACAGGCGCTTGAAGATGAACCAAAAGTTCAAGCAGAAGATTCAGCCGTAGCTGAAATCTGTTCAGAGCCAGATTGCTGAAACGCGATTTATTTGCGGGTCAGGATGACAAACAGGGCGTGAGTCACAGCGGCTGGCCACATGCCAAACAACACTGGGAACCCAAGGCCACCAACGGCAAAGAGATAGATCACCAGGTTGATCCAAAAGGGCTGCGTCAATCCCACCTGAGTGAAGACGCCCAGAGGGGGCATGAACAGGGCAATGATGATCCGAAAGATGTCGCCGCAGGTCATCAGAGGAGCACGGGGGTGCCCTTGTCTTTGCCATCACCACCTAACGCACAGATGGCTCCTCTCTGTTGATGGTTGATTGGAGCTCAAGTCTGAAAGCACAACAAAAAGCCCCCTCCGAGGAGGGGGCTTTCCGATTCAGTTGATCTGAATCGTTTTTGCTGTTCCGAAGGGAACAGGTTGATTCCAGATCAACCGATGGCAGGAGCCTGCAGAGCCACAGGAGT
>NZ_JAKUHJ010000005.1:0-105881 GCF_023630635.1 Synechococcus sp. MU1651
CGCCAGGGCGGTCCAAGCCGTCCAGGAGCCCCCACCCGACAAGGTCGCCCCGGGATGCCCCCCCGCAGCGGCAACACCCTGGAACTGGTCGGCAAGCCGATTCGTCGCGACGGCAGCAGCACAGGTAGCAGCCGTCCTGGTGCGCCCACCCGTCCGGGAGCTCCTGGACGTCCCAGCATGCCCGCTGGAATGCGCAAACCGGTGGCTCCCGGTGAGCTCATGCAGCTGCAGAAGCCTGTCGGCAGGCCAGCAGCGCCGGCACCCCGCCGTCCGGATGCACCCACCAAAGCCGGTGCAGGTCCAGGAACGGCCACACCGCCCGTGGCGCGTCCGAATGCCCCCTCGGCGCCCCGCCGTCCCAGCTTCCGTCCTGGTGGCCCTGGTGGCCAGCGGCGGCCAGGCCGTCCCGACTGGGATGACAGCGCACGGCTCGATGCTCTGCGCAGCCGCTCGCCGCAGAAGCAGCGCCAGAAGGTGCACATCATCGGTGAAAACGATGATTCCCTGGCGGCACAGACCGGCGGCTTCGCCGGCGAACAGGAGAACATGGTTCTCTCGGCGAGCCTGGCTCGTCCCGCCAAGCCCAAGTCGCAGCAGCGCACCGCACCCAAGCCGGTGGCGGCAATGCGCAAGCGCAAGAAGGAAACCGCCCGCCAGCGTCAGCGCCGGCGTGCCATGGAGCTGCGGGCAGCCCGGGAAGCCAAGCAGGTGCGGCCCGAAATGATCGTTGTGCCGGAGGACAACCTCACGGTGCAGGAACTGGCGGACATGCTGAGCGTCGAAAGCTCAGAGATCATCAAATCCCTTTTCTTCAAAGGGATCATCGCCACGGTCACCCAGACCCTGGACATGCCCACGATCGAGGCCGTTGCCGACGAATTCGGTGTGCCGGTGCTGCAGGACGACGTGGAGGAGGCGGCCAAGAAGACCGTCGAAATGATCGAAGAGGCCGACAAGGCTCACCTGATCCGACGTCCGCCCGTGGTCACCGTCATGGGCCACGTCGACCACGGCAAAACCAGCCTGCTGGATGCCATCCGTCAGGCCCGCGTCGCTGCGGGTGAGGCCGGCGGCATCACCCAGCACATCGGTGCGTATCAGGTTGAGATCGAGCACAACAACGAGCAGCGCAAGCTCACCTTCCTGGACACTCCGGGCCACGAAGCCTTCACGGCCATGCGAGCCCGCGGCACCAAGGTGACCGACGTGGCTGTGCTGGTGGTGGCCGCTGACGACGGCGTCCGCCCCCAGACCCTGGAAGCCATCAGCCACGCCCGGGCCGCTGAAGTGCCGATCGTGGTGGCGATCAACAAGATCGACAAGGAAGGTTCATCGCCCGAGCGGGTGAAGCAAGAGCTGTCTGAGCAAAACCTGCTGGCGGAAGACTGGGGCGGCGATGTGGTGATGGTGCCCGTGAGCGCCATCAAGGGCGAAAACATCGACAAGCTCCTGGAGATGCTGCTGCTGGTCACCGAAGTGGAAGACCTGCAGGCCAACCCGGATCGTCTGGCCCGCGGCACCGTGATCGAGGCCCACCTCGATAAGGCCAAAGGCCCCGTGGCCACGCTGCTGGTGCAGAACGGCACCCTCAAGACCGGCGACGTCGTCGCCGCTGGTCCGGTGCTGGGCAAGGTGCGCGCCATGGTGGACGACAACCGTCAACGCCTCAAGGAAGCGGGCCCCTCCTTTGCTGTGGAGGCCCTGGGCTTCAGCGAGGTGCCCACCGCCGGTGACGAGTTCGAGGTGTACCCCGACGAGAAATCAGCCCGGGCCGTGGTGGGCGATCGCGCCTCCGATGCCCGTGCCACCCGTCTTGCTCAGCAGATGGCGTCACGACGCGTCTCGCTCACGGCCATGTCCGGCCAGGCCAATGACGGCGAGCTAAAGGAACTCAACCTAATTCTCAAGGCCGACGTTCAAGGCTCCGTGGAAGCCATCCTCGGATCGCTCGAGCAGCTGCCCAAGGATGAGGTGCAGGTGCGGGTGCTGCTGTCGGCACCTGGCGAGATCACCGAAACCGACGTCGACCTGGCCGCCGCCTCCGGCGCGGTGATCGTGGGCTTCAACACCTCCATGGCCTCCGGCGCCAAGAAAGCGGCGGATGCCACCGGGGTGGATGTACGCGACTACGACGTGATCTACAAGCTGCTGGAAGACATCCAGTTGGCGATGGAAGGTCTGCTGGAGCCGGAACTGGTGGAGGAAGCCCTGGGCGAAGCCGAGGTGCGCGCCGTCTTCACCATCGGCAAGAGCGCCGTGGCCGGCTGTTATGTCACCACCGGCAAGCTGCATCGCAACTGCCGGGTGCGGGTGCACCGCGGAAAACAGGTGGTCTACGAGGGCGACCTCGACTCCCTGCGTCGCAACAAGGACGACGTCAAGGAAGTGGCCACGGGCTTCGAATGTGGTGTCGGCACCGATCGGTTCGCCAACTGGGAAGAGGGCGATCGCATTGAAGCCTTCAAGATGGTTACCCAACGCCGCAAACTCACCACCTGACCCCGCAAGCGATCGTGCAGCCCCGCAGCGAGCCCCTGCTCTGGCTTCAGTGCCTGGCCCTTGGAGCCATTCCACTGGAGCTGCTGCTGATCCGCCTGGTTCTGGCCGGCGCGGATCCGGGTCCTGTTCCCGGTGTGGAGCGATTTCTGATCTGGGGGGTGGGGGTCCTGGCCCCAGCCGTCGCGTTGTGGCGACGGCCCGCCGACTGGGGCTCGCTGCTGTTCGTGCGTCAGCCGCTGGCCAGCCGCAACAGCGATCAACTCCGCATCAGTGCATCCCAAGGCGGCTTGAGCAGCCGCGCCGCTGTGGTGATCGCCGCAGTGATCCTGCTGCCCGTCCTCTGGTGGATGGACGATTCAGCGGTGCTGGCGAGTGAATTTTCCCCGGTGTCGGGACAATCCCGTCTGGTCACCCTGTTGCTGGTCAGCCCATTGTTGGCCTTGATGGTCTGGCAGGTGCAGCAGCTGATTCAAGCCGCAGCGCTATTGCTTGGATCACCAGCAACCGTTGCCCCTGCCGATTCGGCTTTTCGTGCTGATGCTGTGGCAACGCAACGCACCAGCCTGGGCCTGCAGTTGCTCAACCTCTCTGGCCTGGAGTGGCCGGAGCCTGTGGTGGAGCCGATCCAGCAAGAGCCCGACCAGGCCATCGGGGTAGAAGAAACCGCGTCGGAGACGGACGACAGCACGGATCAAGCCAGTACGGATCAAGCCACTACGGATCAATCCAGCACTGACAACGAATCACCCGACGGGGAAAGTTCAGCCGACAATCCGGCGACGGCTGCAGTGTCTGACGAAGCTGATCCCGAAGCCGCTCCTGAGCCCGTCGTTGCCGAGGCTCAAGCTGACGACGAGTCGTCTGATGACGCTGAAGAGGCTGCTCCAACACCCGATCAGGACGCCGATGAGGCCATGGACGCAGAAGACATGGAAGACACCACGCCGGAGCCGGACGACAGCACGGAAGACATCAGCGCCTCCGTCATCAGCCCTGACAACGAAGAGCCAGATGACGAAGCACCAGACAACCAAGAGCCAGACGGCGAAAGTTCAGCCATCAACGCCGCGACGGCTGAAGAGTCCGATGACGTCGAGCCCGAAGCGCTGGAACCCGTCGATGCAGAGGCTCAAGACAACATGTCGGAAGACGACGACGCTGAAGACGACAACTCTGAAGACATCAGTGCGGTTGACGCCGACGAATCAAGTGTCGCTGCTGCTGCCTCTGTTGCGGTCGAACCAGAGCAGCCCGGAGAAGAGCAGGAGAGCACCCCCCTGGATGCCGAAGTCAGCCAGATCGACGGTGTCGCCGGCGGAAGCACGGAAAGCCATCGTGAACAGGCCGAGTCCAGCAGAGGCAAAGAGAGCGAACCAGACGAGCCGTCTGAGCCCACGCCACGGGGTCTTTGATTCCTTCAGCAACCGTTCCCGCAGGGCGGGATCCAGGCCAGATTTGGGGCGGGGATTATCGGGCAAACGTCCAAGTTGGATTCAGAGCAAATGTTAAATTGCTTGTGACGCCGATGTAGCTCAGCCGGTAGAGCAACGCTTTCGTAAAGCGTGGGTCGCCTGTTCAAGTCAGGTCATCGGCTTTTTAAGCAGTGGTGCATTGAATCAGCCGGATCCAATGCGCGCCTAATTAACACATAGCCGCTTCAATCCCGAAGACGAGCAGAGACCATTCCCGCTGGTGATCCTTCCACTGAGAAGATCATTCCAGGGAACAATCCAGTGCGCTGGATTGACATCAGTCAACACGTCAGCCCCCTCAGGATTCTGAAGCACCAGGATCCTTCGCGACCGCAGTTTGAGCTGGCGCCTTAACCAGGGCGTCATGATCGCTTCTTCAACAAGGCGCTGGTACGAGCCATCGGCGATCACCCGTTCAAAACCGGTCTGAATCGCGGCTGCCAGCTCCGTGTTCTCTGGAGCCACATAGAAGAAACCCGCAAAGGGATAAACAATTAACAGATGGGGATCCAGCAGCATCTGCGGGTACAACGACCTCACCACGGAAGCCTCCGCTTCAAGTTCCGCCACACCGCGGGGAAACAACTGCACCCGGTTGTCATTCACCAAGCGCAGCAATTTTTCCGACCGGGCGGTGTAGGTGCGCAACCCAGCACGATCGAAAATTTCAACATCGCTCCAGCCCAGTCCTTGCACCAAAACGAGGCGTTGGAGGTTCTGAAGGCTGCGGATCGTTTGCAGTTCGGCCAGGGATGCCTGATTGGTCCATCCCGCCCGCAGCCCGAGGAGTCCACCTGTCACCGGAATGGGCACCGCCCGCAGACGACGGTTCAACTCAGGGCCGGCACCGTACACACCAACCGAGAGTCGCAAGGGGTTCCGCCGACCCGCCTTCTGCCCTTCCGCGAGCGCTGCAATCGCCTCATCCTGCGGCTGAACGGCAGCGCTGAAACCCAGGGCAAATGGTGTGCCGCTGCGCTCCAGCACCAGCTTCAGCAAGCGAAAGCGAAAGTCGTTCTGATCCTGACCGAGGCGTCGATCCAACACCACGGGAAGCGTGCCCTGCGGCAGTGCTGCAACTTCATCCGCCGTCAGGACATAGCGATCGGGCAACAGCTGGCGGCGTTCCGACAACCGGGGCTGAATCAACAGGGCTCCCAGAGACAGGAGGACCAGCGTCAATAACGACGTCAAAAGAGCCCCAAGCCCCTTGGCCTGCGACTCCATCATCTCGGTGCGGGATGGTTCAGTCACGGAATGATCATGAATATGGCGAGCAGCGTGATGCCCACATAGCTGGGCAAGAGCAACACGCGCATCACCTGGGAAACGCGCTCGTTGAGAACAATCAGATGGCTGTCAATCAACTCATCAGCCGCCACCACATACAAAATCCCCAGGAAAATGATCAGCTGCAGATTGCCGATGAAGCCCGCCATGGCTGTGACCGGCAGCTTCCCAGCGATGTAGACGAAATTGCCCCCCGCTGACACCACGGCCGCCAGGATCAGATCATCCCGGCTGTGGGTAATCAGCAAACTCATGCAGCACAAACCGATGGCGAGCATGTAGCCGAGAAAATCCGGCGCCACCTAGAGGAGGCTGCGGCGCCGGATCAGCAGATCCAGCGACACGGCCGGTTGACGACGAATCACCTCTCCATCAGCGAGGGGGCGCCCAAGCTCACTCATCAAGCTGACGCTCGAGGCATAGGCACCGGGCTGCTCGAGCGTCCAGCCCGGGAGCACCAGACCGGGAGACACGGCAAATGGATCGGGATCGGCAACATCCAGATTCACTGCAGCCAGTGGATCCGCCAGACCGATCTGGACATGCAGCATCTGATCGTCAAAGGGATAGCGCTGCAGCCGCCAACGTTTGACCACGGCCGAACACACCCGGTAGAGGTTCCATGCGCCGGCCGCGGTTTACTCGTGGCTCACCCGCTCAAACCGCTGAATGTCGCCGTCGTAGATCCCGTTGAGGATCATCAGCTGATCACTGGGATCGGCCTGCGGATCACCAGCCCAGGTGGTCCAGAGCAACATCTCCACAGAGAACTGGTCCTGCAGGAGATCGATATCGCTGATGTTGGTGACGTAGGCGCCGATCCGAAGCGGCGGCCCTGCTGGTTCCACCCGCTCCACCGGAGCCGACCCCCAGTCGATCGGAGCGGGCCTCGGGTCGAAATCGGCCTTGGCGCTCCATCCCAACTGCGCCATCGACAGGCTGAACGCGCAGGCCAGAGCAACCCAGACAAGCCGCCATAGCCAACGACGGGACCTCAGCCTCACGCCAGCCAGCGTTCACAACCTCCCCACGATGACAAGGTTGAACGACGGCGACCAGCACGAAACCAGCCTTTTCCACGATCTGAATACGATTGGACTAGGAATCAATGACGACCCTGATGTCGAAACAACGCGTCGATCGCAGGTTTCGTCCCAGCCGAAATCCTGTGGCCTGGGGTTCATGCAGGATCCAACCTTGATGCGCATTGGCTCGGCCATCAGCGGGTTGCTGCTGGTGCTGTTTCTGGTGGTTCATCTGGCCGGTTTGTTGCCCGCGCTGATCGCACCGGTGCAGTTCGAGCACTACGCCACGGCCCTGCATCACCAGCCATGGCTGCCAGTGTTGGAGGTCGGCCTGGCCGCCACCGCAGCCATGCATCTGAGCTGCACCATCGCCAAAACGCTGCGGAATCGAGGTGCTGGAAACACAGCGGCGCTGCGTAGCCGTCGCGGTCGTCCGCTGGACGCTCTGGCCAGCCGCAGCAAGATGGCAGCCGGTGTGATCACCCTTGGATTTCTGGCCCTGCATCTGCAACAACTGCGCTGGCCACGCCCGAGCGATGGGCTGGAGCGGGAGCTGCTGCAGCAGGTGCTGCACCGGCCGATCAGCTTGGTGGTTTATGCCGCCGGCAGCCTGGCCATTGGCCTGCATCTGCTCCACGGCGCGGAAGCAGCCCACCGCAACCTGGGTCTGCTTAATCCCGCCAACGGCCCCAGCATCCGCTGGGGAGGTCGGCTCTTGGCATCGGGAATCGGAGGAGGCTTCCTGCTGATCAGCCTGGGACTGGCCCTCGGAGGGTTGGCATGACAAAGGGCCTGCCTGATCCCAGGATTCCCGCCGGGCCGCTCGCCGATGCCTGGCGACGGACCCGCGAAGGACTGCCGCTGATCAGCCCTCTGCGCAAAGGGCAGATGGACGTGCTCGTGGTGGGCACTGGCCTGGCGGGCGCTTCCGCCGCAGCGACTCTGGCGCAACAGGGCTACCGGGTCACGGTGCTCAGCTTTCACGACAGCCCGCGACGTGCCCATTCGGTGGCGGCCCAGGGGGGCATCAATGCCGCACGTTCTGTGGCGGTGGATGGCGACAGCGTCAGCCGCCTGTTCGCCGACACCCTCAAAGGGGGCGACTTCCGCGCCCGGGAAGCGGGCTGCCAGCGGCTGGCGGAAATCAGCAGCGGCATCATCGATCAATGCGTGGCCCAGGGGGTGCCGTTCGCACGCGAATACGGCGGCAGCCTGGCCACCCGCAGTTTTGGCGGGGCCCTGGTGAGCCGCACCTTTTATGCCCGGGGGCAGACCGGCCAGCAATTGCTTTATGGCGCCTACCAGGCCTTGATGCGCCAGGTGGAGCTGGGCCGAGTTCAACTGCTCACCCGCCGGGACGTGCTCGAGCTGATCACCGTGGATGGGGTCGCCCGTGGTGTGGTAGCGCGCCATCTGCTGAGTGGTGAGCTGGAGGTGCACACCGCCCGCACCGTTCTGCTCTGCACCGGCGGTTACAGCAACGTCTACTTCCTCTCCACCAACGCACTGAAGTCGAACACCAGTGCGATCTGGAGGGCCCACCGCAAAGGGGCGCTGTTCGCCAATCCCTGCTTCACCCAGATCCATCCCACCTGCATCCCCAGTGGCGATGCCTTCCAGAGCAAGCTGACGCTGATGAGCGAAAGCCTGCGCAACGACGGGCGGGTCTGGCTGCCCAAGAACCCCGGCGAGACGCGCCAACCCGATGCGATACCGGAAGAGGAACGCGACTACTTCCTCGAAAGGCTCTATCCCACCTACGGCAACATGACGCCACGGGACGTCGCCTCCAGGCGGGCCAGAGAACTCTGCAACGCGGGGCGGGGGGTTGGTCCAGGGGGGCGCTCGGTTTACCTCGACCTCACCGATGCCATCAGAGCTGAAGGCAAAGACGCCATTGCCGCCCGCTATGGCAACTTGATGACGATGTACGAGCGCATCAGCGGCGATGACCCGTACAAGAAGCCGATGCGCATCTATCCCGCACCGCACTACACAATGGGTGGCCTCTGGGTGGACTACCACCTGATGAGTTCCATCCCCGGCCTGTTTGTTCTGGGGGAGGCGAACTACTCCGAACATGGCGCCAACCGCCTGGGCGCCAGCGCCTTGATGCAAGGGCTCGCCGATGGCTACTTCATTGCGCCGTCCACGGTCACGGCCTGGCTGGCGGGCAACTCGGTGCAGGATGTAGCCACCGATCACCCGGCGTGCCGCGAGGCCTTGGAGAGCACCCGCCGCCGCATCAGCCAATTGATCAACAGCGCAGGCAGCACCTCGGTGGACAGCTTCCATCGCGAGCTGGGCAGCGTGATGATCGACCGCTGCGGCATCAGCCGCCATGCCGATGGTCTACGGGAGGGGCTGGAACAGGTGAAGGCGCTGGAGGAGCGGTTCGAGGCCGAAGTGCGGGTGCCCGGCGAAGCCAGCGGCCCCAATGCCGAGCTGGAGAAAGCGCTGCGGGTTAAAGACTTCTTCGGGCTGGCCCAGCTGATGCTGCGGGATGCCCTAGCCCGGGAGGAGTCGTGCGGGGCCCACTTCCGCGAGGAACACCAAAGTGACGAGGGCGAAGCCCGACGGGATGACGTGAACTTCGCCCACATCGCCGCCTGGGAGCACAACACCAACGGTGAGCCGATCCGCCACAGCGAACCGCTGCAGTTCACCGCGCTGCAACCCAGCACCCGGAGCTACAAATGAAACTCACCCTGCGCATCTGGCGCCAGCGCAGCGCCGATCAACCCGGTGGTTACCAGAGCCATCAGCTGGAGAACGTCTCCCCCAACCTCTCCCTGCTGGAGGCCCTCGATCAGCTCAACGAACAACTGATCAGCGCCGTGGAACGGCCGGTGAGCTTCGAGCACGACTGCCGCGAAGGCATCTGCGGCAGCTGCGGCTTCCTGGTGAACGGCCAGGCCCATGGCCCTCGAGCTGCCACCTCCGTATGCCAGCTCTACCTGCGGGAGTTCAACGATGGTGCGGTGCTGACCCTGGATCCATGGCGCGCCAAGGCCTTTCCTCCGATCCAGGATCTGATGGTGGACCGCTCCGCCTTTGACCGGCTGATCGCCGCCGGCGGCTACTGCTCAACGGGCACCGGCCAGGCCCCCGATGGCAACGCCCTGCCCGTGGGCCGGGAGCAGGCCACAAGCGCCCTCAGCACGGCAACCTGCATCGGTTGTGGCGCCTGCGTCGCCAGTTGCCGCAATGCCTCGGCAAGCCTGTTCGTGGCCGCCAAGCTGGCGCACTTGGGGCAACTGCCGCAGGGGCAACCGGAACGGGCCAGCCGCGCTGACGCCATGCAACGCCAGATGGAGGCCGAGGGCTTCGGCAGCTGCAGCAGCAACCTCGAATGCGAGGCGGTCTGTCCCCAGGAGATTTCCGCCGACTGGATCAGCTGGATGCACCGGGAACGCAGAAGCTGACTGAGCAAAAAGACCACAATCGCTGCTGCGTCAGGCCAGAGATCATCAGAAATTTTTTGCCAATAACCCACAACAAATCACTACCGTTTTAAGGATCTACGCAAGCCAAAAGCATGCAATCCAACCCCCAGCCGGAGCAGATCACCAAAACCGTGGTGGGCGTGACCACGGTTTTCATTGGAGGCATTGCTCTGCTCTCCAGTGTGTTCGTTGTTCCCGCTGGTGAAGTTGGCGTGGTCACCACCCTTGGGAAAGTCTCCAACACCCCAAGAGAACCAGGTTTAAACCTCAAAATTCCATTCATTCAGTCGACCCATAATTTCAGCGTCAGAACGCAGGTCATCCCCGAAAAATTCTCAACACTTACCAAAGACCTGCAGGTGATCGAAGCCACTGCAACGGTGAAATATGCGGTCAAGCCCGGAGAAGCCCCCAGGATCTACAGCACGATTGCCACCGATGACTCTGCGATTTACGCCAGGGTGATTCAGCCATCCCTGCTGAAATCACTGAAATCAGTGTTCTCGAAGTATGAACTCGACACCATCGCCACCGACTGGAACAACATTTCCAGCCTTGTGCAAGAAAGCGTCTCCAATGAGCTGAGCAAATTCGACTATGTGGCCGTCAAAGGCCTGGACATCACGGGCCTCAAGATTGCTGAGGAATACCGAGCGGCCATCGAGCAGAAGCAAATCGCGCAACAGCAACTTCTGCGTGCCAAAACAGAGGTTCAGATCGCCGAGCAAGAGGCCCTGAAATTTCAGACCTTGACCCGTTCGCTCAATGACAGCGTTCTCTACAAGCTGTTCCTCGACAAGTGGGACGGGAAAACAAAGGTGGTTCCGCCCATTCGTGGGGGCAGCACGCCGCCAGTGATCGTCGGCCAATAACAGGATGGGTCAGAGCCCAGCGCAGCCGCGGGTCGCCGCCTGCAGATCAGCAATGGCCTCGGCGCCACGGCCCGCCCGCAGCTGCTGCATCACCAGATCCGCCTGAACCCCCAACAACAGGGTCTGGCAGGGATAGGCACTGCGGGCTGACGCCTGTTGCTGCAGGGCCTCCGCCTCGATCAAGGCCTGTTCACAGAGCTGAGGCTGACGGCCCTCCAAGCAGCGCCTGGCTCGGGCCTGAAAGGCTGCCAAGGGCGACGCACGCACCACAGGGGCCGCCATGGCGAGGAGCAGCAGGACTGTGACGGAGCGCGCGAGCAGGGCTCAGGGGGGCGATTTGCTGAGATGATGCCTGAACTTCGACCCATCGCCCCGCCGTGTACACCGACTGGACCGCCATTGCCCTGCTGCTGTTCACCGCGGTGCCGCTGTTGATCGTTGTGGCGACGGCCACCTACTTCGTGATCCAGAACGATCAGAAGACTCCCCTGGGCTGAGGATCAAGCCAGGGGCCGGGTCGGACAACTGAGTTTGGCCAGACCTGGGGTGTTGATGGGCTGGTGGTTCAACGGTGCCGACTGCACCGCTGAACTGATCTGACCGGTCCCCAGACAGACGATGCAGGTGCGGAAGCGGTCCCCCGACACCCGCTGCATCCCACTGCCACCACAGACGGTGCACGTGCACATGATCCCAAGGATCAGACGATGGATTCAGTGTGGGTGGAAAACCTGCCGCTGATCCCGAAGTGTTCCTTAAGAAATCACTGCATCGATCTCTTGCTGCGTCAAGTGTTCGAGCAACTCTGTTGCACTCAGGCGCGCACCAGGATCCAGCAGCTGCAGGCCTGAGGCCAAGCGACCAATCACCGCAGCCGCATCGAGCCCCGCGGCACGGAGCGGTTCCAGGCCGGAACTGGCCTCACGCTTGGACAGTTTCTGGCCGCTGGCATCACAAAGCAGCGGCCCATGCCGGAACTGGGGCGGTGATTCACCCAGGGCCGCAAAGACACTGCGCTGGGCTGGTAGGGCCTCGCGCAGATCAGCACCACGCACCACATCGGTGATGCCGAAGCTGAGTTCGTCGATCACGGTGGCGAGCTGGTAGGCGATGAAGCCATCGGCTCGCCGCACCACCACATCGCCACTGCCGTGGGGATCGTCATCAGCCACCCGCAGGCGCCAACTGGGGAGCCGCTGCTGCTGCCAGCCCCAGTGGTGCCCAGCGGTCCGGCAGAAGCCGGGGTAATTCGGCTGACCGGCAAGCTGCCTTCGGGAGCAGCGACAGGCGAACAACCATCCGGATCGGCGTAACCACGACAACCAGGAGTAGTAGATGCCACGCCGTTCGCTCTGGAGCAGCACCGGCCCATCCCATTCCAGGCCCAGCCAGCGCAAATCGCTTTGGATCTCTTCGATGGCACCGGCGCGGTTACGCGGCGTATCGAGGTCATCGATGCGCAGCAACCAGGCCCCACCGGCCTGACGGGCCGCCAACCACGAGAGCAGAGCCGTTTGCAGGTTGCCGAGGTGGAGCACCCCCGTGGGAGATGGGGCGAAACGGCCGCGGTAGCCACCGGCGGCAGCCAAGGCTCGCCCCCGCTCCAGATGCTGTTGCAGATGCTCCGGAAGTTCCTTCATCTGAACAGCCATCAAAAAAGGCGACCCACTGGGCCGCCCGGAGAACGAGGTTGAGGCGCTGATCAGCCCTGAACGCGATCCTTGAACATCTTGCCGGCGGTGAAGGCGGGAACGCGCTTGGCGGGAATCGCGATCTTCTCGCCGGTCTTGGGGTTCAGACCCTGACGGGCGGAACGCTCACGGGGCTCAAAGGAACCGAAACCGAGGATGGACACTTTCTTGCCTTCCACCACGGAGTCGATGATCGTGTCGATGGCGGCGTCGACAACCATGGAAACGTCGGTCTTGGTGAGCTCGGTGCGAGCAGCAACCAGATTCACCAGATCAGCTTTGTTCATTGGTTAGAGAGAGTCGGGGGGCGGGAGACGGCTCAGATACGGCGTCGTGGGCTCGCCGCTGCCTTCCCCAAGCGGCCCAATCGTATGGAGAGCAACCGGTTGCTGCAAGCGAAACGTGTTGTGCCGCAACGCTTTAGCTGTTGTCCGCCGCATCGCTCCAACCGCTGAAGGGCACGAGCCGCTCCCCACGCAAGGCACCAAGCGCAGCCCCAGAAAGCAGTTGGGGACTGGCATCTGAAGGAATCCAATCCCTGAGCCTGGCCAAGCTGTTCAGCTGTCTGGGCCAGTGGAATGTGCGGGCATGGCGCATCGGCGCGAGCTGACCCGGAGCCCATGGCGTCAGCAAACGCCCGCAGAACAACAGTTCATTTGGTGCCGGGGCGAACACCACACAGCTCCCCGGCGTCGGCCCCGGCGTCCACAACAGCCGCAAACCACTCACCGTGGTGTGTTCCTCGGCAAAGGTCTCCAACGGCTCCACATTGGGCAGGAGATAGGCCTCCTGTTCCTGCACCAGCACCGGCCATCCCAGGCGCTCCTGAACGCGACGCAAGCGCCCATGGCCTTCTCGGCTGGTGAGCAGGATCCTCGGGCTGCGGGTTCCCGCCAGCTGGCGCAGAGCCGTGAGGCTGGCCTCCGTCAACGGCGGGCAGTCCACCAGCACGGGCTCGGGATCCAGATCCAGCCACCAGGAGCTGCCGCCCTGGCTGTCGCGGTTGGGCGGGAACAACCAGAGGTCGTCACGCAGCTGCTGCGGCGGCCGGCCGGCCTCAAGTGTGGTGGTCATCGCCATTGGTTCAAAACAACGGACCAAACCACTAGTTTGAAGTCGAGATGCCCCAACGGGCCTTGAGTGGCATTCACCCCGGTTCTCCCTGGCCCCTGGGCAGCAGCCTCACCAGTCGAGGTGTGAACTTTGTGCTGGCGGCCCCCGGGGCGGACCGCATTGAATTGGTGCTCTACAACAACGGCAACGATCGCAGCCCGGAGCGGGTGATCGAACTGGACGGTCGACGCCACCGCTCGGGCGACTACTGGCACGTGGAAGTGGAGGGGGTCGGCGAAGGCTGCTGTTACGGCTACCGGGTCTTCGGGCCGCTGGCGCCGGGGGGCCATGGCTTCCAGCCCTCCAAGGTGCTGCTGGACCCCGCCGCCCGTGCCATCAGTGGCTGGGACGCCTACGACCGGGTGCTGGCCACCGGCCCCTCACCCAACGCCCACGCCTGCCTCAAGGCGGTGGTGTGCGAACGGGATCTGTTCGATTTTCAGGCCCATCCGCGCCCGCGCCACAGCTGGCAACGAACGGTGATCTACGAGCTGCATGTGGGGGGCTTCACCCGCCGTGAGGATGCCGGGGTCGCCGTGGAACACCGCGGCACCTACCTGGGCTTGATCGAGAAGTTGCCCTACCTCAAGGAGCTGGGCATCACGGCGGTGGAGCTGTTGCCGGTGTTCTGCTTCGACCCGGCCGATGCCCCCCCGGGGCGCGACAACGTGTGGGGGTACAGCCCCCTGAGCTGGTTCACACCCCACCACGGCTACTGCAGCAGTAGCGATCCGTTGCAGGCCCGCCATGAGGTGCGCCAACTAGTGGCCGCCTGCCACGACGCCGGCATCGAAGTGCTGCTGGATGTGGTCTACAACCACACCACCGAGGGCAACCGCCATGGCCCCACCCTGAGCTGGCGGGGTTGCGCCGACAACGTCTACTACCACCAAAACGAGGACGGCGACTATCAGGATGTGAGCGGATGCGGCAACTCGATCGCCGCCAATGCGCCAATCAGCACCCAGCTGATCCTCGAGTCGATGCGCTGCTGGGCCCTGGAACTGGGGGTGGATGGCTTCCGCTTCGATCTGGGCATTGCCCTGAGCCGCGGCGACCAGCTCAAACCCCTGAATAAGCCGCCCCTGTTCGCGGCAATGGAGGCCGACCCGCAGCTGAGTGATCTCAAATTGGTGAGCGAACCGTGGGACTGCGGCGGTCTTTATCGGCTGGACGACTTCCCCGCCAAGCGGATCGGGACCTGGAACGGCCATTTCCGCGACGGGGTGCGGCGCTTCTGGAAAGGGGACGACCACAGCACCTGGAGCCTGGCCCAGCGGTTCAAGGGCAGTCCCGATCTCTATGACGGCAAGCCCGTGGCCCTGGGGCGTTCGGTGAACTTCATCACCGCCCACGACGGCTTCACCCTGGCGGATCTGGTGAGCTACAACCGCAAGCACAACCTGGCCAACGGCGAAGACAACCGCGACGGCGAGAACCACAACAACAGCTGGAACCACGGCATCGAAGGCCCCAGCAGCAACCCCCTGGTGCAAAGCCTGCGGCGGCGTCAGCAACGCAACCTGCTCAGCTCGCTGCTGCTGGCCCGTGGCGTGCCGATGCTGCTGATGGGCGATGAAGTGGGCCGCAGCCAAGGGGGCAACAACAACAGCTGGTGCCAGAACAGCCCCCTGGGCTGGATGGTCTGGAATGAAGACCAGTGCGACCTGGAGCTGAAGCAATTTCTGCAGCGGCTGCTGCGGCTGCGCCAGTCCTTGCCGCAACTGTTCAATCCCTTGGTGCCGCCACGGGAAAGCAACCGCAAATCAGCGGAACAACCATCGGAGCAGCGCAGCGATATCTGGCGTCAATGGCACGGGGTGAACCTGGCCAAACCCGACTGGGCAGCCTGGAGCCGCACGACAGCCACCAGCCTCCACCGCGGCAGCCGCGGGGCGCTGCTGTGGATGGGCTTCAACGCCTACAAGGAAAGCCTCAGCTTTGAGTTGCCGGTTCCGGCCTCCCCCTGGAAACGGGTTATCGACACCTCTTTGCCCAGCCCTAAGGATTTCCCAGCCGAGCCAGCCAGCTTCAGCGGCGTTGAGATTCCCTTGCAGAGCCGGAGCTTCGTGCTGCTGCTCGCCGAGGAGGAAACCTCAGGCCTGCGGTTGTGATCAGAGCGGGTGACGGGAATCGAACCCGTGTCATCAGCTTGGAAGGCTGAGGTCTTACCATTACACAACACCCGCGTAGTACAAACGAACCACTGCCTCTGGGGCTGGTGGTGTCGTGAGCACGCATTCATTATGGCAATCCGCCTGCCCGAAGCCTCCGCGTGACACCGACCGACGCATCCCTCCAGGGATCCCGCCGCAGGCTGATGCTGGCCTACGGCCTGGGCGACGCCGGCACCGGACTTGCCGCCACCCAGCTGGGCTTCTATCTCTTTCCCTTTTTCATCTGTGCTGCTGGACTGCCGGCCTTCATCGCCGGCTCTCTGCTCACGGTGAGCAAGGTGTGGGACGCGCTGAACGATCCGCTGATCGGCTGGCTCAGCGATCACACCCGCAGCCGCTGGGGCCCGCGCCTGCCCTGGATGCTGACCGCAGCCTTGCCGCTGGGCATCAGCCTGACGGCGATGTGGTGGGTGCCCCCGGGCGACACGCTGCAGCGCACCACGTATTACGCGGTGATGGCGGTGTTGCTGATGACCGCCTACACCAGCGTCAACCTGCCCTACGCGGCCCTCAGCACCGAACTCACGCCGGACACCGCCATTCGCACCCGCCTGAATGCGGCGCGGTTCACCGGATCAATCCTGGCGGGTCTGAGCGGACTGATCGTGGCTTCGGTGGTGCTCACCGACGGAGGTGGGGGTTATCTGGCCATGGGCCGAATCACCGGCAGCATCGCCGCCACCACCACGCTGCTCTGCTGCTGGGGCCTGGCCCCCTACGCCAAGCGGGCCCAACGGCCGGTGCCCAACAACGAGCCGCCGATGCAGCAGCTGAAGCGGGTGATGGCCAACCCCCGTTTCCGCCAGGTTCTGGGGTTGTATCTGCTGCTCTGGTTCGGCCTGCAACTGATGCAGGTGGTGGCCCTGATCTGGCTGGTGCAGGTGGTGCATGTGCCCGCCAACCTCTCCACCTGGATCCTGCTGCCCTTCCAGATTGCCGCCCTGCTGGGGCTTCAGCTCTGGAGCAACCTCAGCAACCGCATCGGCCGCGTCGCCACCCTGCGCTGGGGCGCGGGGCTGTGGATCAGCGCCTGCCTGATCTCAATGCTGTTCCCGCCCCTAGCGGCGGATCCCGGCCCGCTGCAGTGGCTGCCGCTGGTGGGGCTGATCGCCCTGGTGGGGGTGGGAGCGGCGACGGCCTATCTGATCCCCTGGTCGCTGCTGCCCGATGCGATCGACGCTGATCCGAGCAAACCCGCCGGGCTCTACACCGCCTGGATGGTGTTCGGCCAGAAGCTGATCATCGGCCTGACCATGTCGGTGTTCGGCAGCCTGCTCTCGCTCACCGGCTACATCTCCGCCAAGGGGGGCAACTGCAGCGGAGCACTGAGTTTCATCGAACAGCCGGATTCAGCCCTGCTGGCGATCCGCCTCTGCATGGGTCTGATTCCCGCCATCCTTGTGCTGCTTGGCCTTGTGGTGATGCGAGGCTGGCCCGAGCGTGGAGCCCACCTGCAGAAGGCCGCCGGATGAACACGCCCCGTTCGATCAAACGCCTGGGCACGAGCCTGCTGATTGGAGGCCAGGCCGTGGCGGCCACGCTGCGCGGCCGGATTGATCGGGGCGAGCTGTTTGAGCAAATGCTGGAGGCCGGCCCGGGCAGCCTGCTGATCGTGCTGATCATCTCGGTGGCCGCCGGCTCGGTGTTCAACATTCAGGTGGCCGCAGAACTCACCCGCCAGGGGGCGGGATCAACGGTGGGCGGCATCCTGGCGATCGGCCTGGCACGGGAGATCGCCCCCCTGCTCACCTCCTGCCTGCTGGCCGGCAAGGTAGCCACCGCCTACGCCGCCCAGCTGGGGACGATGAAGGTGACCGAACAGATCGACGCGATCACGATGCTGCGCACCGACCCTGTGGAGTACCTGGTGGTGCCGCGGATGATCGCGATGGTGGTGATGGCACCGGTGCAGTGCTTCTTCTTCTTCTTCGTGGCGGTGTGGTCGGGCCAACTCACCAGCACGGCCCTCTACAACATCCCGCCGGCGGTGTTCTGGACCTCGGTGCGCACCTGGATGAACCCGCTGGACCTGCCGTTCATGCTGGTGAAAGCCCTGGTGTTCGGGCTGATCATCGCGACGGTGGCCTGCGGCTGGGGCCTGACCACCCGCGGCGGTCCCAAGGAAGTGGGCACCAGCACCACCGGCGCTGTGGTGATGATCCTGATCCTGGTGGCCTTGATGGATGTCGTTCTCACCCAGGTGCTGTTCGGAGCATGAGTTCAACCCCCGCCCCCGTCACCCTCAAGCCGGACGTGCGACTGCCGCTGCTGGTGGTGGCCCTTGGCCTGGCGCTGCTGCCACTGCCGCTTTCGCCCTGGCCCACTTTGGTGGTGGTGCTGTTCGGCCTGTTTCTGCTGATCCAGAGCGCCAGCCTGCGCTTGGAATTCAAGGAAGACGCTCTGATCGTGTGGCAGAACAGCCGCGAACTGCGGCGTTTCCCCTACGAGCAATGGCTGAGCTGGCGGCTGTTCGCCCCCTGGCTGCCGGGCCTGTTTTATTTCCGCGAAACCCAGAGCATTCACTTCCTGCCGATCCTGTTCAGCCCCAATGAGCTGCGGGAACAGCTGGAACTGCGGGTGGGGGCGCTGGAAGTGCCAGCCACCAGCGCTGACTGAACGCTTGCAGCAAGGGCGATCTGCCCATAGCGTCGGAGCATGGCCATCAGGGTTGCCGACATCCGCCGCCGCAAGCAGGCCGAGCGGCTCAGCGCGCTGCAGCAGCAGGCCAATCTTGTGCTGGGCGAGCAACCTGGCGGCAGCCTCTGGCTGTTCGGGTCCTGGGCGCGGGGCGACTGGGACGGTTTTTCGGATGTGGATGTGCTGGCCGTGGCTTCGAACCGCGATCAAGCCAGCGGCCTGGCGGATGCGGTGCTGCGGCATGGGATGGCCGATGACGTATTGGCCCTCACGGAGCAGGAATGGCAGGAGCGGCGGAACGGGAATGACCCCTACTGGCGCGCCATCGGACGCGATGCCGTTCGCCTGAGCGCAGCATGACCCCCCGTGTTGACGCCTGGATGCGCCAGGCCAACAGCGATTGGGCCGTGGCTGAACTCACGGCGGAGCAGGGCTTTCACAGCCAGGCCTGTTACCACTACGGCCAGGCGGCCGAAAAAGCCCTCAAGGCGTTGTTGATTTCGCTGGGCTCACTGCCGCCCTACAGCCACGCCTTGGAACGCTTGGTTGACAGCCTCGAATCAGCAGGGCTGGATGTGCAACCCCTGCGCGAGCTGCGGCTCAAAGCACTCAGCCGAATGAACAGCGAGACCCGCTATCCGAGCGACAGCGAAGCCCCGGCTGATCGCTTTGACGAGCAGGACAGCGAAGAAGCACGCAGCGTTGCGGAGCACGTGCTGGCCTTCGCCAAAGCCAGCCTTCAACCGTAGGCACGATATTTACACGATTTTGAAACGATATTCTCTCGATATCGCACCAAATCAATAAGAACCCAGGTCCCACCTGTTTTTCTGCGGTCTGGTCGGCTGGAATGGAGGGATGGAGAGCACGGCAGCTGACGCAATGCCCGACGACACCGACCTGACCCCCCAGGCGCCTGAACCGGAGCAGGCCCCAGCGGAAACCAGCGGCGACACCAGCACGGAACCCGCCAGTGCCACCAGCACCGAGCCCGCCGCTGCAGAAGCCAATCCCGTGATGGAGCTGGCCCTCAAGGATCTGCAGGACCGCCGCGATGCCCTGGAGGCTGAGATCAACGCCCTCAGCTCCCGCAAGCAGCAACTCGAAACCGAGCTGAAGGCCAACTTCGCCGGCCAATCGGATGCCATCGCCCGCCGCGTGAAGGGCTTCCAGGAGTACCTGGGCGGCGCCCTGCAGGACCTGGTGCAGAGCGTGGAAAACCTGGAGCTGGTGGTGCAGCCGATGGTGGTGCAGCCCTCCCCCCTCGATCAGGCGGCAGACAACGCAGCGGTGCCGGACAAGCCCGGTGACAGCACTCCGCCTCCCGCGGTGGCCGACACCTTCCGCCCCGACGAAGAGCTGATCCGCAAGACCCTGGAGCGCTTCCTCAAACAGCCCGACGTCTACGCCGACCCCTGGAACCTGCGGCGCAGCATCGATGCCCGCGACACCGCCCTGCTGGAGGACTGGTTCTTCAATCAAGGCGGACGGGGCGCCCAGCCCAGCCGCGGCACCCGGCCGCGCAACATCCTGGTGAGCGCGGCCCTGATCGCCGTGATCGGTGAGCTCTACGGCGATCAGTTCCAGTGCCTGGTGCTGGCCGGCGGCCCCGAACGGCTCGGCGAATGGCGGCGCGGCCTCCAGGACGCCCTCGGCCTGGGCCGGGAAGACTTCGGCCCCAGCAGCGGCATCGTGCTGTTCGAACGCCCGGAAGCCCTGGTGGAGCGGGCCGACCGGCTGGAAGAGCGGGGCGAAGTGCCGTTGATCTTGATCGATGCGGCCGAGCGCAGCGTCGACATCCCTGTGCTGCAGTTCCCCCTCTGGCTGGCCTTCGCGGCCGGACCGGGTGAACGCCTCGATGACGACGATTTGCTGTAGGTGATCAGCCCATCCGGCGCACGGGACCGGGGTATTGCGCAAGCTGCTGATCGGCTGTGATCAACAGCAGGCCATCAGCCTGCGCCTGGGCCAGCAACAGGCGATCGAAGGGATCACGGTGAAGCGCCGGCAACTGCCCCACGACCAAAACGTGGTGCGCCTCCACCGGCAACTCACGCCAGCCAGCCTCCAACAGAGCCTGACGCAGCAAAGGGGGCTCCAGCCGAAAGTCGGGCCGATCCAGGCCACGCTTGATCACCAATTCCCAAAGGCTCGCCACACTGAACACTGGTGTGTTCATTGGGTCTTCCAGCAAGTGAACCAGTGCTGGATCCAGACGCTCGGGCTCCCCCATGGCCCACACCAACAGGTGGGTATCCAACAACAACTGCATCAGCGCTCGGCGACTCCTTCAAACAAGTCGGCAATCACTTCTTGGCCGATGCGATCGAAGTCGTCCGGCACCGAAACCTGTCCCCTAAGAAGCCCCAACCGAGAGGCCACCGGGTCCGGATCACCGGACTGAGACAGAGGAGTGACACGCACCATGGGCTTACCGGCCTTGCAGATCACAAACGCCTGACCAGCTGCCGCCTCCTCCACCAAGCGAGAGAGATGGGTTTTGGCCTCGTGCATGTTGACCCGCTTCATCACACCTCTCCTTCACTCAACCAGCTTAGTCGACTAATTCAAAGGAGTAGGCGAGCAAACCGCCCCGCGCCGTGCTTCGATTCAGTCGCGATCTCGCAACCACGCACGTTCCTGTGATCCTCACCGCCCTGCTGCTACTGGCCATCGGCTACCTGCTGGGAGCCATCCCCAGCGGTTACCTCGCCGGCCGCTGGCTCAAGGGCATCGACCTGCGCGACTGCGGCTCCGGCAGCACCGGCGCCACCAACGTGCTGCGCAATGTGGGCAAGGGCCCAGCCCTGGTGGTGTTCCTGATTGATGTGGGCAAAGGCGCCCTGGCGGTGCTGCTGGCGAAAAGCTTTGGCCTCAGCGACTGGCTGCAGGTGCTGGCGGGCCTGGCGGCGTTGGCGGGTCACATCTGGCCGGTGTGGCTGGGTTGGAAGGGCGGCAAGGCGGTGGCCACCGGCCTGGGCATGTTTTTGGGATTGGCCTGGCCGGTGGGGCTGGCCTGTTTTGGCCTGTTCATGGCCGTGATCTCGATCTTCCGGATCGTTTCGCTCTCCAGCGTGGTGGCCGCCATCGGACTGCCGCTGTTGATGCTGCTCTCCGGCGGCAGCAGCGCCTACGTGGTGGTTTCGCTTGTGGCCAGCCTGATGGTGCTCTGGCGCCATCGCAGCAACATCGAGCGGCTGCTGGCGGGCACTGAACCCAAGATCGGACAGAAGTCTTGAGCACTGCCACCGGGAGCGATCAGCCGATGAGCTCTGCGCAACAGGCGGCAAATGCTGCACTGGGGTCGTCGGCCTTGGTGATCGGGCGGCCGATCACCAGCTGGCTGGCACCGGCGGCAATCGCTTCAGCCGGCCCCATCACCCGGGCCTGATCACCCACGGCAGCACCTTTGGGGCGAATGCCCGGGGTGACCAAGGCAAAGGGTTCGGGGTGCTGCGCCCGCAATGCCGCGGCCTCCAGGGGTGAACACACACACCCGCCGATGCCGGCAGTCGCCGACAGCTGCGCCAACGCCTGCACCCGTTCGGCGATGCCCTGGGCAATGGCGAGTTCCCGTTGCAATCGCTGCTCCTCCCAACTGGTGAGCACCGTCACCGCCAGCAACGTTGGTACGGGCTGGCCAGCCCCTTGGGCCCCTTCCATTGCCGCAGCCTGAGCCGCCTTGAGTGCTTCGCTGCCGGCGCAGGCGTGCACCGTGATCAGTTCGGCCCCCAGCGCCGCCGCCCGCCGGCAAGCACCGGCCATCGTGGCCGGGATGTCGTGAAATTTGAGGTCGAGAAACACCCGCAGCCCCTGCTCGCGCAGCTGGGCCACCACTTCAGGACCCGCCTGTACGAACAGCTCCAGTCCCACCTTCACCCAGCGCAGCCCGTCCACCTGGGCGGCAAAGGCCAGCGCCTGTTCGGGCGCCATGCCATCGAGGGCCACGATGATCCGATCGGCGGTGTCAGCGGGATGCAAGGTCATCAGCCCACCAAACGACGGAAGGTTTTCTTGCCCAATTGCAACACCTTGCCCTCCAGCTCCGCCGCTGAAGCGAACTCCTGGTTGGGGTCGGTGATCTTCTCGCCTTCCAGGCGCGCTGCACCGCCCTTGATCTGGCGGCGGGCTTCGCTGCTGCTGGCGCAGATTCCCACAGCACTGAACAGATAAAAGGCCTTGGCCGGGAAATTCACCTCCGCCAGCGACGCCTCGGGCACATCAGCGCCGGCATCACCGCTGCCCCCCACCAGGGTGGCGGCATCGCTCTGGGCCTTCTGGGCTGCTTCGAAGCCATGGCGGCTGGCGGTCACCGCCAGAGCCATCGCCTTCTGCTTCTCGCGCGGGTTCTCCGGCAACGACGCCAGATCCAAATCGGTCAGCAAGGTGACGTAGTCGTCGATCGCCGCATCGCCGACCTTCTCCAGCTTGGAGTACATCGAGAGCGGATCCTCCTCCAACCCCACCACGTTGCCGAGGCTCTTGCTCATCTTCTGCACCCCGTCCAGACCCACCAAGATCGGCAGCAAGAGCCCAAACTGGGTGCCCTTGTTGAAGTGGCGCTGCAGGTCGCGGCCCATGGCCACGTTGAACTTCTGATCGGTGCCGCCCAGCTCCACATCCGCATTCACCGCCACCGAGTCGTAGCCCTGCAGCAACGGGTAGAGAAATTCATGCAGCGCGATCGGCGTGCCGCTGCCGTAGCGCTTGGAGAAGTCGTCCTTGGCCAGCATCTGACCCACGGTGCCGGTGCCGAGCAGACCGATCACCGCCGGCAGGTCCATGCCCTCCAGCCACTCGGAGTTGTATCGCACCTCCAGGCGGCCCGGGGTTTCGAAATCGAGCAGCGCCGTCTCCTTCGGCTGGTCTTGTCCCAACTGGCGCAGATAGGTGGAGGCGTTGGCGGCCACCTGCTCCTTGCTCAGCTGCACCCGCGTGGCGCTCTTGCCGGTGGGATCACCAATCCGCGCCGTGAAATCGCCGATGATCAGCACCGCCGTGTGGCCCGCGTCCTGGAAGGCCCGCAATTTGCGGAAGAGGATGCTGTGGCCCAGATGGATGTTGCTGCCGGTGGGGTCGATGCCCAGCTTCACCCGCAGCGGCCGGCCTTCTTTTTCGGCCTGGGCCAACCGGGCCGCCAGGGCCTGATCCGCATCACTGGGATCCCCGGCCGGGAACAGGTCGGCCATGCCCCGCGACAGCCAATCCGGCAACGACGGGATGGAGTCCGGCATGGGGAGGCGCAATGAGCGAGCGCTGGCGATCGTACGAGTCTTGGCTCAGCTAGAAGGCGGCTGCTCGATCTGCGCCTTCATCCGCTCAAGGGTGGAGTTCATCTGATCAAACATCTGCTCGGGGGTGATGCCGAACTGGCTGAGCTGGGTGCGCAGCTGCTCAACCGTGAGCTTGGCCTGGAAATCCTCCGAGAGTTCAAAGCGCTTCATGAACACGCGGTAGCGGCCCATCAGCTCTTCCATCGTCTCAATGAACTTCTTCTTGCCCTCCCGGTCGAACTTGCCGTACTCACTGCCCAGCTGCATCAGCTGCTGGTAATCGCCGAACAGGCGCTTGGCTTCGTCCTGAACGATGTCGGAATCGAAGAAGGCCATCGTCGGCGTTGCTCAATGCTTCGGCAAAGTCTGCCAAGGATTCGCCAGGGGCAACGGGGGTGATCGCCGCACCTTTGATGGCCGTTCACAGAAAGGTTTTGTACGGTCTTGCTGACCCGCACCACCCTTTGGTGGCATCCGAATTCATGGTGAGTTTCGGGCCGCCTCCAGGATGTGAACTTCACCGCTCAGCTCGGCGCGATGCGTGAGCTTCCCCAGCGCCATCGGCACCTGTTGGAGGGCCGCCGCATCGTGGTGGCCTCCGCCGATCGCGTCTTAATCAGCGGCCTTGTGCACAGCCTTGATGGCATCGGCTCCCTGGTGGGGGCCGCCAGCACCGAAACAGAAGTCCTCGCCTGCCTTCGCAACACAGCCGCTGATCTGCTGATCTGCAGCGACCAGCTCGAGCGCGGCACCGGCCCCTGCCTGGTGGCGGCCGCCAAGGTCCAGCAGCCCTCCCTGCGCTGCCTGATGTTGATTCAGCGCCCGTTGCTCAGCACGATTCACGCCGCTGCCAAGGCGCAATGCGAAGGGCTCTGTAGCTATGAGCGCATCGGCAACGGCGGCCTGCTCAGCGTGCTGCGCGCCATGGAGAGCGATGGCAGCCACATGGATCCGGTGATTGCCGGCGTGGCCAACCACGACCGTGGCCCCAAAGGCGCCGCCCATCCCCTCAGCGACGTGCTGAGCCTGCGGGAGGAAGACGTGCTGCGCGGGCTCTGCAAGGGCCTCAGCAATCAGGAGATTGCCGATCAGCTGCACCTCTCGATCGAAACCACCAAGCACTGCGTCACCGGGCTGCTGCGCAAACTCGATGCCAAAAGCCGCACCCAGGCGGTGCTGATCGCCTTTAAGCGCAACCTGGTGGATCCACCGCTGCCGATTCCCCGCTGGACCCCCTCGACTTGAAGGAACCCGCTCGGTGCCAGAACAACCAGATGCGCCAGTTGCGCTGACGCAGCCCCTGCACCCTCGTTAAGGTCAGCCCATCTCTGCTGAGCAGCATGCCCCGCAGCCACTGGTTGGATCCCCTGGCCAGGCGGGTGCTGCAGGCCACCGGACAGCTGCCAGCACCACCCCGGCCGGCCCCAGCGCAACCTTTACCAACCTTGCCCGAGCCGTCGGCTTGGGTGATGGATGTGAACCGGGCCAGCCGCGATCAGTGGCTGCAACTGCCCGGCTGCAGCCAGGACACAGCCGATCTGCTGGTGCGGCTGCAGCGGGGTGGGGTGCAATTCGCCAGTTCCGATGATCTGTTCCGGCTGCTCGAACTGCCGAGCGATCTGGCCAGGCTCTGGACCCCCCATCTCCTCTTCCAGTGGCACGGCGATGCCCCACCGCAGCCCCAGGCCGCTCCCCTCGATCTCAACAACGCCAGCGCCGATCAGCTGGCGCTGCTGGGCTGGCCGGAACAACGGCTGGCCAACCTGATGCGCGAACGCCGCCGCGCCGGTTTCAAGGATCTGGCCGATCTGCAGGAGCGGCTCTGCCTGCCCGCCAGCAGCGTGGAAGCCCTGATCGGCCGGGTGAGTTTCGGCAGCCGCCGCGCCGGGCCCAGCCTGCCGCTGCCCTGATGCAGGGGGATCTGTTCTCCACCGGTGCGCTGGCCTTCAACAACGGGCCCGACCTGCCCCTGCAACGGGAGCAGCTGCTCGCCTGGCAACAGCGGCTGCATGCCCATCAGGCACCGCTGTTCCGCGGCGAAAGCGCCAGCACGGCCCAGGGGGATCTGTTCGGTGGCAGCCCCGATGACGCCGCTGCGGCCATCGATCCACTGGCCCTGACCCCCCTGGCGATGAGTTTCTGGCGCTGGCCGGAACCGTCCCACCGCGGAGCAGCGATTTATCTGGTGATGGACAGGCCAGCCCAGCTGGAGCAGCCGCTTCTGCTGTATGTGGGCGAAACCCTGGCCGCCGAGCGCCGCTGGAAAGGCGATCACGACTGCAAGGCCTACCTCGCCGCCTACGGCGAAGCCCTGCAGCGCTGTGAGCTGAGCGCCCAGCTGAGCATCCGCTTCAGTTGTGATGTGCCCAAGGCCACCCGCGCCCGGCGGGCCCTGGAGCAGCAGCTGATCCAACGCTGGTGGCCGCCTTTCAACAAGGAAACCCGCCAGCGCTGGGCCACCCCCTTCACCGCAGAGCTCTGAGGGCCGAGGGCGTCGCACAGGATCGCTACGCTCATCCTTTGTTGACGCGTCCACCCATGCGCTTCTCCCTGTCCTCCGCCGGTTTGCAGGAGTGGAACGGCGATGTGCTTGCGGTGGGGCTGCCCCAGGGCGATGTCGATGCCACGGCAACGGTCCTGGAACAACGCTTTGCCGGCATCACCGAGGCCCTCAAGCAGCAGGAGTTCAAAGGCAAGCCCGGGGACCAACTGGTGATCACGCCCCTGGGTGGGGGCCCGCAGCGCCTGGTGGTGCTGGGCCTGGGCGAGAGCGATGGAATCGATGCCGAGCGCCTGCGCGGCGCCGCCGCCCGGGCCGCCAAGGCCGCCATCGGTTGTGAGGGCAGCCTCGGCCTGCACCTGCCCTGGGCGGGAACCGATGCCACAGAAGCCGCCCGCATCTGTGCTGAAGCGGTGCGGCTCTGCCTTTACAAAGACCAGCGCTTCCGCAAGGAGCCGGACCCGCGCCGGATCCCCGAGGCCCTAGAGCTGATCGACCTCAGCCCCGCCGCCGAAAGCGGCTTTGCGGCCGTCAATGCCACCTGCGCCGGTGTGGAACTGGCCCGGGAGCTGGTGGCGGCCCCTCCGAACGTGGTCACCCCGGCGGCCCTCGCCGACACGGCCGCCGGCATCGCCAAGGACCATGGCCTTGAACTCAAGGTGCTCGAGCGCAGCGACTGCGAAGCCAAGGGCATGGGGGCCTTCCTGGCGGTGAGCCAGGGCTCCGATCTACCCCCCAAGTTCATCCACCTGATCTATCGCCCCGAGGGCGAGGTGAAACGCCGCATTGCCCTGGTGGGCAAAGGCCTCACCTTCGATTCCGGCGGGTACAACCTCAAGGTAGGGGCGGCCCAGATCGACATGATGAAGTTCGACATGGGCGGCAGTGCCGCTGTGATCGGTGCCATGCGCAGCATTGCCGAACTCAAGCCGGCCGGCGTTGAGGTGCACATGGTGGTGGCCTCCTGCGAAAACATGGTGAACGGCTCCGCCGTCCACCCCGGTGACATCGTCACCGCCGCCAACGGCATGACGATTGAGATCAACAACACCGACGCCGAAGGCCGGCTCACCCTCGCCGATGCGCTGCTCTACGCCTGTGAGCAGAAGCCAGATGCCGTGGTGGATCTGGCCACCCTCACCGGAGCCTGCGTCATCGCTCTGGGGGATGAGATGGCCGGTCTCTGGTCCAACAATGACGATCTGGCGGAAGCCCTCGACGCCGCTGCTCAGACGGGCGGCGAAGGGCTCTGGCGCATGCCACTGCAGCAGTCCTACCGGGATGGATTGAAGTCGTTGCTGGCCGACATGAAGAACACCGGCCCGCGGCCCGGTGGTTCGATCACAGCGGCCCTGTTCCTCAAGGAGTTCGTGGCCAAAGACACCGCCTGGGCCCACATCGACATCGCCGGCCCGGTGTGGAGTGACAAGGGCAAAGGGGTCAATCCCGCTGGTGCCACCGGCTACGGCGTGCGCACCCTGGTGAACTGGGTGCTGGCCCAGTCATGAGCCGCTCCCCGGTGCGCTGGTACATCAAGGCCCAGCTGGGGGTGCTGCTGCTCCCGGTGGGCCTCTGCCTATTCGGCGAGGCGGTGAGCCGCAAGGTGGTTCAGATGCTGGGCAAGGACGCAGGCCCCTGGTTCTGGTACGGAACCCTCAGCCTGATCTGCATCAACGCTGGCATCGGCCTGATGGTCGACAGCGGACTGACCCGAGGCTTTCCAGGGCGACGTCAGAACTGATCAGGGCGCAGGGTCAGATCAAAACAGCCAATCAGGACGAAACACCACGTCAGGAGGCAACCGCCTGCAATTCGAGAGAGCGCTCTGGGGTTTCCAATGCATGAATCTGCCACCGTGCTCGCTCGGAGCAGGTTTCCAACACCCGATCAAGATCATCCGATGCGTGCTTCGGCGACGCGTAGGGACCGATATGACGGGTGCCAAGACCATCCTTAATGGTCAGCAGATACATACAACCCTCCTCTCACAGCGTGATCGTAAGCATTGGCTAAAGCTTCGTCGATGGCCGGAAACCCGTCTGTTCACTGAGAACTTGCTGAATCAATCAGGTTGCCGCGCTTAATCTTTTCAACAGGTTGGATGTTGGTTTCTTAAGGAATTCGACCAGATTTGATCAAGTAACGGCCGGAGAAATCCCCTGGAGCGATACGGGGTATCGCTCCATTTCATCGGGCTCAGTTGGCTTCAGTGACAGCCGCTGGAGCAGCAGACCTGCCAGACATCTCACGCAGAGAGCCAGCAGCGCAGAGGGTTGAAAGCGCGATCGCAACCAGGGCGGCGCTGTTGATCAGCTTGAGCGCGACGGGCAGATGGGTGTTGACCATCTCGCGGACGTTTGCCATGAAAAAAGTTCATAGTGAACATGTTCATGGTGCGGCCCCTGTCAACGCAGCGAGGGCGCCCGCAGAGCCCGGCCCCTTTTTCTTGACTCCCTCACAGCAGGGCCTTTTTGTCGTGATGGCGACGATCAGCCACGGGAGCCCAGGCCATCCTGCGGGGGCTTCTTTCGGTGAAGGGGCAACGCGTCGAGCGGGGTGCTTAGGGAACACCCCCCTCTTTTTTTGGGCATCAGGCCACAAGAACAAGGGCGACGTTGAGAATCGCCAACCCCACCAGGAACACCGCCGCCAACAACGCGGCTTCTGGGAAGAACTTGGCAATCACAAACCCCACCCCAAGAAACACCGAGGAGATCACGATGGCGGTGAGATCCGATCCCATCGGCGAATGCTGACTAGCTCGCCCACAGGATGCCGGGATCTCCCTTGGACCGTGGCTTGCCCCCATCCGACTGCCCAACAAAAGCCCCCTGCCCCCTTTCAAGGGCAGGGGCAGGAACCAACGGGTGCTTCGGGCTACTTGGTGTAGGTGACGCCCCGGTAGGCGAGGGTGCGGCGGCTTTCGCCAATAAGTTCCTGGCGGCAGGTGTTGTAGTGCTCGCGGCGGTAGGTCAATTCAACGCAGGCCTTGGGAGTGGCTGGAGCTGTTGCGTAGGCGTGGCCTCGATAGAGAAGTGCAGTCATTGGATGTTCCTCGAAGAAATCCAAGTCCCCGTTCCATGGCTTGGAGCATCTGCGCCCCCTCAAGAGGGGGTGAACGTTTTGTAGCAACCGCTACAAACCACTTATAAGACAGCCGTCAAGCCCGTGTCGTTCGTGCGAATACACACCGCCCCTTAATCAAAGCCCCTACTCGATCAACAGCCGGAAGAGACAGGCGCACTGATGGGCCATCCACCCATCGACCAGATCACATCAGAGACCGCATCGGCATTGATCCATTTGATGAGGCCCGTATCCACGTCAGCCACCTGAAACAGAGACGGAAGCCTGGGGTGGCGAGCACTTCCCTCGCAGAAGAGCACCTGCCCCATCCACCAATCCCCTTGATCGAGCTGGTCTCCAGCAACAATCACAAAGTGCCCTGGGCGGACGTGGAGAAAGGGAGCCTCCGCCTTCACCGCGAGATCACCGTGATCAACCGACATAAGCCACCCAGGAATCAGTACACCTGTACTGATAGCCATGGCGATGCAGGTTTGGCAAGCCGTCAATCCCGCTGGCGTTGAAGCACAAACGTGTTTCCAGACACTGACGTAAGCACTTTTGCTCCCTGGACGTTGACCCGTGGGCGTCTAGGTTTCGACAGACTTCAGACCCGTAGGCCCCCTTTCGATCGCACAAGGCCCTGAGCCTGCCGCCGTCGAGAACGCCAATCGATGACTGACCGCACTCTCAGCATTTCCGATGCCCTGCGCGAAGCGCAGCTGCAGCGCCTGGAAGCCTCCCTGGCCTGCAAGGCGGCATCCAAGCCTCAGGCCACGACACAGCCAGCAATAGAGAAGGACAAGGACGCCAAAGCAAGCGACTGATCGCAACAGTCCCGACGCATTCCTTGATCAGATCGGCATATTGAGGAGCATCCGGCAACTGCCGGTGTCCTCAAGTGCTGTGCTGTGGAGTCGCTGCTCTCGATCCTGTTGGGCGTCGCCCTCGCGTGGCCGATCACGCGGGTGATCATCAGGCTGAGCGACCGTGCGCGCATCCGCGGACGCTCTGCCGAGGAATGAGGCTGCGGCAGCCCTACTTCCCCCAGGCGTTACCGGAGCGAGCGTTGTCGCCCCAGACGCTGTCGAGCCTGCGGTCGCGACCGCAGCTGAACCGGTAGAAGTTGTATTTGACGGCGTTGTTCTCCGCGTAGTTCTGGTGGTACCCCTCGGCGGGCCAGAAGCGAGTCGCTTGACGGAGCTCCACCTTCAAAGCAGACCGGGGTTGTCCGAGCTCACGGGCCGCCGCCGCCGCACTGGCCTCAGCCGCCTGAGCCTGGGCGTCATCAGCCGTGAAAATCACCGGCCGGTAGGAATCACCGCGGTCGCAGAACTGGCCGCCGCCATCGAGGGGGTCCACATTGCGCCAGTAGCTACGCAACAGCTCCGCGTAGCTGATCTGATCCGGATCAAAGCGCACCTGCACCGCTTCCTGATGCCCCGTCGTCTCACTGCTCACCTGCCGGTAGGTGGGGCGCTCCAACTGCCCGCCGCTGTAGCCGCTCACGGCATCACGCACCCCGGGCAGATGCTCCAGGTCGTGCTCCATGCACCAGAAACAGCCACCGGCAAAAACCGCCGTCTGCAACTCAGCCATGGCGCGCTGGGGCCAGCTGAGCAACATCAGGCAGATGAACAGCAGCAGCAGGGTTCGCTTCATCCGATCACCTGATCAAAGATGGCCTTGGCCGCCCGCTCGGTGACCCCAGGAGCACCCAGGGTGGTCCGCAGCCGTGCGTACCCCTCCAGCATGGCCTGGCGCTCTGGGGTGTCAGTCAGCAGAGGAAGCGCCCTCTCCACCAGAGCTTCGGCCGTGAGTTCGTCCTGGAGCAGCTCCGGCACCAACCGCTGCTTGAGCAACAGATTCACTGGCGAGATGTGATCCACCTGGAAGCGCAACACATGGCGGGCAACCCAGGCCGTCAGTCGGCTCACGCGGTACCCCACCACCTGGGGAACCCCCTGCAGGGCCAGCTCCAGATTCACCGTGCCGGATTTGCCCAAGGCGAGATCCGCCGCCGAACAGAAGGTGGTCTTCAACTCATCCGCTTCAGCAGCGGGAATCACCCGGGCGTGGCGCACACCGGCTTCCTGCAGCGCTGCCGCCAGGGGGGCTTCGAACTGGGAAAGTCCAGCGGGCAGGAGCACCTGAAGATCAGGGTGGCGTTGCTGCAACAGGGCTGCCGCCTGGGCCAAAGGGCGCATCAGATAACGCAACTCCTGGGGGCGCGAGGCCGGCAGCAGCAACAACACCGGCGCTTCAGGATCCAAACCCAGTTGGCGGCGGGCACTGGCGCGATCGGGCAGGTTCTGGAAGCTGTCCAGCAGGGGATGGCCCACCCAGCTCACATCCGCACCGCGGGCGGCATAGAACTCGGCCTCTGCCGGGAAGATCGCCAGGATCCTGTCGGTGAAGTCCAGCAGACGGGTGGTGCTGCCATCGCCAAAGCGCCAAGCCCACTCCTGGGGAGCGATGTAATACGTGATCGGCAGCTCAGGCTGCTGGCGCCGCAGCCGTGTGCCCAAGCGCACGTTGGCCCCGACGTAGTCGATCAGCACCACCCCATCAAGAGGCTGTTCCTCCAACAGCGCATCCACCCGGGCCTGCAGCCGCAGCGTGGGAAGAATCAACGGAACGGCCTCCCAAAGGCCGATTGCTCCCATCGGCGCGGTGTCAGCGATCAACACCGCACCCGCCGCCTCCATGCGCGGGCCACCCAGGGCCAGCACCTCCAGCTCAAGCCCCCGCCGTTCCGCCTCCAACCGCAAGGCGCGAATCAACAGGCTGCCCTGCAGATCACCGGAGACCTCCCCGGTGCTGATCAGCAGCCGAACCATCAGCGGCCCTGCACCGGCATCGGCCCCCGTCGGCCCTGACCCGTGGAGGCTTCAAGGAACCGGCAGAAGTGCTCAGCCGCCGGCAGCAAGGGCTGGCTGCGGGCCTGCTGCAGCGCATCGGCAATCACCAGGTCAGAGCGATACATCAGGGTCCAGATCTCCTGAAGCTGCTTGAATTCAGCGCCGTCATGGTTGGCAGCCAGGCCACTGCGCCGCAGGCCCACGCGGTTTAACCCCCGCACCCGGCCCGGATGGCCTTCCACCAGGCAATAGGGGGGAACATCCCGGTCAACGCGGGTCATCCCGCCCACCATCGCCATCCCACCGATGTGAACGAACTGGTGAATGCCCAGACAGCCACCCACCACCGCACGGTCTTCGATCACCACGTGGCCCGCCACCTGAATGGCATTGGACATCACGATGTTGTTGCCGAGATCGCAGTTGTGGCCCAGATGGCAGTAGGCCATCAGCAGGTTGCCGTTGCCGATGCGGGTCACCTCGCCCTCTTCGGTGGCGCGGTTGATCGTCACGCATTCCCGCAGCGTGTTTCCATCACCGATCAACACCTCGGTGTTGGCACCGCGGTACTTGAGATCCTGCGGCGGAAGCCCAAGGCAGGCGCCCGGGTACACCTTGTTGTCACGGCCCAGGGTCAGCCGACCATCCAACACGGCATGGGGACCGATCCAGGTGTTTTCTCCGATCACCACCTCAGGGCCGACCACCGCACCCGGGCCGATGACCACGCCGGAGGCCAGCTCGGCCTTCGGGTCCACCACCGCCGTGGGGTGGATTTGCTGTGACGCCGTTTGCTGCGACATCCCGCTCAGTCCACCAGGGAGAACATCAATTCCCCGGAGCAGGCCAGATCGCCGTCCACCGTGGCCTCCGCCTTCACCTTGCCGAAACGTTTGCGCTTGAGGCTGAGCAGTTCACAGCGGATCACCAGCTGATCTCCAGGAACCACAGGGCGCCGGAAGCGTACCCCGTCAATCCCGGCGAAAACGAACAGTCCCTTCGGCAGATCGGGCATCTGGGTCACGATCAGACCACCCACCTGCGCCATCGCCTCCACAATCAGCACCCCTGGCATCAGGGGACGCTCGGGGAAATGCCCCTGGAACTGGGGCTCGTTCATGGTCACGTTCTTGATCGCCGTGGCCGAAACCCCGGGCTCATGGGCGATGACCCGATCCACCAGCGCGAAGGGGTAACGGTGCGGGAGCAAACCGGCGATCTGCTCGCTGGTGAGCACGACGTTTGGGGTGGTGGATTCAGTCACAAAGCGGCTGCGAGATCGGTGTGAAGACCATGGGATCCCTTGTACACAAGAACCTGTGCCTGGGGAAAACCGACGAGGGCCAGGTCGCCGATTAGGTCCAAGAGCTTATGGCGCACTGGTTCATCCTCGAACCGCAGCGGTGGATTCATCCACTGATCACCGTCACAGACCAGGGCATTGTCCAGAGCTCCGCCCTGGATCAATCCCGCAGCGCGCAGCTGCTCCACCTGCTCCCGGAAGCCAAAGGTGCGTGCTGGAGCGATCTCATCGACGAAGCGTTGGGGCGTGAGCTCCAGGGCGAATTGCTGTCGCCCAATGGCCGCCTGCGGGAAGTCAATGATCCCCACAACGCCAAAGCAATCGGCCGGAGTGGCGGTGATCACACTGTTGCCGCGAGTGCGCAGCAGGGGTTGCTCCAACTTCGGTGGAGCCGGCCGCGGGGTGGCCGCCGGCACCAACCCAACACTGGCGATCGCCTCCACCCAACCCAGGGCTGAGCCATCCAGCAGCGGAACTTCATGGCCGTTCAGGCCAATCTCCACATGGCTGAGCCCACAACCGGCCAGGGCGGCCAGCAGATGTTCGACGGTGGCCACCTTGCTGGAACCCAGATCCAAGGTGGTGCACAACGGGCTGTCGCGCACCTGATCCGGCCGCAGCTGGATCGGCTGCTCCATCCCCGGCAAACGCATGTGGAACCCCGGCTGATCCGTCGGCCGAAGCTCCACCGTGGCCTCAGCTCCACTGTGGAGGCCAACGCCAGCGCGTGATGTTTGCTCCGCCAGTGTCCAACCAGCGGAGTAGTCCTGGGGCCAGCTGGTCACTAGAACTTCCAGCCCACGCCCAGGTTGAACCGCCAGTCGGAGCTGAAGTCCTTACTGGCCACTTCCACACGCAGCGGACCCACTGGGGTGGTGACGATCACGCCGGTACCCACGGAAACACCGGAGCCGCTCTTGTCCAACAGCAAACCGGGCTTGCCGGGCACATCTTTCTGGGTACCGAAATCGGTGCCGGCGTCCATGAACACTTCACCGGAAAAGATGCTGATCAGCGGGAAGCGGTACTCGAGCGTGAGTTCACTGAAAGCCTTTGCAACCGCAAGATCACAGTCGTACCAACCGCGAATCGAGTTGGATCCGCCCATGCAGAACGCCTCGTACGGGGGCGCTTCACCCATCAAGAGACCACCCTTGATCTGCACACCGATGGCCTGCGGGCAATCGGCCTGTTCACCGGCCTTGGGCCGGCAACCCTTGTGGATCTTCAGCCAGTCCACGGGGAAGAACTGGGTGTAACTCGCCCGCAACCGGTTGAAGGTGGGGGAGTCGTTGTTGATGCCGAGGAACTGCTCGGTACCAGCCGTAAAGAAGTTGCCGCTGGTGGGGTTCCGAGGGTTGTTGAAGTTGTTGTAAGTGGTGGCGACACGTACTCCCATAAGGGTGTTGCTGTCGGCGCAGTTGTACGCCACGCAAATCACGTCATCGCCGTCAACCACTCCATTCTTACGGTTGTTGGTGGAGACGCCGTAAGGCCGAGTACTTCCTGAGAAGTTGACTGGACGGACCTCAGCAAAGGACATGCCGGCCAGCACATTCCACTTGCTGTCCTTGTAAGGATTGCCTCCGTTTAAAGGGCGGGAGAAAGAGAAGCTGCCACCGGTCCTGCGCAGCACCACCGTGTCGCCCTCGTAGTCATACCAACTGCGGTTGGGGTACTCGCTATCAGCTTTGTTGACGTCGTCCGGCGCCTTGTTTCCATCGGTGAATCCATATTTGCGGCCTGTCTCATAAGCCTTGTTGGAGCCGTTGTCGACGTAGTCCTTCGCTGTGCGGATGTAACCGTTGTCATCGCTCTGGAACACCTGTGGCACCTGCTGGCTCAGGAACACCGACGTGCGGAAGCTGGTGCGGTGCTTGTCGCCATAGATCCAGGGATCCCTGAAGCTGAGGTTGGCGAGGCCGCCGTACTGGCCATAGGTGATGTTCGTGGACAGATTCCAAGCTCTTCCGAGGAGGTTGGTCTCCTGTAATTGCACCTGGCCGAACACACCCTGGCTTTGGCTGTAGCCAAGGCCTCCGGAAAGCTGGCCGGTGGACTGCTCAACGATGCCCAGCACGATCACCACATTGCCGGGTTCTTCGGGCACAGGCCTCAGGGTGACCTTCACATCACTGAACAGCTGGGTGCCGTACAACCGTTTGATGTCCCGCTCCAGCTGGTTGCGGTTGAACGGATCACCAGGCTGAATCGAAACCTCTCGGGTGATCACCCATTCCCTGGTTTTGCCGCGAATGGAGTTGCCATTCTCATCGGTGTCATCACCATCTTGGGTGAGGAATTGCACCTCAACGCCAGACACACTGCCCTGAAGCAGTTTCAGCGTGACCACTCCCTCAGGGCTGACCCGCTCCGGACCGGACACCCGCGCCAGGGAATAACCCTGACCGGCCACGGAGGTCTGCAGGGCCTTCATCCGCTGCTGCAGATCGTTGAGGTTCAGCGTGCGGCCGTAATCGGAGGCAAACGTCTCCTCAATCAGCTCATCCGAGAGGAGATTCTCCTCGTCACCTTTGATCTCCACGGCACTCAGCGGAGGGAAGGGCTGCACCTGAACAACCACTTGAACCCCGAGCGGTCCATTCTGAGGAACGATCCGCACATCCGAGAACCAACCTGTGGCCTGAATGCCATTCAGATCGTTCTGCAGCTCCTCGCGGGTCACACGCATCCCCGGACGCACCTGCATGGCGTCGTAGGTGGAGATCTGAAGTCGTTCCTCTTCCGGGTGGCCCTCGATGCCCTCGATCAGCACCTCGGAGATCAGCACCCGCGGCTGTTTCGCCATGGTGTCTTCACCAACGGTGTCGCCCACCACAACCTCTTGCCCCTCAGCGGCTTGGCTCCCAGGCATGGCCTCCTGCGCCATCACAGGTGGGGCTACCAGGGGAATTCCCAGCATCAGACCCAGAACCGTGCCACGAACAGCAACCGAGGAGCGGCGGGACGAACGGCAGGTCATCGAGACGCAGGCTGGGCCGAAGCCACATAGGATGCGCAGACCTTACAGGCAGTTGCAAGGGTTGGGACAGCTGCCTTGGACCCGTTTAAGGACCTCCCCGTAGGCCTCCATCACCCCACCGAGATCCTTACGGAAACGGTCCTTGTCCAAAATCCGGTCCTCGGCATTGCTGTTGCGGCGATCCCAGATCCGGCAGGTGTCAGGGCTGATCTCGTCGGCGAGCAGGAGTGTTCCATCCGAAGCCAGCCCTAACTCCAGCTTGAAATCCACCAGTTGCAGATCAAGCCCCTCAAAGAACGGCAGGAGCACGGCATTCACTCGGCGGGCCAATTGTTCAATCGCTGATAGTCGTGCTGGGTCTGCCACACCAAGCAGCTGCACGCGCGCCTCAGTGAGCAGCGGATCGCCCAGGGAATCGTCCTTGTAATAAAGATCCAGCAGGGGGGGTTCGATGGCTGTGCCCTCCGCGATCGGCGTCTGACGGCACAGCGACCCGGTGGCGATGTTGCGCAGCACCACCTCAAGGGGAATGATCTCCACCCGACGCACCAGCATCCAGGTCTCCCCAGCCAGACCGCAGTAATGGGTCGTCACCCCCTCACGCTCCAGCAGCTCGAACAGGCGTGCTGAGATCTGGCAGTTCAGCCGACCTTTGTCGTCCAGCTGGGCTTTCTTCTGGGCATTGAAGGCGGTGGCGTCGTTCTTGAACTCCACCAGCACCCGGTCGGGATCCGTGCTGGCGAACACCCGCTTGGCCTTGCCTTCGTAAAGCAGCTCTCCGTGATCGGGCGTCATGGCGACGGTGCAACGGCTGATGGTCTTACATCAGCATGGCCTCCGGGATCCCGCGGTGAACGCAGCAGGGGATCGGGTTCGGCCTCCGGCTGCAGTTTCTGGAGCGCATAACGGTCATCAAGAACAGTGGCCAGCCGTTGGATCCGCTGCCGCGGCCGCACGCCATCGCCCCCAGCCGCCAACTGCAGGTGCAGCTGTTGGTGCAGCAGGTCCATGGCCAGTCCCCAGGCCTCCGCTGCCGCGGCTTGGTCCAAGGCGGTTTCCAGCAGCTGATCGGCCTGCTCGAACTGATCGGCATCGAGCCATTGCGCCGCCCGCGCCAGTCGTTTCGCCCCCTGAACGCCCGTAAGATCGCCCAACAGCTGCAGCTCCACAGCCACAGCGTTGTGGCCCAGAGCCGCTTCATGCAAAGCCAACTGATCGAGCCCATTGCCCTGATCCGACAACGGCTTTCCAGGGAACAGAGGCGCATCCAGGGTTTGCAGATTGCCATCCACCAAACGGCGCAGCGCCAAAGCCGCCTGGCGGTGATCCAGGGCCGCTGCAGCAGCACGCCAGCGCAACAACAACCACTGACTCCGTTCATCGCCAACGCGGGGGATGTAGCGGTTGAGCACCACGGCTGCAGCTTCGGGGGCACCGCAGCTCATCAGGGCTTCGGCGTTCGCCAGCACCAGCTCCAAGGAATCGATCACCGGATGCAGCTCCAGCAGCCGATCACGCAAGGCCTGGCGACGGCCGTCGGAGTTGGCGATGCGGGGGTTGAGACAAGCCTGCTCCGCCGCGGCCAGATCCATCTCAGCGAGAACGCTCTGAAAGCGTTCCTCGCGCATCACCTGCGGATCCGGGGCTGCCGTGACAGCAGCCAGAAGGGTGAGGGCGAAGGGGAAAAGGGGAGTCCCCATGGCGGGCTGCGGTCTACAAAGGAAAACCTACGAGGCCCAAACCGTTCCTCCCGCAACCATGGCCATGTCGTCCACCCGTCCCACCACGCTGCCCGCCCTCCAACGTGCCCTCGTCGTCGGTGGCGGCGGCAGGGAACAGGCCCTGGCCTGGGCCCTGGGCCGTTGTCCGGGCCTGGAAACGGTCTGGATCACCCCTGGCAACGGCGGTACGGAAGGCAGCGCCATGGCGGTGGGTGAAACCGACAGCGCTGGGTTGATCGCGCTGTGCCAGCAGAACTGCGTCGACCTGGTGGTGGTGGGTCCGGAAGCGCCGCTGGCCGCTGGTGTTGCCGATGCCCTGCGCGATGCGGGCTTTGCCGTGTTCGGCCCGGGAGCGGAGGGGGCCCAACTGGAGGCGAGCAAAGCCTGGGCCAAGCAGCTGATGCAGGAGGCGGGGGTCCCCACCGCTGGCCACTGGGCGGTGACCAGTGAAGCCGAGGCCCTGGCGGTGTTGCAGGAGGTGCAACGGCCTCTGGTGGTCAAAGCCGATGGCTTGGCCGCCGGCAAGGGCGTCACGGTGGCCGACAACGTGGAGGAATCGGAAACCGCCATCCGCGAAGCCTTTGAAGGGCGTTTCGGTGCCGCCGGCTGCCAGCTGGTGCTGGAGGAGCGGATGGAGGGCCCTGAAGTGTCGGTGTTCGGCCTCTGCGATGGGGAGCGAATGGTGCTGTTGCCCCCGGCGCAGGACCACAAACGGCTCAAGGACGGTGATCGCGGACCCAACACCGGCGGCATGGGCGCCTATGCCCCCGCCCCGCTTCTGGATGCTGAGGGCCTCGAGGAGGTGCGCCGCATCGTGCTCGAGCCCACCTTGAAGGCCCTGCGCCAACGGGGCATCGATTACCGCGGTGTGATCTACGCCGGTCTGATGATCACGGCCGATGGGCCCCAGGTGATCGAGTTCAACTGTCGCTTCGGCGATCCCGAATGCCAGACCTTGATGCCCCTGCTCGGCCCTGAGCTCGGCGCCGTGCTACAGGCATGTGCCCTGGGACGCCTCGATCTGGCCCCGCAGCTGAGCATCGCCGAACGCTGCAGTGCCTGCGTTGTGGCGGCCGCTGAGGGCTACCCGGCAGCTCCCCGCAAAGGCGATGCGATTCGCATCGACCTCCCCCCCAGCCCCAACCATCAGCTGTTTCATGCCGGCACCTGCCGCGACAGCTCCGGCGAACTGCTCACCGCAGGGGGCCGGGTGCTGGCCGTCGTCGCCCAAGGGGATGACTTCGATGCCGCCTTTGCCGGGGCCTACAACGGCCTCAACCAGCTGGATTACGCCGGAATCACTTACCGTCGAGACATCGGCCATCAGGTGCGCTCGGGCGGATGAGCAGCGGCAGCGGAGCAGCAATCGCTGATTGGGCGCTTCCCCCCAATGGCAAGCCGCCGGGGGACGACCAGAACCTCTGGGACCGGATCACAGCCTGGTGGGCGGAATTCACCCTTCAAACCAAGCTGCTGGCGATTGCCACCCTGGTGGTGAGCCTGATGATGACGGGCATCACCTTCTTCGCGCTGAACGGAATTCAGCGCGATGCCGTGATGAACGACACGCGCTACGCCCGGGACCTGGGCCTGCTGCTGGCCGGCAATGTCACTGAGCTGGTGGCGCAGGGCCAGGACCGTGAGCTGGCCAACGTGGCCGAAAAGTTTTGGCGCTCCAGCCGCAGCGTCCGCTACATCTTCTTCGCCGACCCCGAAGGCGTCGTTTACCTGGGGATCCCGATCAGCGGAACCCCCAGCAGTGGCGATGGAGAGCTTCGTCTCAACCGACGACTGGAGCTGCCCGAGGAGCTGCGTCGACGCCCCCAGAACCCCCTGGTGCGGCAACACCTCACGCCCCAGGGTGCCGTCACCGATGTGTTCGTCCCCCTGATCCGGGGGGGTCAGTACTACGGCGTTCTCGGCCTTGGGGTGAACCCGAATGAGACCGCCCTGGCCAGCGCAGCCCTCACCCGGGAGGTGACCGTGGCGGTGTTCATCTCGATCTGGGTGCTGGTGATCCTGGGCGCGGTGTTCAACGCCCTCACGATCACCCGCCCGGTGAAGGAGCTGCTGCGGGGGGTGCGCTCCGTTGCCTCCGGCAATTTCGGCACCCGAGTTGACCTGCCGGTGGGTGGGGAATTGGGGGAACTGCTCACGGGCTTCAATGCCATGGCCTCCCAGCTCGAGGCCTATGACGAGGCCAACATCGAGGAGCTCACCGCCGCCCAGGTGAAGCAGCAGTCGTTGATCGCCACCATGGCCGATGGCGCCATGCTGCTGGATGCCGACGGCCGCATCGTGCTGGCCAATCCCACAGCGCGGCGTCTGTTCCGCTGGGAAGGGCGCAGCCTGGAAGGCCAGGAACTGGTGGAGGAACTACCGGAACTGCTGGCCATCGAGCTGCACAGTCCCCTCGATGCTCTGCTCGGTGGCGGGTCTGACAGTGAAGACCTGCGCTGCAGCGTGGGGGAACCGGCCCGCACCCTGCGCATCGTTCTGCAAGCGGTGCGTGATGCCAGCGGTGAAACCCTCAAGGGCATCGCCGTCACCATCCAAGACCTCACCCGCGAGGTGGAGCTGAATGCAGCCCAGAGCCGCTTCATCAGCAACGTCTCCCATGAACTGCGCACGCCGCTGTTCAACATCAAGAGCTACGTCGAAACCCTGCACGACCTCGGCGATCAGCTCAGCCCCGATGAACAGAAGGAGTTTCTCGGGGTCGCCAACGATGAAACCGATCGACTCACCCGGCTGGTGAACGATGTGCTGGACCTCTCCCGGCTGGAGTCGGGCCGGACGCTGCAGTTCGAACCGATCAGCATGCGCCCGGCCATGGAGCAGACCCTGCGCACCTATCGGCTGAATGCTGAGGATCGCCAGGTGGAACTGGTGCTGGATGTTCCCGAAGATCTGCCTGACGTGCTGGGCAACTGGGACCTGCTGCTCCAGGTGCTCGACAACCTGATGGGCAATGCCCTCAAGTTCAGCCGTCCCGGTGGCCCCCTGGCGCTGAGGGCCTATCCCTGGCCCGACACCTGTTCTGTGGAGGGAACCGCGATCACCGGCAGTGACGGTCCAACCTGCGCTCTCACCTCACCGCTGCCCAAGCTGAGGGTGGAGATTGCCGACACAGGTTGTGGCATCAGTAGTTCCGATCAGGAACGCATCTTCGATCGCTTCTTCCGGGTCGAGAATGCAGTTCACACGGAAGTGGGCACCGGACTGGGTCTTTCGATTGTGCGCGGCATCCTTGAGAAGCACGGTGCTCAAGTGCAAATGGTGAGCGAGCCCGAGGTGGGCACCACCTTCTGGTTCGAGCTGCCCCTGGCGGAGGCCGACAAGGATGAGCTGCAACTGCAGGCGGAACGGCGCAGCCGCAACGCCATCGCCGAGGCCGTCGAGCTTTAGATCAGTCCTCGGTGGAGACGCCGCGGGCGATGCGCGACAACTCGCTGCGCTCATCGGTGGTGACCCGATGGGGAACACCGGAAATAATCCGCTCGAAGTTGGAGAAGGAATCCTTGATCTGAGGACCATTGCCCGTGATCACAAATTCGCGGATGCCCTTGTCGTGCCATGAACCGCGCATCTTGAACACATTCAAGGCGCGGGCCATCTCCCCGCGGATCTCCACGTACTGCAGCAGCAGGATCGTGTCGGTGATCGTGGAGATGTGGGAGTCGGTGATCGAATGGCTGCCCATGAACTCCTCGGAGGTGTTCGTGAAGAAGCCGGCGATTTCCTCCTGCTTGGCGTAACCGGTCACCCCGATCACGAACTGACGGAAGGCGTTGTGGCTCACACCGCGCGCCAGGGCGGAGAGGGAATCGATCGCCATCCGCGACGGTTTGAACTGGCTGATCTCCGTCTTGATGATCTGCAGGTGATCCTCAAGGCCTGTTGATTCGGGATAGGCGCAAATGATCTTGAGCAGCCCGTCCTGCTCCATCTGCTCGAAGTCGATGCCCCAGCTGGTGCCGTTGCGCAGCAGCTGAGCCCGCGATTCCTCATAGGCAAACAGGATCGCGCGTTCCTTGTTGCGGCAGGCGTCTTCGATGAATTTGGAGACGAGCATCGTCTTGCCCGTTCCGGTGGCGCCGGTGGCGAGGATGATTGAGTCCTTGAAGAAACCTCCGCCGCACATGTCGTCCAGGCGCGGCACGCCGGAACTGACCCGAACGTTGGAGGAGCGCTGGGTGAGGCGCATGGCCCCGAGCGGGAAGATGCTGATGCCGTGGGTTCCCATGGTGAAGGGGAACTCGCCCTTCATGTGGGTGGTGCCCCGCAGCTTGAGAATCTCAAGGGTGCGCCGACGCCGCTCTCCCTCGAGCACGTTGCGCAGAATCACCACGTTGTCGGAGACGAATTCCTCAACGCCGTAGCGGGCAATTGGGCCGTACTCGTCGATCCGTTCGGTGGTCATCACCGTGGTGACGCCAATTTCCTTGAGCCTTGCAATCAGCCGAAAGATCTCACGGCGCACCACGAACACAGCGTCGTACTGCTGGAACACCGCCGTGATCGAGTCGATGGCGACCCGCTTGGCCTTGTATTTGCGGATGGCGTAGTTGATCCGCTCGATCAAACCGGAGAGATCAAAACTGCCGGCCACGTCCTGGCCGTCCGGATCCGGTGAGGCATCGAGGATGAAGAGCTTGTCCTGCTCAACCATCTCCTGCAGGTTCCAACCGAAACTGGCGGCGTTGCGCAGGATGTCGAGGGGTGATTCCTCGAAGGTGACGAAAATTCCGGGTTCGTCGAACTGCTTGATGCCGTTGTGGAGGAAGTGCAGCGAAAACACCGTCTTGCCGGTGCCGGACGTGCCGCTGATCAGCGTGCTGCGGCCGATAGGCAGGCCGCCCTGGCACACATCATCAAAGCCCTCGATCCCTGTCGGGAGCTTTTGAACCTGCATCTGAGGCTGACCGCTGGTCGGAGGGAACTGCATGGCAACCACCTATGACTTGACCGTAGTGAGCAGGAGATGAACCGAGCTGGAGCGCACCATGTCGCTTAAGGATCTGAAGAAATCGTCGTGTCGGTCTCCTCATCGACCGCATCGATCAAGCTCGAACTGAGCGACGTATCCGACAGCTCGTCGTAAAGCAGATCCAGACCGATCAGCACCCGCTCGCGATCGGAGAGGTCACCGATGATGCGGCGCACCGGCGGGGGAAGAATCTTGGACAACGTCGGCGTTGCCAGGATCTTGTCTTCCTCCGCCAGTTGGGGATTTTTGAGCACATCAATCACCTTGAGGGCATACACCCCCCGGAATTCGGTCTCGAGGATGTTGCGCAGCGTTTTCAACGCCCTCATTGAATTGGGCGTGTTGCCCGCCACGTAAAGCTTGAGGATGTAGGTCTTGCGGGGACTCATGACGACTCCTCCGAGGCATCGAGCTGATCCGTCGGGCGACGTACACGGCTGGAAGCCGTGCCCGACAGGGGAAGGTCCGGCGGAATGGAGCGCCGGTACATCTCACACAGATGCGCCATCACATCAAGAAGCGCAAGGCGGTAATCCTGAAGAAAGTCATGTTTGTGGCCCTCCAGACTCAGTTGTTTCCAGAATTCATCGATGAGATCCACGTGGATCTCAACGGTGCGGGTGATCGGCAGATCACTGAAGAAAGCGGTGTTCACGAAGCTTTCCAAGGCCTGATTGGCCGCGGCCGGATCGCTGAAATAACTCGCCAGCAGGTCCCGATAGGTGCGTTGAAGCGACAGCAGCAGATCCCGGCGCTCCTCGGGGGGCAGGCTGCCCAGGAAGCGCGATGGATCCCGTTTGTAGAAGACCCCTAGGTAGCCGAGTCGCTCCTGCAGGCGATCGGAGAGGTTGCTGACGGCACGGGAGGAGGAGCTGCTTTCGTCCGTGCGTCCATCGGCACGACCCTGGCGCAGAAAACGCGAAATGGCTGCGTCAACGTTGTATCCCAGCTGGGCCAGTTGGTCGTCGGGCAGATGCAGCTCCTCGGGGTGGTAATCCACCTGCCCCTTCACCTCCCCTACGATCACGGCGGGGAAAAGCAGACCCGATGCCAGCAGTTGCTCCTTTGCATCAGCATCGAGCAGGCTCTGTTCGAGCACCACAGCGTCAAAGTCGTCCTGCCGGGGTCCGAGAACAGCCGCCAGGGTCTCCCCAGGATCAACCGTCAGAACAACAGACTCGTAACGGTTGGCCGGCAGCCAGGGGCGGCAGGCTTCCACCAAGGCTGGACTAGCCAACACGAGAGCAACAGTGAGGGCCGGCCTGGCCATCCGGGCATCCGCAGCGTCGAGGTATCTGAATCTTGACGATGGGGCGCGTCAGAGACGAAGATCTTTGTTTGTCTTTCGATTGCGGCTCAGGCCTGAATCGGTTCGCCGAGCCTGAACGCGTCTTTTCACCTTATGGCCGACACCAAACCAGCCACGGAACAGAGCGGTACCTACGCCATCGTTGAGGCGTCGGGCACCCAGATCTGGCTGCAGCCCAACCGCTACTACGACATCGATCGGCTTCAAGCTGAGGTGGATGACACCATCAAGCTTGAGAACGTTCTCCTGGTGAAGGACGGCAAGGGCACCACCCTCGGCCAGCCCTACGTCAAGGACGCGACCGTCTCCCTGAAGGTGATGGCCCATCGCCGCGGACCCAAGGTGATCGTTTACAAGATGCGCCCCAAAAAGAAAACCCGCCGCAAGAATGGTCACCGGCAGGAACTCACCCGGGTGATGGTTGAGTCCATCTCCGTGGGCGGCAAGGCCATCAGCTGACGTCCCCCCCTCCGCTCCATCAACCGCCCCACCAGCATCTCTTCTCATGGCACATAAAAAAGGCACAGGCTCAACCCGTAACGGCCGCGACTCGAACGCCAAACGCCTTGGTGTGAAGGCCTACGGCGGCGAAACCGTCACCGCCGGTTCCATCCTGATCCGCCAGCGCGGCACCTCCGTTCTGCCCGGCGTCAATGTCGGCAAAGGCAAGGACGACACCCTGTTTGCCCTAACTGATGGCATCGTGAAGTTCGAATCGATCCGCCGCGGCCTGCGCAACCGCAAGCGCATCAACATCACTGCAGCGGTCTGAGTTTCAAGGCCAACGTCAATCCAAAGCCCCGGTGCCAGCTGGCACCGGGGCTTTTTTGTTGAAAGCTTGTGTTGCCGGAGCCTCAGGAACGCCGGTACAGCCGGGCCGTGATCAACAGGGGGTGAAACACCTCGAGGAATTGAGCCTGCAGAGTGCGGAAAAACCCATCCACCAGGGCCGGATCATCGAAATGGAAGGGGTACTCGCCCTGATGGCCTTTGAAGAAGTACCAGTTCAGAAGCGCGATGGCGCCGGGGGCCATCCGCTGGTGAAACTCCAGCAACTGCGCCGAGGGATCCGGCAGGTGTTCCAGCACATCGAGGCAGACCACAGCGTCGAAACGCACATCACCTGTGCTGCTGAGGTCGCGATGCACCGAGAGTTTGTCCGCCAACCCCAGGCTTTGCGCCCGTTGCTGAACAAAAGCCTGGTTGTGGGGATTGAGATCGACAAACCAGACGTGATCGACCTCCGGCAGCGCCGCCGCTGATAGGGCGTGGGTGCCGATGCCACCGCCGAAATCCAGCACCTGGCCCTGCACCGCCATGCCCTGCAGCCGCAGCGTGTCGGCGATATAGTCGGCACTGGAGAGGTGCCAGGCCGCCAGCTCCAGCAGGTGTCCCGTGCCCACCGTGTCCTCATAGAAGGCGGTGGCGTCCTCCGGCCGGAACGCACCGGGATGCAGATCCGCCAGGTCGTCGGTGCTGCTGGGCAGACGCTGCTCAAGCTGATCCAGCGTCAGGTCGAGGTAGCGACTGAGGTGTTGCTTGATGCCCAAACCGTCCGCCAGGAAAGCGGAGACGTCCACGTCCGTGCTGCTGCGGAGCTGGGGCATGGATGGGCATCAGAGAGCGGCCAACCTACGCAGCCGGCGGAATGCAACAGTCAGGGCACCCCGCTCCAGCCCCGGTGAACGGCCCCTTCGGCTTCGTGGTGATCGACAAGCCCGCAGGCCTCACCTCCCACGCCTGCGTCAGCCGCCTGCGCCGCAGCTATGGCCTCAAGCGCGTGGGCCATGGCGGCACCCTTGATCCTGCCGTCACCGGGGTTCTCCCCATTGCCCTAGGGCCGGCGACCCGATTGCTGCCCTACCTCCCCGGGGAGAAGACCTACACCGGGGTGATTCAGCTGGGCCGGCGCACCAGCAGCGACGATCTGGAAGGAGAGCTGCTGGAGCAGCAGGCCTGGCCATCCCTTCGTGAAGCCGAGCTCAACAGCAGCCTGGAGGCGTTCCGGGGCGCGATTGAACAACGTCCTCCGCAGGTCTCCGCCGTCCATGTGGATGGCGAACGGGCCCATGCCAGGGCACGGCGCGGTGAAGCCATGGATCTGCCGCCACGGGCCGTCACCGTGCACCGACTGGAGCTGTTGGATTGGAATGCGGCCCTGGGGCAGCTGAGCATCGAGGTGCACTGTTCCGCCGGCACCTACATCCGCTCGATCGCCAGGGATCTGGGGGACCGCATCGGCTGCGGAGGTTGTCTGGCCTCCCTGCGCCGCACCCAAGCGCTGGGGTTCCATGCGCATCAGGCCCATCCCCTGCCGGAGCGAGACGCTGTGCCGCCCGATCCCCTCTCGCCGCTGCTGGCCCTGGGGGCTCTGCCCCGGCGTGATCTCAGCGAAGCCGAGCAGATCGACTGGCGCTGCGGCCGACGCATCGCGATGGATCCAGGGCCTGGAGAGGCGGTGGTGGTGTGCAATGCGGATGGAAGCATGGCCGGCATCGGCCACCGCGAGAGCGAAGGTCTGCTGCGACCCAAGGTGGTCTTCGATGCAGCAGGCTGAAACCAACCGGTCGCTCAGTACTCTCCGAGCGCATCCCGCCCTGCCCTGACGCGATGGCTGGCCACAGCAAATGGTCCCAGATCAAACGCACCAAGGCCGTCGTCGACGCCAAACGTGGTGCGGTGTTCACCCGGCTGGGGCGGGAAATCATGGTTGCGGCCCGTGCCGGAGCCGATCCCGCCGGGAATTTTCAGTTGCGGACGGCCATCAGCAAAGCCCGTGCCGCTGGGGTGCCCGCCTCCAACATCGAGCGGGCCATCGCCAAGGGGTCAGGTCAGGCCGGTGATGGAGCCCAACTCGAGGAGGTGCGCTACGAGGGCTACGGCCCCGGCGGCATGGCGGTGCTGGTGGAAGCGCTCACGGACAACCGCAACCGCACCGCGGCGGATCTGCGGCTGGCCTTCAGCAAGAACGGCGGAAATCTGGGGGAAAACGGCTGCGTGGCCTACCTGTTTGAACACCGCAGCGAAGTGATCCTCAACGCCGGCCCCGACGACGAGGAACGGTTGCTGGAAAGCCTCCTGGAGCTGGAGGCCGATGGCTATGAGCTGTTGGACGAATCAGTGATGGTGCACGGCCCCTTTGAGGTCTTGGAGAGCCTTCAGGACGGCTTGCGACGGGCTGACTGGAATGTGCGGGAATGGGGCCATCACTGGTCCGCCCAGACCAGCGTTTCTGTCATCGATCCCGACACCGCCCGCAGCTGCCTCAAGCTGCTGGATGCCCTCGACGGGCTCGACGATGTGCGCAGCGTCAGCGCCAACCTCGATCTCGCCGACGGACTGGAGCTCGACTGACGCCTCCTTGAAGTTTGTCGTCAGCAAATCCGCACCAAAGCTTGAGGCCCTGAGCCCCGATCGACCCCAGCGCTAGGCCGAAGACATCCCTTCTGGAGGATCGCCATGTCCATGAAACAGCTGGAGACGTTCATGTCGCGGGTGCAGAGCAACGACTCGATCCGCGATGAGGTGCAGCGCTGCGGCAAGGACAACTCCTGCGTGGTCAAGGTCGGGGCCAAACACGGCCACAAGTTCTCGCCCGCACACCTGAGCCGCTGGCAAAAGGAACACTGACACCCGACCAAGCCGGCGGCTGGGGCCACCTCAGGGGGACTCAGTCGCCTTCTCCTCCTTGCCATCGGGTTGCTGACGGATCATCCGCGCCAGCATCTCCAACTTGGCGTTTTCCGATTCCGAGGCCCGGGTGGCCATCCAGGCACTGGCCGCCTTCTGCTGGGCCAGCTGCTGCACCAACGCCAGGGCCGTCTCGCGCAACTGCTCAAGGTCCTGACAGTCCTGAATGAAGCGCGTCCAGCGTTCCGCCTCAAAGCTCTGCTCAAGGCGCCGTTCCACGGGGTCGATGCTCATCGCCGCTGCTCTCGGCTGTTCAAGCTAAAGCCGCTGCATCGCACCAGAGCCAGACATTGGGATGGGTCAGCAGCCAGCTGGCGGGCAGCGCAGGATCCGGCTCCGTTAAGTCCAACAACCGCTTGAGGATGCCGGCCTTGGCGGCGCCGGTCACCACCAGATGAATCTCCGCAGCCTCGAGGATCTCCCACAAGCCCAGGGTGATAGCCCGCTGCGGCACAGCCTCAACGCAACCATCGAAGAGCACCGAATTCTGCTGCCGGGTTGCAGGGGTCAGCTCCACCTCATGGCAGTGCTGATAAGGGGGACAAGGCGGCTCGTTGAAACCCACATGACCATTGCTGCCGAGCCCCAGAATCTGCAGGCCGATACCCCCGCAGCCGCTGAGCTGCTCGCCGTAGCGGCGCGCGGCAACCGCTCCATCAGCGGCAGTGCTGTCGGGCAGATGCACCGCTGAGGCGGGCAAGCCCAGGGGTGCAGCGAGGTGGTGGGTCATGTAGGCCCTGTAGCCCCGGGGATCGTCCGCCGAAAGTCCGAGGTATTCGTCCAGATTGAAGCTGCACCATCGGGCCCGCAGGGCTTCCAGCTCATCGGCAGACCACGACAGCAGCCGTTCCACCAGGGTGCGATAAAGCGGCTCCATCGTGCGTCCCGTGGCGAGGCCCAAGGGCTTCAGGGGATCAGGCCCCTGCCAACTGCGCAGATGACGCTCCAGATGGGCCGCCAGCACAGCGCAGAGATCCGTGTCACTGGAATGGCGTTGCAGACGACAGGGAAACCGTGCCAATGGGCGAAACCGGCATGTCTCTCCAGAGTGGCTTCGTTGGGGGCTTCAGTGCCAGCGATGGGTCGTGGTGCGGCTGGTAGGGAACAACCTCAGCCCCCCGGTAGTAGTGCCGAAGAATCGAGCGGAAGTGAGCCCCCTGCTCCGCCAGACCATGGGCTCCCCACTGACTCATACCAACGCCATGGCCATAGCCCTGGCCCTTCACCAGCAGCTGGAGTCCGCCAGCGGACCAACGACGCACCGACGTCTTGCTGACCAGCACCGGAGGAGGGGCCACCAACAGGGGCGGCCGTGCTCCCCGCTGGCGAGCCGCCGATGCGGTGATCCGATTAATGCGGGAGCCCGGGCGAGCGGTTGCAGTCACCCGCCGCACCGGAAGCTCCACGGGAGAACGCTGCCCCCCCGCCACCATCTCAAAGTTCACCAGAGTGCTTTTGAGTCCCAACCGCTTGCGCAGCTCGCCGCCGCTGAGCACGAGCGATCCGCGGGGCCCGCGCAAGCGGGCCTCACGCACCCGTCCGCTGGCGGAACGACTCAGCACCTCAACGTCCTGGAGCCCACCGGTTTCGGGCAGCCGCTGACGCAGCCCAGCCGAATCAAACCATTGTTCCCAGCGGTGCACCGGGCTGTGCTGATCGTGATCGGGGACGCTTACCAGATAGGGATGCTGGCGGCGCCAGACCATCCCACTCGCCTCGGTCACCCCGCCAGAACTGCTGTGGAAGACGGCATCGATCAGGCGACCGCCGTGCACGAGCACCAGCGAACGGGTGCTCGCCACCGCCTTGCGTGTGCTCGGCGTTTCCGACTCCACGCCGCGGTACACCTGACTCGCCACCGTGGCCTTCACATCCCAGGCACCACCGCGGCTGCGTTGTTTCAAGGCATAGGTGCGCGCGGCCACGGCCTGGGCCTGCAGGGCAGCCAGGGGCCAGCGGTGGGGCATTTCGCTGCCGACAACACTGGCGAGATAGGTCTCAACGCCCAGGCTGTTGACCACCCGCAAGGTGCCGCCGCGGCCGCTGACGCGCAGCACACCCCGGTAGCGACGCCCTCCCAACCAGATGCCCCGTGGATCGTTGTTCTGCACCGTCACCAGGGTGCTGGGGGCCAGCCGCATCGATCGGCCATCCACAGTGGCGCTCAGGCGGGCCCCTTGAAGGCTGAGCTGCAGCCGCTGTGGCCGTCGCTCGCCGCCGGGGAGTCCCTGCACCCGCAGCGGCAGTGCACCATCGGAGCGCAGGCTGACCCGGTTGCTCTCCTGCAGCAGCACGCGCATCTGCGGCTCGCGGCCGCGGGCCAGCGCCACCGGTGATGGAGCGATCACAGCGACGAGCACCAGACCGACGGCAACGGAGGCGCGGCGCACGCTGGAGATCAACAGGCGCCCCAGTGTGCCGCCTGTTCCTGGGTTCAGCCAGATGGCAGCATGAGTCCTGAGGAGCATCGGCCTTGCAGGTCACATTTCTCGGTACGAGTTCTGGGGTACCCACCCGGGCCCGCAACGTTTCAGCCGTGGCTCTGCGCTTGCCGCAGCGCTCGGAGATGTGGCTGTTCGACTGCGGCGAGGGAACCCAACATCAGTTTTTACGCAGTGATCTGCGGCTCTCGCAGCTGCGCAGGGTGTTCATCACCCACATGCATGGCGACCACGTGTTCGGCCTGCCTGGTCTGCTCGCCAGCCTCGGGCTCGCCGGCAGCAGCGCCGCAGGGGTGGATCTCTACGGGCCGGACCCGCTGGAGAGTTACCTCAATGGTGTGTTGCGCACCAGCTCCACCCGGATCGGCTATCCCCTCGCTGTCCACAGGGTCCGGGATGCAGCAGAGCAGGGCACGCTGCTGTTCGAGGACGACGACTTCACGGTGCGCTGCAGCCCGCTCACCCACCGAGTGCCGGCCTACGCCTATCGCATCGAACAGAAGCCCCTGGCCGGTCGCTTCGACATTGAGAAAGCACGGGAACTGAACATCCCGCCCGGCCCCGTGTACGCCCAGTTGAAGCGGGGTGAAACGGTGACCCTGGAGGACGGTCGCAGCATCGACGGCACCAGCCTCTGCGGTGAGGAACGGCCCGGCGTGAGCGTCGTCTATTGCACCGACACCGTGTTCTGCGAGGCGGCCGTCGAGCTTGCCCGCGGCGCGGATCTGCTGATCCATGAATCCACCTTTGCCCATGGCGAGGCGGAGATGGCGTTCCAGAAACAGCACTCCACCAGCACCATGGCTGCCCAGACGGCCGCCGAAGCGGGTGTGGGGCAGCTGGTGCTCACCCACCTCAGCCCGCGCTACGTGCCGGGCAACCCGGTAACGCCCCAAGACCTGTTGAACGAGGCCAAGGCGATCTTCCCCAACACGCTGCTGGCCAAGGACTTCCTCAGCATTGACGTCAAACCACGCTGCAACAGTTCGTGATCCGGCCACAGAGGGTCACTTCCCCGTGATACAAGAGCTTGGTGCGGTGAATGCGTCACACCCCCTTACCTTCATGGCCTCTGTGTTCTCTTCCTTGCGACGGTCCCTGAAGGGCCTTCTGGTCCTCATCCCGGTGCTGATCGGTTTGGCCGTTATCTCTCCGGCTCAGGCGGCCCAGTGGGACGCTGAGACCCTGACGGTTCCGGCAGATCCCTCCGGCACAGAGGTGACCTTCAGCGATCGTGAAATAGATGCTGGCCGCAAGGTGTTCAACACCAGCTGCGGCACCTGCCACGCCGGCGGCATCACCAAGACCAACCACAACGTGGGCTTGGATCCTGAGACCCTGGCCCTGGCCACCCCGGCCCGCGACAACGTTGAGGCCCTGGTCGACTACATGAAGGACCCCACCTCCTACGACGGTGAGTACAGCATTGCTGACCTGCACCCGAGCATGCGCGACGCTGAGCTCTACCCCGCCATGCGCGATCTCGATGATGAGGATCTGCGCCTGATGGCTGGCTACATCCTGGTGTCGCCCAAAGTCCAGGGCAGTGCCTGGGGTGGCGGCAAGATCTACTTCTGATCAGCTTCTGCCGATCAACTCCAATCAAAATCGTTTGTCCCCGGCGGCCTCAGGTCGTCGGGGCTTTTTGTTGGGGGCTCACCTGCTCAGGGGCCATGGAGCTGGGATGGCGGCTGTACCACCACTCCTGCAGATCCCGGCTGAAACGAACGGAGAACAGGGTCAGCACGGTGGGTGTGGGTCGTCCTCCAGGCTGCAGCAGTTCCACGGCGTAGGAGGGGCAACGCCGGGCCGCCAGGTCGGGCACAAACCGCCGTCCGATCCGTCGCCAGCTCGGCTCCTTGCTGCGCCAGGCCAGACGACAGCAGGGCCAGGGCAGTTCTTCGCGATCAAACAACCGGCAACAGGGCCCGATGACGCGGAAGCTGTACTGACCGCCGGGGCTGGTGTGAACGCTGCCGGGCTCCAGAAGATCGTCGACTTCGGGGCGGCTCACGGCAGGAGAAGACAAGGGACACGCATGGAAGACGACCAGACCAAAAAAAACCACCCCCGAAGGAGTGGTTGAGGACACGTCCAGTTGAAGGACAGAGGCTCAATAGAGCTCTTCTTCGGCGTGGGTCTTGATGGTGCAGTCGCTGGTGGGGTAGGCGACGCAGGTCAGCACGAAACCAGCTTCGATCTGGTCGTCGTCCAGGAAGCTCTGGTCGGACTGGTCGACGGTGCCAGCGGTGATCTTGCCGGCGCAGGTGGAGCAAGCGCCAGCGCGGCAGGAGTAGGGGAGGTCGATGCCCTGCTCTTCAGCAGCGTCGAGGATGTACTGGTCGTCGGGCACTTCGATGGTCTTGTTCAGACCTTCGCTCTCGGAGACCAGGGTGACCTTGTAAGAAGCCATGATTGATGAATGCGTACAGGGTTCCGGAAAACACGGTCCTGCAGAACGCCACATTTTTACTTCAAATAGGTGCTCAACCTGACGATTCCGGGGCCACTGGGGAGGAGGACCAATCGGAGACCCCACTCTGATAAGCCTGGCTTATAGGGCCAGGCCTAGCGGCGGCGGATCTCCAGCAGCCCCCAGCGGCCCTGTGCCGCCTCAGCGGTGACCAACCAGCCCAAGCCCCCGAGAACCTCCTTCAGGCGCGGTGCCTGATCCACCAGGAGCCCACTGAGCAGAGCGCGCCCATCGGGCTGAAGCAGCCCCTCGAAACCCGGGGAGAGGGCTTCAATCACCGGAGCCAGGATGTTGCAGAGCAGCAGATCAGCGCGGCGGGGCGCGAGCAGCTCGCTCAGGGTCTCCACAGAACCGAGAGCCACCTGAAGCTCAGCCTCCGATCGGTCGTTGAGGCCGCGGTTGTCCGTTGTGGCACGCACCGCCAGGGAATCGGTATCTGCGGCCACCACCGACTCCGCCCCCAGACCCAGCGCAGCGAGGCCCAGCACCCCGCTGCCGCAGCCCAGATCGGCCACAAGCGCCCCAAGCGGAGGCGACTGTTCCAACGCCTCCAGGCAGAGCCGGGTGGTGGGGTGACTTCCGGTGCCGAAGGCACTGCCGGGGTCCATCTTGATCACCAGCCGATCGGCATGCTCCGGCGGTACCTCCAGCCAGGCCGGCAGGATCAACAGCCCCGTACCGACAGGATCGGCCTGCCAATGCTGTTTCCAGCTGAGGCTCCAATCCTCGTCGGCCACATCGTCCCAGTGCCCGTCGGGCAGGCTGAGTCCAAAGGGCTCCGCCAGCGGCTGCAGGCTGGCGACCAGCTCCTGCCGCTGAGGCTCCGGCCACTCCGGTTTCGGGAGCCAGACCAACAGCGTCTTGCGATCAGGCGTTTCCGGCGCATGGTGCACCGCATGGCGATGCAGCCCCAGATCCGTCAGTTTCCACACCAGCGACTCCTCCAGCTCCGGAGGACACGGGAGTGTGAGACGCCACCACATCAGAGCGTGACCGGGTGTGCTTCCTGGATGCCATCGATGGCCGTGATCGTCTGCAGCAGATCTGCTGGGATCGGATCATCGATGCTGAGCACCATCACCGCATCGCCGCGCACGATTTTGCGGCCCACCTGCATGGAGGCGATGTTGACGTTGTGTTCGCCCAGCAGAGAGCCCAGGTGACCAATGATTCCGGGCATGTCCCGGTGCCGTGTGAACAGCATGTGGCTGCTCGGGGTCACATTCACCGGGAAGGCATCGATGCTGGTGATGCGCAGATCGCCATCGGCAAAGACGGCACCGGTGACGCTGCGGCTGCCCTGATCACCACGGGTGGTGATTTGCAATGAGCCTCCGGCGAAGTCGCGGCTGCTCTCATCTTTCACCTCCAGCACCTGAATGCCGCGGGCCTTGGCCTCGAGCGAGGCATTCACGAAGTTGATGCTGTCACCCAGGCCAGCACTGAGCAGACCCTTCAGGGCAGCAATCACCAGAGGCTGGGAGGGATGGCTGGCGAATTCACCTTGCAGGCGCAGTTCCATCTCCTTCACATGACCGCCAGCCAGCTGACTGACGAGCAGACCGACCGTCTCAGCGAGCTGGAGATGGGGCTTGAGCCGCTCCATGATCTCGGCGCTGAGGCCGGGAATATTGACCGCACTGCGGGCCGGCAGACCCAGCAGCACATCACGGATCTGCTCTGCCACATCGATCGCCACATTCTCCTGGGCCTCTTCCGTCGATGCACCGAGGTGGGGCGTCAGCACCAGACCACGCTCCACCGCCCGCAGGGGGGAGTCTTCCGCCAGGGGCTCACTGGCGTACACATCCAGGCCCGCACCGGCAATCACACCGTTGTTGATGGCTTCAGCGATCGCCGCCTCATCCACCACGCCGCCGCGGGCACAGTTCACGATCCGCGCCGTGGGCTTCATCGTGCGTAGCAGCTCCGCATTCACCAGGTTCTCGGTGTCCTTGGTGCGCGGGATGTGCAGGGTGACGTAATCGGCGGTGCGGAACAGCTCATCCAGCTCCAGCAGCTTCACCTGCATCCGTTGAGCCCGGTCAGCGGCAATGAAGGGGTCGTAGGCGATCACCTCCATTCCCATCGCCTGGGCAACCCGAGCGACGTGGGATCCGATCTTGCCGAGACCGACCACCCCCAAAGTCTTCTTGTAGAGCTCGTTGCCGACGTATTTCTTGCGGTCCCACTTGCCAGCCCGCATGCCGCCATGGGCCTGAGGAATGTGCCGCGAGAGGGTCAGCATCATCGCCAGAGCGTGCTCCGCTGCAGCGATGGTGTTGCCCTCCGGCGAGTTCACCACCAGCACACCCCGCTGGGTGGCCGCAGGCACATCAACGTTGTCGACGCCGACGCCGGCGCGGCCGATGATCTTGAGCCGGCTCGCCGCGGCGATCACCGCTGCGGTCACCTGGGTGCCGGAGCGGATCATCAATCCGTCGTACTCACTGATGATCCCGATCAGCTCCTCCTCCGAGAGGCCGGTGCGCTGATCCACCTGCGCCACTTGGCCAAGGATGTCGATCCCGGCCTGGTCGATCGGATCGGAGACAAGAACTTTCGTCATCGAAAGGCGCAGAACTGCCGTGGTGAACTGTAGAGATCGACATCCACCACCCCCTCCAGTTCGAAGCACAGGGTTCAGAATTCAGCGCATTGGATCTGAATGCCCCATGCCCGTCTGTGTGATGGTGATGGCCGATGCCCCTGCGGCGGAAGGCCTGACCCAGCGGCTCCGGGACACCGATCTGCCGCTGCTGAAGTGTCTGACGATCCCCCCCGATGGGGATGCCATCGACAAGGTCGCCCTGCTGAACCCCAACCTCACGCGCCAACAGCGCCAGCGGGGCATGGCCCGCTGGCTGATGCCCTTCGGTTTCCTGGCAGGCGTCACCTTCACCAAGATCACCACCCTCACCACCTTCGCCAGCTTTGGCCCCTGGGGTGAAACCCTGATCGGCGGCCTGCTGGGCATGGGCTCCGGCCTGATGGGGAGCTACGCCGCAGCCGCCAGCGTGGATTCAGACAACGATGCAGGCGTGCGGATCCTGCGCAACCGCCGCGACGAAGGTCGCTGGCTGGTGCTGCTGGAAACACCCAATGGCATTGAGGCCCCCTGGCAGGTGATTCAAAAGTCGCGGCCGCAGCAGGTGGTTCGCCTCGACGACCTGTGATGCTGCCCCGGGAGGAGCTGCTGGCGGGGGCCCAGAACCAGGAAGGGCTGACGGTGCTGGTCGATCTCGCGGAGCAGGTGTTGCGCACCTGGCAACCGGCCTGGAGTCCCTTTCTCAGCGCACCGCTGCGGGAGGAAGCCTTAGCTCGCCTGGGCAGCCTCAGTGAATTGACCTGGATCAGTGATGGCGGCTATCAAGGGGCCGAACGCCAACGGCTGCTCTGCCACCGTCGCGACGACAGCCCTGATCCAGCGGCCCCGGTTCAAGGCCTGCTGATTGAAGGCAATTTCCTCTTCGACCCCCTTTCCCCCGAGGACCTGCGCGAAGCGTTGAAGGCCATGGGCGTCGACGCCGACAACATCGGCGATCTCTGGGTGCGCGGCGATCGCGGCGGGCAAGGGATCTGCACCCCCAGTGCTGCCGAAGCCCTGCATGGCCGCCTGGGGGCCGTGCGCGCGGCGGAGATTCGCTGCGAATCCCGTCCTGTGGAGCAGTTGCAGCAGCCTGTGCAACGCAGCGTCCGCACCCTGCAGACGGTGGAGGCCTCCTGTCGCCTGGATGCGATTGCATCGGCTGGATTCGGGCTGTCCCGCGCCAAGATCGTCACCCACGTCAAAGCCGGGCGCCTTCGGCTCAACTGGGGCAACGTGCGTCAAGCCAGCCGTGAACTGGTGGTGGGCGACCGGCTGCAGCTGCAGGATCGCGGCTCGGTGGAGGTGCTGTCGCTCACGCGCACCAAACGGGAGCGCTGGCGCGTTGAACTGCGCCGCAGTTGAGTTGAGCTGCCCACCAACTGCTACTGTTCGCCTCGGTCGATGAAATCACGAGATTTCAAAACGATCGATGTCGGGCGATTAGCTCAGGGGTAGAGCACTACATTGACATTGTAGGAGTCACTGGTTCAAATCCAGTATCGCCCACTTTCCCTGTTGGGACTGCGTTTTCGAACTTCAGACCTCGCGATGACACGCACGATTGTCGTTGGCTTGGGTCGCTCAGGTTTGGGGGCTTCGCGTCTACTCAAGCAGCAGAATCGCGATGTTGTTGTGTTCGAACGGGGCGATAACGAAGCCCTCCAACACACCTCGAAAACCCTCGCCGAAGAGGGCATTCAGGTGGTGCTGGGGCAGCCCCTGACCCTGGAGAGCTTTGACGCCTGGCGCGACAACCTGGACGCTGTGGTGATCGGCCCCGGCATCCCCTGGGATCATCCAACCCTGGTTGAGCTGCGATCCGAGGGCATCCAGGTGCGCGGCGAGATCGATCTGGCCTGGGATGCCCTTCAACAGATCCCCTGGATCGGCATCACAGGAACCAACGGCAAAACCACGGTCACCCATCTGCTCAGCCACGTGTTGGAGGCCTCAGGCCTCACGGCACCGATGGGAGGAAACATGGGCCTCTCCGCCGCTGAACTGGCCTGCCAGATCGGCTCAGGGGCCACACCGCGGCCGGATTGGCTCGTGATGGAACTGAGCAGCTACCAGATTGAGGCGGCGCCCGCCGTAGCCCCCAAGATCGGCATCTGGACCACGCTGACCCCAGACCATCTCGAGCGCCACGGCAGCCTGGAGGCCTACCGGGCCATCAAACGCGGGCTGCTCGAACGCTCGGCGTGCGCCCTGTTCAATGCCGATGATCCAGACCTGCGCCAGCAACGCAGCAGCTGGGACCGCGGCACCTGGGTGAGCAGTGAGGGCGCGCATCCGGACAACCAGCCCGCCGACCTCTGGATTGATGACGAGGGCATGGTGCGCAACACCACCACCCGCTTGTTTGCGGCTGATGCCCTGGCGATGCCGGGCTGCCACAACCGCCAAAACCTGTTGCTGGTGACCGCTGCCGCCCTCGAGGTCGGCCTCTCCCCCCAGCAAATCGCCGACGCCTTGCGCACATTTCCGGGCGTACCGCACCGGCTTGAGCAGCTGGGCACGTTGGCAGGAGCCAGCGTGTTCAACGACAGCAAAGCCACCAATTACGACGCAGCCGAGGTTGGCTTGCGGGCCGTGCAGGGGCCCGTCGTGGTGCTGGCCGGGGGGCAGACCAAACAGGGCGATGCCAGTGGCTGGCTCGAGCAGCTGCGCACCAAGGCCTGCAGCCTGATCCTGTTCGGTGCGGGGGCCGATGAGCTGGCCAGCCTGGCCAAAACGGCTGGATACCCCGGCGAACTGCTGCAGTGCCCGGAGCTCGAGAGCGCTGTAAACCTGGCTGAAACGGCCGTACAGCGGCATCAAGCCTCATCGCTGCTGCTGTCACCGGCCTGCGCCAGCTTTGATCAATACAGGGATTTCGAGGCCAGAGGAGACCACTTCCGCACCCTGATCACCCCCCTGCTGGACGTCGCCTGAGACCAAACGAACGCAATGGGATGCATCTGGGCCTAACGGTCCGATGATGGTGTGAAACAAGCCTTGCGACGTGGCCTTCTGGTTGATGAAAAGCGAACCCGACGCCTACGGGATCGATGATCTGCGGCGCGAGGGCACCACGCTGTGGGACGGCATTCGCAACTACCAGGCCCGCAATTTCATGCGCAGCATGAAGGTGGGAGACCAAGCATTTTTTTATCACTCCAATTGCAAGCCCCCCGGGATCATCGGGCTGATGGAAGTGATGGAGACCGGCCTGGTGGACCCGACGCAATTTGATCCCACGGCCAAGTACTACGACCCCAAATCAAGCCCCGAGAAACCACGCTGGGACTGCGCACGCCTGCGATTCCTCGGCGAATTCGACGCCCTGCTCAGCCTCGACCAGCTGCGGGAGCTCTACAGCGAAGAGCAGCTGCCCGTGATCAAACGCGGCAACAGGCTCTCGATCCTTCCGGTCCCCACCGATACCGCCAACGACCTCCTTTCACGGCTTGGCCAGCTCCACTGAAATCCCACTGGTCACGCTGCTGCCACGGGCCTGGATCGGCTTCAGCCGGGGGCCCTGGCGCTGTGTTGGCTTGGCGGCGCTGGTGTTGATCAGTGCCAGCGGCCCTGCAGTGATCGGCCACGACCTGCGCCTGGCGGGATCCCCATGGCTCAATCGGCTAGGGGACCTCTCAGTGTTGATCAGCCTGGTGCTTCCTCTGCTGCCTCTCCTGGGCCTGCTGCAACTGACGGATGGCCTGCTCCCAGACCGACGCGACGACCGCCCCCAACAGAGCTGGAGACAGCTGCTGCGCCAGGCCTTCACCCTGGTGTTGCTTGAGCTGGTGCTGGTGCTGGGGGGCGTCGGATTGATTCAGTCGTTGAGCTGGGCGCTCGGACGCTGGAGCACTGCCTTGGCAGGTCTGAGCGTGCTGCTGGGGGGAGTGGTGCTGCTGAGCTGGCTGTTCAGCCAGACCCTGGCCCTGCCCCTGCTCGTGCACGAGCGCTGCCGAGCGCTTCAGGCGATGGACCACAGCCGACAGCTGGTGCACCGCAATGGGCTCAAGGTGCTGGCGCTGCTGGGGATGCTGATCGGCCTCAATCTTCTGGGGCTGATCGGGGCCACCCTGGGGCTGCTGCTCAGCCTCCCCTTCAGCGCCCTGGTGCTGATGGCCTGCTGCCGGCCTCAGACCCCATTGATCAGCGATTCCCGGCGGAACATGTTTCCGACGTAAACCCGGGTGATCTCCCGCGATGCCTGGCCGTTCTGCACCAGGAAGCCGGCAAGCGCCGCCTGAACCAAACGGTACTGATCCCAGTTCGGATGTCCTTCGATGAACTGGGTCATGGCCTGCTGGAGGGGCTGCGGCACTTCCGATTGGAAACTCACAACACTGGTCTCAGCCGCGGCTTGCTCAAGGCCTTCCAGCATCTTTTCTCTTCGAAACGAACACTAGTTCTCCACACCACGGCGCCGCCGTCAAGAACCCCCAACACGGGGCCATTCTCACGAATCTCCAAGCGAGATCCCTGCCAGAAAGCCACTCCTGCACTGGTCGAAGCGCCGGCCTAGACGGAACTGCGCAGCCCGCCGCCATCGTCAAGCAAAAACAATGACAAACGGGGGATTTCCACAGAAACCCGCCAGGGCGGCGTTAACGGCCCATGGCCTGTGGAAAAACTGTGCAGAGCGACAGGGAAAGGGCGGGGAAATCAATGACTCAAAAACGATTAGCTGGATTAATCAATGCTGCGATTCCCACAACGTTCTCAAGGCCGCTACGGCCGCCGCCGCCGCTGGGGCCGGCCACTCCCCCTGCGCCGCACGTCCCTCCAACGGGGTGAGCAGGATGCGCAACTCCCATTGGCTGCGATCACCGCTCAAGCATCCCCACCACACGCCACGATCCAGCTCCAGCTCGATCGATTCCTCGGGCATCAGTTGGTCAACCAGACCCCTGTGCTGCTGCTCCAGGGTTGCCACAAGATCCACCAGATCACGCCACTCCGGCTCGGTCAACTCAAACGCCCAGCGCTCTCCCCCCACAAGAACGCAAAATTCCCCGCGGGAGGGGTCGTGCGACACCCGCCATCCGTCCCCCTCCTGCTGAATCACAGCCGATGGATCAACCAGGCAGCAGATCGGGCTGGTCTTGCTCGTCGCTCAATTCCACGATGGCCCGCTGCACAGGCTTGACGCTGGACTCCTCCAGCAGACCGTCGAAGTCGTCGAAGCGGCGCTGCTTGGCCCGGAAGGCGATCCGCACCGTCGTCAGATAGCGGTTACTTGATTGACGAATCAAGCTTTCGCCACGCTTGGCGAGATCCTTGGAATCCACTCCGGCCGAAAGCACAGGCTTCTTTATCAAACAAGTTCAGATTAATTGGTGACCGTCTCAGGCCAGCTGATCGGTGTGAAAGGGCACGTGCATGGGGTAAGCCCGCTGACGGGAGCCTGGAACCCGCAACACGATCTGGCGCCCCATCCCCAAAGCCGCCAGGGGCAAGCGCAGATCAGCGACCAAACCACTCAATTCCTCGAGATGCGCATCATCGATGCACTCGATGCGGATGCTGCCCCAGCTGCGACGCATGCGACAGCTCCGCAGCGGCTCCAGCCTCTCCTGCAGTTCAGGATCTTCCCGGTAGAAGGAGAAGATCAGCTGTTGCAATCGATCCATCGCCGCCAGTCCCCCTAGTCTCATCCTGACTTCACCGTGCCCAGAGCACGGTCAGAGATCGCGTGGGCGAAGAAAAGCTTCAGCATTCAGACCAACGGGGCGGAACACTCGCCATCGATTTGGGCAGCACCACCACGGTGGTGGCCTATCAGGGACCGACCTCCACAAGGGCCGATCTGCTGAACCTGCCCGCCATCTGCAGCCGGGCCGGTGAAATTCCCAGCCTGGTGTGGGAGGCATCCCAATGCCCCCTGATTGGTCGGCAAGTGCTCGAGTCAGGCCTCAATGACTCCGTTGACAGCCGTCTGCATCGCGACTTCAAAGGCCGCATCGGTCAAGCGGATGCCCCAGAGCAGGACGCAGCCCGCTGGGCTGGAGAACAGCTGCTTCAACAGATCTGGAGCCGGCTCCCCAGCAATCTCCCGGTGGAGCGGCTGGTGCTGACCGCCCCGGTGGAGTGCTATCGGGCGTATCGCAGCTGGTTGCTGCAGGCCTGCACCACGCTGCCGGTGGCCGAGATCGCCCTGGTGGATGAACCCACAGCAGCCGCCATGGGTGCAGGGCTTCCCGCTGGTTCCACTCTGCTGGTGGTGGACCTGGGCGGAAGCACGCTGGATCTGGCCCTGGTGGCTCTGGAAGGAGGGGAAGGTCGTGCCGCACCGATCGCCCAATTGCTGCGGCTGGGGGGGCGCAGCCTCGGGGACAACAGCCGCCAGATGCTGCGCACAGCAAAGGTTCTGGGCAAGGCGGGGCTGCGCCTGGGGGGCCGTGACATCGATCGCTGGATTGTGGACCGCTGTTGCCCGGATCAACCCGCCAGCACCCCCCTGCTCAATGCTGCCGAACGGCTCAAATGCAGACTGAGCGACACCGCCTTGGCCGAACGCGAGCCCCTGATGGAATTGGCGGTGGATGAGCAGGAGCATGAGCTCCGCCTGTCGCGCAGCGAACTCAACGCGCTTCTGCTGGAGCGCGGCTTCGGAGACGCCCTCGAACAACTGCTGGAGAGCTGTCTCGCCGGCGGTCGCCGCAACAACTGCAGCCTTGAAGATCTGGAGGGCGTGGTGGCCGTCGGCGGCGGTGCCCAGCTGCCCCTCCTGCGCCAGTGGCTCTCCGAGCACACGGCGCCAGCGCCCTTGCTCACCCCGCCACCGGTGGAGGCCGTGGCCCTGGGTGCGCTTCAACTCACGCCAGGGGTTGCCATTCGGGATGTGCTGCAACACGGTGTTTCCCTGCGTTTCTGGGATCAGCGCAGCAACAGCCACCGCTGGCACCCCCTCTTCGTGGCCGGTCAACCCTGGCCGAGCCCCGCCCCCCTGGAGCTGGTGCTGGCCGCCAGCCGCACCGGTCAGCGCAACTTGGAGCTGGTGCTGGGGGAGCCCATCCCCCAGGGGAGCCACAGCGTGGTCTTCATCAATGGTTTGCCGACCCTGCAGGAGCAGACCGCCGGGGAGGTCTCCCATCAGCCTTGGCCCGGCATCGAGCTGGTGCTGCCTCTGGATCCCGCCGGAGAGCAGGGCAAAGACTGCCTGAGGCTGCGCTGGAGCATTGATCAAGAAGCGCAGCTTCAGCTGGAGATCAACGATCTGCGTTCAGGTCGGACGTGGTCCCAGCCAACGCTGGGGGCTGTCCGATAAGACGTCCGTCCACAGGCCCTTGGAACGGGAGCCGTCACTCCATAAAACAGAACCAAAGTTCAGCTCCACCCTTCGTGGCGGCACCGCGTCAACTGCTGCTTCGGCTCTGGGGTGTTGGAACCCTGGGATTGGTGCTGGCGATTGCGACAGGTGCCTATTGGTGGGAACAACAACTGCCGAAGCGGCTGCAGACCGCCCTCGCTGCCAACGACTACGAGGCCTGCATCCGCACCAGTGAGCAACTCGCCTCCCTGCGCTGGTTGGGGGAGGGCGCACCGGAGGAGCAGGCCCTCTGCCGCCAGAAGCACGCCGAACATCTCTGGGACCAAGGCGATTCGATCGCTGCCCTCACGCTGCAGAAACAATTGGTCGCATCGGGCCATGGCGACCTTGCCCTCCATCGCAAGACCCTCGAACGCTGGCGCCAGGCTCTGATGGATCAGGCGATTGCTCTGTTTCGTGAGGGAGACCTGCAGCAGGCACTCGCGTTGCTGGATCCCCTCAAAGGCAGCGCGCGCAGCTCCATCAGCCAACTCAGTGCAACGCTGATGGAGATCTGGAACCGCAACCAATTGGAACAGCGTCGGCTGGTTCAACTGGTGGAGCAAGAACGCTGGTGGGAGGCCTTGGACAGCCTCAACAAACTCGACCATCCCTGGTGGCAGCAGCGGGCAAGTGCCACCCGTCAAGAGGTGGAGAGTGCCATTCAGGCCCTCGATGAGGCTCAGCAACACCAACAGCACCCAGCGGTGCGTGCCGACGTCATCAGCGGTGATCGGCTGGATGCCGCCGTCGAGGATCAGTTGCTCCAAGGTCTGGACCCCTGGACGGCCTTTTCGATGGGCTGCAGCGACCTTGGCGGTCGCGTCGAAGAGGACGGACCGGAAAGTTTCTGTCGACGCTCGTCCCCGAGCCCGTGACAAGATGAGCCCGTGGATGACTCAGGTGCAATGCAGGCGGGCGACAGGGTGACGGTGGAGGCATCCGTCGTTGTGTTCAACCATCCCGAACACCGGGGCCAGGCCTTTGACATGAAAGGGCAGACCGGAGAGGTGGCGAACGTTCTCAATGATTGGAAGGGTCGGGTGATCAGCCCAACGCTTCCTGTGATCGTTGCCTTCGGCCGCTATAAAGCCCATTTCCGCCCCGACGAACTCAAGCCTGCCGGCTGAGTCGGCTGAGGAACACCCCCTCCTCACCATCAACATCCTTGAGGCGGAGCTCGATGGTTTCGCTGCGTCGGGTCGGCACAACACGACCACAGAAATCAGGCTGAATCGGAAGCTCCCGATGGCCTCGATCCACCATGGCCAGCAACATCACCCGCTGCGGCCGCCCCCAGCTCTGCATGGCCTCCAGGGCGGCACGCACCGTCCGCCCCGTGAAGATCACATCGTCCACCAGAATCACCTGGCGGTCCTCAATGCTGGTGGGGAGAGTCGTGAGCTGGGGCAGACGGGTGCCGATTCGCTCCAGATCATCGCGATGGAACGTGGGATCAATGGCCCCCTGGGAGATGGCGTGGCCTGTCAACCGCTCCAATTCCCGCGCCAAAACCCTGGACAACTGAACACCGCGGGTGGGGATCCCCAACAGCATCAACCGACGGCTGTCTTCGGCGCTCTCCAACACCTGCGACGCCAAACGCGACAGCGTTAGACCAAGCTCACGCTCCGAGAGAATTTCGATCCGTTCAGGGTCGGCCATGGAGGATTGAGCGCTGCGGGGTGTGGGAATTGGCTGAAACTGCAGCTTGAGGGCTGGCGTGGCGTTAAGTTGATTCTGCAAGAGTCCTTAAGAACCGTCGGTCGCGGGTGAACGTGGGGAAAAGCACTACCAACGGTTCAGGACGCTCCGGGACAGTGGCACCGGTCGTTCTCGCCATTCTTGATGGCTGGGGTTACAGGAACGCAAGCGAGCACAACGCGATTCATCAAGGCGGCACTCCTGTGATGGATGCCCTTTGGCATGCCTATCCACACACCTTGATTGAGGCCAGTGGCTCCCATGTGGGCCTCCCCGATCAACAGATGGGTAACTCTGAGGTGGGCCACCTCACCATCGGAGCCGGCCGCATCATTCGCCAGGAGTTGGTGCGGATCAGCGACACGGTGCGCAGCAACCAACTGGGCGACACGCAGGCACTCAAGGAATTGGCAGAGCGCACCCAAGGGCGAGGCGGCACCTTGCACCTGCTCGGCCTCTGCTCCGATGGGGGCGTCCACAGCCACGTGGACCATCTCTGTGGACTGATCCAGTGGGCAGCGGACAGCGGCATCTCTGATGTCGCCGTGCATGCCATCACCGATGGTCGCGACACACCGACCCAGAGCGCACCGGGATACATCAGCCAGGTGGAAGCGGCCCTGAGCCAAAGCGGCGTTGGCCAGCTCGCCAGCCTCTGTGGCCGGTACTGGGCCATGGACCGGGACCAGCGCTGGGAGCGGATCGAAAAGGCTTACAACCTCTACACCGATCCCCACATCGCCGTCGACAGCCGGACGGCAGAGCAGGTGCTGGCGGAGAGCTATGCCGAGGACATCACCGATGAATTCCTCGAACCGGTGCGACTTCAGAACAGCATCATCAAAGACGGTGACAGCGTTCTGGTGTTCAACTTCCGACCCGATCGCGCCCGCCAGATCGTGCAAGCGCTCTGCCTCCCCGATTTCGAGGGCTTCGAGCGCAGCCACACGCCGAAATTGGATGTGGTCACCTTCACCCAGGTGGAACAAGACCTTCCCGTTCAAGTGGCCTTCCCCCCCGAGCCGCTCGACCAACTGTTGGGGCAGGTGGTGGCAGACGCCGGGCTGAAGCAGTACCGCACCGCTGAAACGGAGAAGTACCCCCACGTCACGTACTTCATGAACGGTGGCATCGAACAGCCACTGGCGGGAGAAGACCGTCACTTGGTGCCATCGCCGAGGGTCGCCACCTACGACCTCTCACCGGCGATGTCGGCCGAGCAACTCACCGACAGCTGTATTTCTGCCATTGAGAAGGCGGACTATTCGCTGATTGTGATCAACTACGCCAACCCCGATATGGTGGGGCACACCGGTGTGATGGAGGCCGCCAAGGAAGCCATCCAAACCGTGGATGCCTGCATTGGCCGGTTGTTGGATGCGGTGGGACGCCAAGGCGGAACCATGCTGATCACGGCTGATCACGGCAATGCCGAATTGATGAAGGGTCCGGATGGCCAAGCCTGGACAGCCCACACCACCAATCCTGTGCCTGCGATCCTGATCGAAGGAGAACGGCGCAAACTGCCTGGCCATGGCAACGCCATCACACTGCGCGATAACGGGGGGCTGGCCGATATCGCTCCGACGTTGCTGCAAATTCTTGACCTTCCGCAACCGGCTGCCATGACTGGCCAAAGCCTGATTGCCCCCATGTCCAACATGGACCCCACCCCCAAGACCGCTCGCCTTCCTCTTTCCGTTTGATGCTCACCTCAATTTTGTCCTGGAGCTGGATCGGCACCGGCCTTCTGTTGATCGTCTTGGTGCTGCTGCATAGCCCCAAAGGTGATGGCATGGGTGGCTTGGCGGCAAGCGGCAGCTCCATGTTCAGCAGCGCCAGCAGCGCCGAAGCAACGTTGAACCGTCTGACATGGACATGCCTGGCGTTGTTTTTGTCCTTGGCTGTGATCCTGAGTGCTGGCTGGTTGAACTAAACCAACCCGCTCACAAACTCAATTTCCAGCACACATATTTTGAAGACAGCTTCAAGCTGATTGTTGGAATGCTGTTCATCAACTTGCCGCTCTGTTCCGATCAATTTTGCGACCAGAAGTTACACAAGAAAGCACATAGAGCACGAATCAAGAAAACTGATGCACAACTTAGGCGGTATTACAAGATCAACAAACCAAGAATTCTTCAAGCAGCCTGAATTTATGAGAGCCCTAGCGGCCTTGAACTTAAGCCGTGAGACTTCAGATTCCAGAAACATTACTCAGGGCTTTGCAACCCTGATTTCAGAAAAGCAATTTCCTTGTAGACCCGATCAAGCTCGTACAACGTTTTTGTTTCCTTCTTTTCAAGGATTTCAACCCGCTTCAACAGATCCTCCAACAACTTGTTTTGCAAAGATTCAACCTGAACTTGCCTTTTTTGCACGCCTTGTGAGGGAGCAGAAGCCGTGCTGGCCGGGGAAAGAATGCCTCCATCCGTTTCGACGTACAACAAGGCAAGACGCTCCAACACCTTGGAGTAGGCCTTGTCTTGTTGTCGGCAAAGGGCTTTGAAACGCTGCAGCGTCTCTGGAGCGAACTGGGCGGCGAAAGCTCCGGGGCGCTGGGGCATTTGTCCCGACACATCGATACACAGCAAGACGTTAGCCGGCACCTCTCCGCACCTCATATGCTTCATGGCCGGCAACCAACGCCGGGCCCCAGGCACCACACGTCTTGTAAAAACTAGTTCTTACAAGACAGCATCCGAACATAAAAAAGAGGCCCCGCAGGACCTCTTGGCATGACTTGAGTTCGGGTGATCGGGTGGTCTCCCGACCACCCGAAGGTCGATCAGTAGTCGAAGTCGCCGCCGCCCATGCCGCCGCCGGCAGGAGCTGCTTCCTTCTTCTCAGGCAGATCAGCCACTATGCACTCGGTGGTGAGCACCATGCCAGCGATGGATGCGGCATTTTGCAGACCGGAGCGGGTCACCTTGGCGGGATCGACGATGCCGGCAGCCAGCATGTCGACGTACTCGCCGGAGGCAGCGTTGAAGCCTTCGGCACCAGCGCGAGCCTTGACGTTCTCAGCCACAACAGCGCCGTTGGCACCTGCGTTTTCAGCGATGCGCATCAGCGGAGCGGTAAGAGCAGCAGCCACGATGTTGGCGCCGATCAGTTCCTCGCCGGACAGGCTGGAGGCTGCCCACTGCTCCAGGGCCGGAGCCAGGTGAGCCAGGGTGGTGCCACCGCCAGGAACGATGCCTTCCTCAACAGCCGCCTTGGTGGCGTTGATGGCGTCCTCGAGACGGAGTTTCTTGTCCTTCATCTCGGTTTCGGTGGCCGCACCCACCTTCACCACAGCCACGCCACCGGCCAGCTTGGCCAGGCGTTCCTGCAGCTTCTCCTTGTCGTAGGTGGAGTCGGTCTCGTCCATCTGCTTCTTGATCTGTTCGCAGCGGGCGCCGACAGCCGCCTCGTTGCCCTCGGCAACGATGGTGGTGGTGTCCTTGTTGATGGTGATGCGACGGGCGGTGCCCAGCATCTCGAGCTTGGCGTTCTCCAGCTTGAGACCGGCATCTTCGGTGATCAGCTGACCATTGGTCAGCACAGCCATGTCTTCCAACATGGCCTTGCGGCGATCACCAAAACCAGGAGCCTTCACAGCGGCCACGTTCAGCACACCGCGCAGACGGTTCACCACCAGAGTGGCGAGGGCTTCCTTCTCGATGTCCTCAGCAATGATCAGCAGAGGCTTGCCGGTGCGGGCGATTTGCTCCAGCACGGGCACCAGATCCTGCACCAGACCGATCTTCTTGTCGGTGAGAAGGATGTAAGGCTCGTCGAGGACGGCTTCCATCCGCTCGGTGTCGGTGGCGAAATAAGGGGAGATGTAGCCCTTATCGAAACGCATGCCCTCGGTGACCTCGAGTTCGGTCTCCATGGACTTGCCCTCTTCGAGGGAAATCACACCTTCCTTGCCAACCTTGTCCATGGCATCGGCAATCATCTTGCCGACTTCTTCATCGTTGCCGGCGGAGATGGTGCCGACCTGAGCGATGGCATTGCTGTCAGCGATGGGCTTGGCCATTTCCTTGATCTTGCTGACCAGGAAATCGGAAGCCTTGTCGATGCCCTTCTTCAGGGTGATGGCGTTGGCACCGGCAGCCACGTTGCGCAGACCCGCCTTGACCATGGCGTGGGCCAGAACGGTGGCGGTGGTGGTGCCGTCACCTGCGGCGTCGTTGGTTTTGGAGGCGGCCTGACGGATCAGAGCAACACCGGTGTTCTCGATGTGGTCTTCGAGCTCGATCTCCTTGGCGATGGTGACGCCGTCATTGATGATCTGGGGCGCACCGAACTTCTTCTCGAGCACCACGTTGCGGCCCTTGGGACCCAGGGTCACGGCAACGGCTTCGCAGAGAATGTCGATGCCTTTTTCGAGAGCGCGACGGGCGTTCTCGTTGTAGATGATGCGCTTTGCCATGGAAGGCGGTTCCTAATGAAGAGGATGGTTAAGGGAGGCTGAGTTGAGACTCAAGCCGCAATGCAGCGGGGCTGATCTCAGTTGACGACAGCCAGGATGTCCTTCTCGGACAGCAGCACGTATTCATCGCTGCCGAGCTTGATGTCGGTGCCGGCGTACTTGCTGTAGAGGACCTTGTCGCCCACACCAACTTCGGGAGCCTGACGGCTGCCGTCGTCGTTGCGCTTGCCGGGGCCCACCTGAACCACCTCACCCACCTGGGGCTTTTCTTTGGCGGTGTCAGGCAGAAGGATGCCGCCGGCAGTCTTCTCTTCGGATTCAGAGACCTTGACGAACACGCGGTCGCCGAGGGGTTTAACGGTCGAGACGCTGAGAGAAACAGCAGCCATGGGTACTTGCAGGAGCAGGGACAGGGCGCAATGCGCCACGCATCGACGCGAGTTGGCACTCGATGCCGATGAGTGCCAACGTATGCAAGCGACCACCCCCCGGGCCATACCCCAAGCTGTGCGGGTGACCGAACCGGAGGGGGGTGCAACCACAGCGGTGGTATGGTTGCGCCGCTCTGAATGGGTCCGAGCGCGCAGCGCCTGTTCCCGCAACTCTCCTTCCTATGGTCGCTTCTGCTCCTGCATCTGCTGGCACCAAGGGTGTGATCCGTCAGGTGATCGGCCCGGTTCTGGACGTGGAATTTCCCGCCGGGAAACTGCCCAAGATCTATAACGCCCTGCGCATCGAGGGGAAAAACCCCGCAGGTGACGACGTCGCCCTGACCGCTGAGGTTCAACAGCTTCTGGGTGATCACCGGGTTCGTGCCGTTGCCATGAGTGGCACCGACGGTTTGGTGCGCGGCATGGAAGCCGTTGACACCGGTGCACCGATCTCCGTGCCCGTGGGTGAAGGCACCCTCGGCCGCATCTTCAACGTGCTGGGCGAGCCCGTCGACGAGCAGGGCCCCGTCAACACCACGGCCACCGCTCCCATCCACCGGGATGCACCCAACATCACCGAGCTTGAGACCAAGCCCAAGGTGTTCGAGACCGGCATCAAGGTGATCGACCTCCTGGCTCCCTATCGCCAGGGCGGCAAGGTCGGCCTGTTCGGCGGCGCCGGCGTGGGCAAGACCGTGCTGATCCAGGAGCTGATCAACAACATCGCCAAGGAGCACGGCGGTGTGTCTGTGTTCGGTGGTGTGGGTGAGCGCACCCGTGAGGGCAACGACCTCTACGAGGAATTCAAGGAATCCGGCGTGATCAACGCCGACGACCTGTCCAAGTCGAAGGTGGCCCTCTGCTACGGCCAGATGAACGAGCCCCCCGGCGCCCGGATGCGCGTGGGCCTCTCCGCTCTGACCATGGCTGAGCACTTCCGCGACGTGAACAAGCAGGACGTGCTGCTGTTCGTGGACAACATCTTCCGCTTCGTGCAGGCCGGCTCCGAGGTTTCCGCACTGCTGGGTCGCATGCCTTCCGCTGTGGGATACCAGCCCACCCTGGGCACCGACGTGGGTGCCCTGCAGGAGCGTGTTGCATCCACCGTTGAAGGTTCGATCACCTCGATCCAGGCCGTTTACGTGCCTGCTGACGACCTGACCGACCCCGCACCGGCCACCACCTTTGCCCACCTCGACGCCACCACGGTGCTGAACCGTGCCCTGGCTTCCAAGGGCATCTACCCCGCTGTGGATCCTCTGGATTCCACCAGCACCATGCTCCAGCCAGCTGTGGTGGGTGACGAGCACTACCGCACCGCCCGCGCCGTGCAGTCCACCCTGCAGCGCTACAAAGAACTGCAGGACATCATCGCGATTCTGGGTCTCGACGAACTGTCGGAAGACGACCGTCGCACCGTGGACCGTGCCCGCAAGGTGGAGAAGTTCCTCTCCCAGCCTTTCTTCGTGGCTGAAATCTTCACCGGCATGCCCGGCAAGTACGTGAAGCTGGAGGAGACCATCGCTGGTTTCAACCAGATCCTTTCCGGTGAGCTGGACAGCCTCCCCGAAGCCGCCTTCTACCTGGTGGGCAACATCGAGGAAGTGAAAGCCAAGGCCGAGAAGATCGCCGCCGAAACCAAGTGATCCCCGCGGGGGTGTGATTCACACCCCCGATCACGTGTTTCTCGACAGTCCGTTCTCTTTTCGAACCAAGGTTCATGTCCCTCACCCTCCGCGTGCTGGCAACAGACCAGAACGTCTTTGATGGCAGCGCCGACGAGGTGATCCTGCCCAGTACCACCGGTCAACTCGGCATCCTGCCCGGCCACATCTCCCTGCTCACCGCAATCGACATCGGTGTGCTGCGGGTGCGTGCCAACGGTGCCTGGAACTCCATCGCTCTGATGGGTGGTTTTGCCGAAGTGGATGCTGATGAAGTCACCGTTCTGGTGAACAAGGCCGAACTGGGCAGCTCCATCGATGCCGCTGCCGCCGAAGCCGCTTTCCAGAAGGCCTCCACCGTGGTGGCTGGCATGGAAGGCCAACCTGCTTCACCGGCAAAACTCAAGGCGCAGCAACAGCTGAATGAAGCCCGCGCTCGCCTTCAGGCCAGCAAAACCGCCGACTGATTCATCCCCCTGTTTCAAGGATGACGTCGCAAAAGGCCAGGGGTTATCGCCCCTGGCCTTTTTCGTGGTGTCGTTTGTCCGTTCGTCATCCCAACACCAGCCAAGCCACGGGGATTCATAAAAAAACCTGCCCGAAGGCAGGTTTGCATCATCAACTTGAAAAGCGGAATCAGGCGGTACCGCAGAAGGTGACGTCGGGGAACTTGGCCTTGGCCTCGTCGAGGCTCTTGCCTTTGCCCTCTTCCTGCCAGTAGTTGATCACCTCAGTGGCTTGGTTGAGCACTTCAACCCGCTCGTTGTCGGTGATCCAGCTCTTGCCTTCCAGTTCGGTCTTCAGGCTTTCCCAGGCATCCTCACGGGGCCAGAAAAAGTAGGAGGTGAGGGGGCTGGGGCCACCGCCAACGATCTGATCAACCGCAAGGGCCACGTTGTCGGGAAGCCAGAGGATCTTCAGCAGGAACCGGCCCTCATCGGCCTTGGGGGTGTAACCGGAAGGAACACCATCAGCATCGATGGTGGCCGTGGCCAGAGCCGCGGCGGCGCCCTTCAGCACAGGCCGGCCTTCGGCTTCGCTGGCTGCAGGCTTTTCAGTGGTTTCAGCTGCCTGGGTGGCGCCTTCAGCCGCGGCGGCGGACGGAGTCGCGACCTCCTGGTCGGTAGGGGCAGCGCCTTCGGTGACCGTCATGGTGTCAGCGCTCAAGACAGAAATACAAACAACTAACCTACCAGCCGCTCACCCACTGGACGTTCTGGGATCCTCAAGCATCCTGCTGTTCGACATCGATGGTGTGATCCGCGATGTCGCGGGCAGCTATCGACGGGCCCTTCAATGCACTGTGCAGCACTACTGCGGTTGGCAGCCCAGTGCTGATGTCATCGATGCGTTGAAGGCTGAGGGTGCCTGGAACAACGACTGGGAAGCCAGCCTTGAACTGCTGCGCCGCCATGGCGCTGAGCTGCCGGATCGCGCCGCGCTGATCGATGTGTTCAGCGGTTTCTACTTCGGCGGAGATCCGGACGGAGACCCCAGCCAATGGACGGGCTTCATCGGTGATGAGCCTCTTCTGGTGGACGCCAGCTTTTTCGCCACGCTGTCGAAGCGCAAGTTGCGCTGGGGATTTGTGAGTGGAGCGGAACCACCCTCAGCCCGCTTCGTGCTTCAGCAGCGCCTGGGGCTCCAGGACCCGCCCCTGATCGCGATGGGAGATGCCCCCGACAAACCGGACCCCACAGGCTTGATCCGCCTGGCCAAAGCACTGGGGGCCAGTGCCGAGGGAGTTCAGGTGGCCTATCTCGGCGACACCGTGGCCGATGTGCACACCGTGATCCAGGCCCGGGAACGCTGGCCGGAACAACCATTCGTAAGCCTGGCGGTGGCACCGCCTCACCTGCAAACCCCAGAGCAGGCTGCAGCGCGCGACATCTATGAGCAACGGCTGCGGGAGGCGGGCGCCGATCAAGTGCTGACGACCACTGAAGCGGTCTTGCAGTGGGAAGGAGCTGCGGGATAAGGGCAACTGCGGTCCGCGAAACTCCCCGCTGATCGAGGCGATCAGCGCTCCATTGCAGCAACGCTCTTGAGGGCGCCGGCAGTGAGCACCTCATGGCCGGTCTCGGTGACGGCAACGTCGTCTTCGATGCGGATGCCGATGCCTTTCCAGCGATCGTCAATCTCTGGCTGTCCTTCCGGCACGCTGAGGCGATCGCTGACGTAAAGACCGGGCTCAACGGTGAGCACCATGCCTGGCTCCAGCGGCGCAGGTTGCTCACCGAGCCTGTAGGCCCCCACGTCATGCACATCCAGACCAAGCCAATGGCCGGTGCGGTGCATGTACAGGTGGCGGTAGTCGCCTCGCTCGATGATGCCGTCCACATCCCCGATCAGCAGGCCCAGGTCCACCAGGCCCTCCACCAGAATTCGCAGGGCGGTGTCGTGCACCGCCTCCGCCGTGCCGCCGGGAGCCACAACGGCAACTGCAGCTTCCTGAGCCTCCAGCACCAAGCTGTAGAGCTCCCGCTGTTCCGCCGTGAAGCGGCCATTCACCGGGAAGGTACGGGTGATGTCGCCGTTGTAGTAATCCTCCAGCGAACAACCGGCATCGATCAGCAGCAGGTCACCGTCCTGCAGCGGGGCCGTGTTGGCGGTGTAGTGCAGCACGCAGGCGTTATCACCACCAGCGACGATGGATCCGTAGGCAGGACCGCGGGCCCCGTTGCTGCGGAAGTGGGCCTCCATCGCCGCCTGCACCTCGGCTTCGTTCATGCCCGGACGGGTCATCGATCGGGCCAGCTCGTGGGCTTCTGAGGAGATGCGGCAGGCCTCCCGCAAACGCTCCAACTCATGGGGCTCCTTGCGTAGCCGCAGGCGATGCAGGATCGGCGTTGGTGCCACCAGGCCCAGGGCCGCCGTCCCCGTGCGGGCATAGGTGTCCAGTTGCCGCCCCCAGGCCGAAAGCACCATCGATTCCACCGATGTATGGCGGCCCACCCGGAAGGCGATGGCTTCGGCACCGGCGAGGTACTCGGGCAGTTTTTCGCTCAGCTGATCCAGCGGATGGGCCAGGTCCGCCCCATAGCGCTCCACCGCGCCTTCGGTGCCCCAGCGGAAGCCGGTCCACACCTCAGCAGCCGGGTCCTTGGGCTGCACAAACAGCACGTAGCGCTCGCCTTCCGGTCGATGCGGCAGCAGCAGAGCCACCGCATCCGGTTCATCAAAACCGGTGAGATAAAAGAAATCGCTGTCCTGCCGGAAGGGCCATTCGCAGTCGGCGTGATGGGTCGCCAATGCCGCGGCCGGAATCACCGCGGCGGCAGCGCCGAGTTGCTCCATGAACAGGGCGCGACGACGCGCGTGGATGCCGGAGTCGAAACCGTTCACAGCAGCAGAGCGTTCAGGGGAACAGGATGGCAGTTGGCAAGGCCGAACTGGCCAGGGCCTCTACGATGCAAGGAGTTTCAGACGGCAATGAGCTCCGATCTCCTGGTGCTGTTGCTGCTGGTTTTGGTGGTGCTGCTGGGTTCGGCCCTCTGTTCCGGAGTGGAAGCCGCCCTGTTGACCGTGAGTCCAATCCGGGTGCACGAGCTGGCCGCCCGGGAAAGCCCTGTGGCCGGGGCCCGGCGCCTGGCGCAGTTGCGTCAACGGCTGGGGCGCACCCTGTCGGCTCTGGTGATCGCCAACAACGGCTTCAACATTTTCGGCAGCCTGATGCTGGGCGGTTATGCCGCCTGGGTGTTCGAGCAGCGCAACATCAGCGGTGTGGCCCTGCCGGTGTTCTCGGTGGGTCTGACTGTCCTGGTGATCCTGCTGGGTGAAATCCTGCCCAAAGCCCTCGGAAGCCGTCTGGCCCTGCCGGTGGCCCTGACCAGCGCACCCCTGTTGCATTGGCTCGGCCTGGTGCTCAGGCCGCTGGTGCTGCTGCTGGAACGGATGCTGCCGGCCATCACCGCCGAAGCGGAACTCAGCACCAACGAAGAGGAGATCCGTCTGCTGGCTCGCCTGGGCTCCCAGAAGGGAGAGATCGAAGCCGATGAAGCCGCGATGATCGGCAAGGTGTTTCAACTCAACGACCTCACCGCCCGCGACCTGATGACGCCGCGGGTAGCGGCGCCCACCCTGGATGGGAGCCTCAGCATTGAAGCCCAGCGGGCCAAGCTGATGAGCACCAACGACCCATGGTGGGTGGTGCTGGGCGATCAAGTGGACAAGGTGCTTGGCGTGGCCAGCCGCGAGCGAGTGCTCACGGCCCTGTTGGAGAACCGCGGCCTGCTCACACCCGTTGATCTCTGCGAACCGGTGGAATACGTGCCCGAGATGATCAGGGCCGATCGGCTGCTGACGGGCTTCCGGCGCGACAGCGGTGGTGTGCGCGTGGTGGTGGATGAATTCGGTGGCTTTGTCGGCGTGATCGGGGCCGAATCGGTGCTGGCCGTGCTGGCCGGCTGGTGGCGCAAGCCGGCAGCATGAGCGGGATGCAACCCACCCCGCCCCATACCGTTGAGCGCTGCCAGCTGCTGCTAGAGCACTGGCGCAATCAGCTTCAGCTGAGCCCACGGGACCAGGGACTGCTGGGGGGTGAATTGCGGCTGCTGGATCGTCAACTGCAACGGCTGCAGCAACGACGCCTGCGCATTGCTCTGTTTGGTCGGGTGGGGGTCGGCAAATCCAGCCTGATCAATGCCTTGATCCGCCGGCCACTGCTGGCAACGGATGTCGCCCACGGCAGCACCCGCCATCAGCAGGCGGTGGACTGGCCCGTGGAGATTGCCGGGCTGACCAGGGTGGAACTGGTGGACACCCCCGGCATTGATGAAATCGATGCCGCCGGGCGGGCTCGCTTGGCCTCCCGCGTGGCCATGGGGGCTGATCTGGTGCTGCTGGTGGTGGACAGCGACCTGACCCGGGCCGACCTGGAGGCCTTACAAACGCTGCTGGAGAGCGGCAAGCCCCTGCAGCTGGTGCTAAACCGGAGCGACCGCTGGCCAGAGCAAGACCGTGCCGAACTGCTGCGCAGCATCCGCGCCCGGCTGCCGGTGGATCTGCCGATCACCGCGGCAGCGGCAGCGCCCCGCAGCCCCCAGATCCAGGCCGATGGGCGGGTGCGCAGCACGATCACGACGCCGCAGGTGCAAGATCTGCAGAAGCAGCTCTGCCGGCAGCTGGAGAACGAAGGCACCCTGCTGTTGGCGATTCAGTCGCTGCGCCAGGCCGACCGCTTCCAGAGGGCCTGCCAAGCACTGCGGCTGCAACAGCACCGCCGCACGGCCCAGAGCCTGATCGGTCGTTACGCAGCCGCCAAAGCCACCGGCGTGGCCGTCAACCCTTTAATGGAATTGGACATGGCCGGAGGCATGGCCTGCGACACCGCCCTGGTGCTGCAGCTCAGCCGTCTCTACAACCTGCCGATGACGCCAGCGGCGGCACGGCTGCTGCTCACCCGACTCTCCAGCCACAACGCCTTGTTGGGCGGGGTGCAGCTGGGGCTGGCGGCCCTCAAGCAGGCCCTGCTGCTACTGGTGCCGGTGAGCGGCGGCGCCAGCATGGCCCCGGCAGCCCCGGTGGCCGTGGCCCAGGCCGCCCTGGCGGTGCATGCCAGCCGCCGAACGGGGCGTCTGGTGGCCCAGCAGTTGCTGCGACGACGCGGTGGACAACCCGGTGCGCTGTTACGCCGCCTGGCCGAACGAGATCCCGTGGTGCACCACTGGCTGTTGCGCTGGCCCAAAGCCCTGGAGCAGGATCTGCAACTACTGCTGCCCTGAGATGACCGCTGCTGCCATCGCTTTGCTGGGCACCAGCGCCGATCCACCCACCCGCGGCCATCAGGTGCTGCTGGAGGGTCTGTTGAACCGCTACGGCCAGGTGGCGACCTGGGCCAGCGACAACCCCCTGAAACAGCACGATGCTCCCCTGGCATTGCGAGCAATGCTGCTCGGCCAGCTGGTGCAGCAACTGCAGGATGAACGTCTCGAGCTGGCCCAGCATCTAAGCAGCCCTTACACCTTGATCACCTTGCAACGGGCCGCCCAGCATTGGCCTGATCGCAACCTGGTGTTTGTGGTGGGCAGCGATCTCGCTGGCCAGATTCCCCGCTGGAAACAGAGCGATTGCTGGCTGCCGCAGTGCCGCCTGGCCATCGCCCCCCGCAAGGGTTGGCCCCTCGAGGACGCCACGCTGCAGGCCCTGCGCGATCTAGGCGGACAGGTGGAGCTCCTGGATCTGGAGGTTCCCGCCACCGCCAGTTCGCAACTGCGCCAGCAACCGAATCAAGCTCAGATCCCTGAAGCGGTATGGCCGCTGTTGCTCCAGCACAATCTTTATGGCCTTTCGGGGAGCCTCTGCTGATGCGCATCGCCCTTGCGCAACTCAACCCCGTAGTCGGCGACTTCGAGGGCAACGCGAAGCAGATTCTGGAGGCCGTGCGCAGAGCAGAAGAGCAGGCTGTTGAGCTGGTGCTCACCCCTGAACTCTCCCTCTGGGGGTACCCCCCCCGGGACCAGTTGCTCGAGCCCAGCCGCCTCCAACAGCAAGACACGGTGCTGCAGTGGCTGGTGAACCAACTGCACAGCAGCGTCACTCTCTTGGTGGGAGCTGCGCTGCCCGCATCCGATGCCCGCAGTCCACGGCTGCACAACGGTGTGGTGCTGGTGAATCGTCTGGGCTGGCGGCCGATTGCCCAGAAACAGCTGCTGCCCAGTTACGACGTCTTTGATGAGCGGCGCTACTTCCGCCCCGGTGATGGCCCCTGCCTGCTCAGCCTGCCCAACGGGAAGCGACTGGGCCTCACCATCTGCGAAGACCTCTGGGTGGATGACGGCCTGCAGCGCGAGCGCCTGGACGGACCGGATCCCATCGATCAACTGATCCCCGAACAGCCGGATCTGGTGATCAATCTGGCGGCTTCCCCCTTCGATGCCTCCAAGCCAGCCTTGCGCCAACAGCTGGCGGCGGCGGCGACGCAACGCCTCAATTGCCCACTGATCTACCTCAATCAAGTGGGGGGCAACGACGAGCTGGTGTTCGACGGGGCCAGTTTTGTGGTGGGAGCCGATGGCGCCGTGCAGCTGGAGCTCCCCGTCTGTGAGGAGCACCTGGCGATCTGGGACAGCGGTCATCCCACCCCTGTGCAGTCCCACGGCCAGATTCAACCCATGGATCCCCTGGAGCGGCTGTTCCGCGCCCTGGTGCTTGGGGTGCGTGACTACGCCCGGAAATGCGGGTTCAACAAGGCATTGCTGGGGTTAAGCGGCGGCATCGACTCAGCGCTGGTGGCCGTGATCGCCAGCGCAGCCCTGGGGAACGAGGCGGTCTCAGCGCTGTTGATGCCCTCCCCCTGGAGCTCGGCTGGATCCATCGACGACGCCTTGGCCTTGGCCGAACGGTTGGGACTGCAGACCAACACAGTGCCGATCGCCGGCCTGATGGAGGGCTACGACCAGGCCCTCACCGCACCGCTCGGGGCAACGCCCCAGGGCGTGACGGCGGAAAATCTGCAATCACGCATTCGCGGCACCCTGCTGATGGCCGTGGCCAACCAGCAGGGCCAACTGCTGCTCACCACCGGCAACAAATCCGAGCTGGCCGTGGGGTACTGCACCCTCTATGGCGACATGAACGGCGGGCTTGCGGTGATTGGCGATCTCTACAAAACCAGCGTGTTTGCCCTGTGCGACTGGCTCGACAGCGACGCAGCCCGGGGCTGCCGCCAGGCGCTGGGACTCCCGACCCACGGGGAGCTGGTGGGGGAGGCGATTCGACGCAAACCCCCGAGCGCCGAGCTCAGGCCCAACCAGAAAGACAGCGACTCCCTGCCCGACTACGACGCTCTGGACGCCCTGCTCAAAGCCCTGATCCAGGAGCGCCATTCTGGAGCAACCCTGGTGGCGGCCGGCCATGATCCCGCCCTGGTGGAGCGGGTGGAACGGCTGTTGAAACGGGCCGAGTTCAAGCGACGCCAGGCAGCACCGTTGCTCAAGGTGAGTCCCCAGGCCTTCGGCAGCGGTTGGCGGTTGCCCATTGCAGCGACCTAAAGCCATCCCACCCTGGTGATGTGGCGGGTTGTGCGCAGCGGAGCCAGATTGAAGGGATCTCCTTGAAGCCGCCATGGCAGCCTCCGTTCTCTCGGCCCCGATGGCCAGCATCGGTGTGCCGAAGGAGATCAAGCTCGATGAGCAGCGCGTGGCGCTGACTCCCGATGCGGTGCGGGAACTGGTGAGCCAAGGCTTGGAGGTGCGCATCGAAACCGGAGCCGGGGCTGGAGCGGGAATCGGTGACGACGCCTTCGCCGCCGCCGGTGCCGGTGCCCAAATGGTGAGCCGCGACGAGGCCTGGGGCGCCCATTTGGTGGTGAAGGTGAAGGAACCGCAGGCGGAGGAATTTGTCTATCTGCGGAAGGACATGGTGCTGTTCACCTACCTGCACCTGGCCGCCTATCCCAGCGTTGGCGAGGCTCTGCTGGAGGCAGGCACCGCTGCCATCGCCTACGAAACCGTGCAGCTGGAGAACGGCAGCCTGCCGTTGCTGGCACCGATGAGCGAAATCGCGGGGCGCTTGGCGGCCCAGGTTGGAGCTCACCTGCTGGAGAAACCCCACGGCGGCCGCGGCGTGCTGATGGGGGGCTGCACCGGCGTGCAACCGGCCCGGGTGGTGGTGCTTGGCGCCGGCACCGTGGGATGGAATGCCGCACGAACGGCCGCCGCCATGGATGCCGAGGTGTTGCTGCTCGACCGCTCACCCCAGCGGTTGCGCAGCCTGGAGGCCGACCGGCGCGGTCGCTTGATGAGTGTGGTGAGCAGCCGCGGGCTTCTGGAACGGTTGGTGCCAACGGCGGATCTGGTGATCGGAGCCGTGCTTACCCCCGGTGGGCGCGCCCCCACCCTGGTGGACGAGCAGATGGTGAAGCAGATGCGGCCCGGTTCAGTGATCGTGGATGTGGCCATCGACCAAGGCGGCTGCATCGCCACCAGCCAGGAGACAACCCACCGCGATCCCACCGTGACCATCCACGGCGTGCAGCACTACGCCGTGGGCAACATGCCTGGTGCGGTGCCGTTCACCTCCACCGAAGCCCTGGTGAGCGTGACCCTCCCGTACATCCTGGGCATCGCCGGGCGGGGCCTGGAGGAAGCGGTGACGGAACGACCGGAACTCATCTCCGGCCTGAACACGGTGCAGGGATCGGTCTGCCACCCCGGCGTGGCCAAAGCACTTGGGGTGCCGCCGCGGCATCCGATGGCCTGCCTGCGTTAGCCCTCCATGTGGAGTGCACCCACATAGAGCCAAGGACCATCCCCCGCGCCGTCGCGCCGCTGAAACAGGGAGGTTTCCTTCAGCACCCCACCGCGGTAACGGGCTTCAAACTGCACCGTTCCCTCCAGATCCCGCGGGCCGCCGGCGCTGACAGCCAGCACCGTCAAGCCGAGCCAACGGGTCTGCCGGCAACTCCGCTCCAGGGAACGACGCCGCTGCTGTGCTGGAACATCCGGCTCGGGATGGGTGGCCAGCAGATAGTCGATCTCGCCACGCGCAAAAGCTGAATATCTTGAGCGCATCAACTGTTCAGCCGTTTCGGCACGCTGATAACCGCGATGCAGGGGCCCGCAGCAGCTGCGATAAACACCACCCCCACAGGGGCAAGGGCTCTGATCGAGGGCTCCACCAAAACCGCCAGGCATCAATCCAACCGTTGCAGCGCTGGCAGTGGCCGGCCCAGCGACGCCGGACTCAATCCCTCCCGCAGCGCCAGCACCAACCCTGCTGCCTCGCTGTAACTGCTGGCCTGAAGAACGCCCTGGCTCAAGCCAAGGGCATCGGCCGTGACCGACAACTCCGCGGGGTTCTCCACTGTGATCAGCGGAACATTCCGTTCCAGACAAGCCAGCACCGCTTCACCCCCCAGGGCGCCTGCGGGCACCACAACCGCCCCCAATTGCGTCGCATCAAGATCGCCAGGCTGCCGGGGGGCGCTCACCAGATCCGGTGCCCGGCTCAGCCCCACCAGCACGCAGGCCAGGAAGGTGTAGCCGAGCTCCTCACCCGCCGCCCTTGGATCCAGCTGCGGATCCAGGGGCAAGGGGTCCAAGGCCGGAGCGTGGGCACAGGGGATCTGCAAGTGCTGCAACAGCAGGTGGCTGATCACCGCTTCAGCACCGGCCAGAGCATCCACGCCACTGCCCTGTCGATACGCCGCCAACGCGTCACTCTCCGGATCCTCCGGGAAGCGGGCCACCACTGCAATCGCCGTCGCCCCGGCCTGCTTCAAGCGTTCACCGGCTCGCAACAAGGCATCAGGACGCCCCAATCGCCCCCAGCTGGCGCCACTGGCACCACACTCAAGCGTCACCTCAAGCGGCGCATCCGTGGAAACCACCGGACCGATCTCCAAACCCAGGCTGGCTCGGCAGCCCTCAGCCACCTGAATCTGGCGCTGGGCCAGCTCAGGCTCGATACCGGCATCCAGCAGCAAGCCGATCCGTTGCCTTCGCACCGGCCGCAGGGCCCAGTCACCCACGGCAAACCGATCGAGGCCATAACCCTCCACATAGAGCACGCGGGAATCGCTCCAATACAGCGAAGCCCCGTTCATCACATTGGGATGGGTGATCAGGCAGCCGCTCGCTGCAGCCAGCAAGCGTGCAGACGGCAGGGCGTCACCGGCGTAGCCACCGATGTCACAACCGATGCCCGTGGGCACCAGCATCAGCGTTGGCATCGGGGCCGAGCTCACGCGTTGATCACTGCCTCCACTTGAAGGGTGCGAGCACCATCGGCACTGGAGTGCACTGCGGTAAGAGCCCAACGCAGCGGATCACCCTCGTGAGCCAACTGCTGACGGATCCAGCTGCGCAGCTCAACCAATGGCACATCAGCGGGCCAAGGAAACTGGCGTTGCAGGCTGATGAGCCTCACTTCTGGTATTGACCGAACTGGGCTTCGTAGAGCGCATCCTCTTGCCCCGCCTTGAGGGTGAGATCAGCACGCGGGAAAGCCACGCACAGCAGGCTGTAGCCCTGCTGCTGAAGCTCACCCTTCACGCCCATGGCATCGGGCTGCTCAACACTGCCCTCGCTGATCACCGCAGCACAAGTGGTGCATACCCCGGAGCAGCAGGAGCTGGGGAGGGTGATGCCAGCGGCCTCAGCAGCATTCAGCACCGTCTGGTCAGCGCGGCAGGGGAAGCTGTGGGTTTCGCCTTCGAACTCGGCGCGGACGGTGTAGGTGGCCACGTCGGACATGCCGGGCTCAACAAGGAAGACGCCGCATTCTCTCAGGCAATGGGCTCGTCCAGCGAGTCCCAGTGGCGGGGGTGGGGCGCCAGATATTCCGGCGAACCACCCTGCACGGGTGCTGTCAGCACGAAATCAAAACTGATGGAACAGCGCAGCTCGTCTGGGGCGTCGTTGGGCAGAACGCTGTGCTGCAGGCTCGACGGAAACAGCACCAGTAAACCGGGGCGTGGGGCCAGATCCCAGTGGGCCTGATTGAACGGGTGGCCTTCAGCAATCGGGCCGCCGTAACCCACCGCCAAACCCGCCACCAACTCATTGGGTTGATCGGACGCATGCAGCCGCAACATGCCTTCTTCTCCCGAGCCGTTACCCGTGAGGTACAGAACAGCACTGAGATGGGCATTGGGGTGATGGTGGCGGCCAACCGCTTGATCCCAATCGCTGATCACCGGCCAGCAACGCTGCAGATGCAGGGCCACTTGGCTTCGCTCAAACCCAAGCGAATCGAGATAAATCCAGGCCTGCTGAACCACCAACTGAGCCAAGGCCTGAAAGGGCTGCTGTTGATGCAGCTGCCACACCCCATGCAGGTCCCCTGTCCAGGCGCAGCCTTCATTGGGGTTGCCCTCGGCCTCGCCGCGAAGCTCCAGCAGAGCCTGCATACAGGACGCCTGCTGCAGAGGGTCGAGAGGAAGTTGCGTCGTTGCCACGACGGTGGGGAAGAGCTGATGAAGCTGAAGCACGCCCAGGCCCTCAAACCGCTCCGCTTCACCGTAAACACAGCACAAAAAAGCCGGCCCCGAAGGACCGGCTGTCTATGAATCGATCGACCGAAAAGATCAACCGAAATGGTTAGCCAACAGCGGCCGCACCGCCTGCAACTTCCAGGATCTCCTGGGTAATCGCAGCCTGACGGGCCTTGTTGTAGTCAAGGGTGAGGCTCTTGGCCAATTCCTTGGCGTTGTCGCTGGCGTTGTTCATGGCCGTCATCCGGCTGGCCAGCTCGGAGGCTGCCGATTCCTGCAGGGAACGCAGCATCTGGTTCTGCAGATACAGCGGAAGCAGTGCATTCAGCAACTGTTCAGGGGTCTGCTCAAACACGATGTCCGAAGGAATCTTCGGCTCGGTGTTGGCAGGGCCTGCACCAGGCTCCACCGTCAGAAGGCCGTCCTTGGTGGTGAGACGGAAGATCTCATCCTCGGGATCAGCGATGTCCTGAGGATCCAAGGGCAGAAGGGTCTGAACCACGGGCTTGCAGCTCACCAGGTTGATGAACTTGGTGAAGATCAGTTCGACGCGGTCGGTGCTTTCGGCCAGGAACTCAGCCAGCAGATCCGTGGAGATCGTGTTGGCCTCATCGGCGGTGGGCACCTGTTCCAGACCGGAGAAGGTGGTCTGGATCGGGTAGTCCCGACGAGTGAAGTAGCCGATGGCTTTGGTGCCGATCAGCAGCAGCTTCACGTCGAAGCCCTTCCCCTTCAGTTCAGCAAAACGCTGTTCCGTGCGCTTGATGATGTTGGCGTTGTAGCCACCACACAGGCCGCGATCGCCGGTGACCGCCACCAGGGTGATGGTCTCCACATTGCGCTGCTGCATCAGGGGAGATGCCGCATCTTCGAAACCCATGCGGGACTGGAGGTTTTCCAGGATCCGGGCCAGCCGATCCGCGAAGGGACGGCTGCGGAGCACTTGCTCCTGGGCGCGGCGCACCTTGGCCGCAGCCACCAGGCGCATGGCCTCGGTGATCTTGCGGGTGTTTTTGACCGACTTAATTCGGTCTCGGATTTCCTTGAGATTCGCCATGTCGGCAGCTCCTTCAGGCCGCGGAGGCGACCATGGTGGACACGACTTCGGTGATGGCGTCCTTGAGGATCGCCTCAGCCTCAGGGCTCATCACTTTCTTCTCCTGGATTTCGGTGATGAACTCAGCCTTGTTGGACTTGAGGTACTCACGCAGTTCGCGGGAGAAATCAACAACCTTGTCGACGGGGACGTCGTCGATCAGGCCCTTCACACCGGCGTAAACGATGGCGACCTGCTCAGCCAGGATCAGGGGGCTGAACTGAGGCTGCTTGAGCAGTTCACGCAGACGCTTGCCGCGCTCCAGCTGCTGCTGGGTGGAAGCATCCAGGTCAGAAGCGAACTGGGAGAAGGCGGCCAGCTCGTCGAACTGGGCCAGCTCCAGCTTGAGGGTGCCGGCAATCTTCTTGATGGCCTTGGTCTGGGCAGCACCGCCCACCCGGCTCACGGAGATACCCACGTTGATCGCAGGACGCAGACCGGAGTTGAACAGGTCAGAGCTGAGGAAGATCTGACCATCCGTGATCGAAATCACGTTGGTGGGGATGTAGGCCGAAACGTCACCGGCCTGGGTCTCAATGATCGGCAGGGCGGTCATGGAACCCTTGCCCATGGCGTCAGACAACTTGGCTGCACGCTCGAGCAGACGGCTGTGGCAGTAGAAGACGTCGCCGGGGTAAGCCTCACGACCGGGCGGACGACGCAGCAGGAGCGACATCTGGCGATAGGCAGCAGCCTGCTTGGAGAGATCGTCGTAGATCACCAGGGTGGCCTTGCCCTTGTACATGAAGTACTCGGCAATGGAGGCGCCGGTGTAAGGAGCCAGGTACTGCAGCGCAGCGGGCTCGGAAGCGTTGGCCGCCACGATCACGGTGTAGTCGAGGGCGCCGCGCTCACGCAGCACTTCAACGACGTTGGCCACAGAAGCAGCCTTCTGACCCACGGCGACGTAGACGCAGATCATGTCCTGATCCGCCTGGTTCAGGATCGTGTCGATCGCGATGGCGGTCTTGCCGGTCTGGCGGTCACCAATGATCAGCTCGCGCTGGCCACGGCCGACGGGGATCATCGCGTCGATGGCGGTGATGCCGGTCTGCATCGGCTCATGCACCGACTTGCGCTGAATGATGCCGGGCGCCATGGATTCGATCAGGCGCGTCTCGCTGGTGGCGATTTCACCCTTGCCGTCGATGGCACGGCCCAGGGAGTTCACCACCCGGCCCAGCATGGCTTCACCCACGGGCACAGCAGCAATCTTGCCGGTGGCCTTCACCGTGCTGCCTTCCTGGATGCCGTATCCCTCACCCATCAGCACCGCGCCGACGTTGTCGTCTTCGAGGTTCAGGGCGATGCCTTCGGTGCCGTCCTCGAATTCGAGGAGCTCACCGGCCATGGCTTGCTGCAGGCCGTAAACGCGGGCGATGCCGTCGCCCACGGTGAGAACGGTGCCGACATTGCTGACGGAAACCGACTTGTCGTAGTCCTCAATTTGCTGCTTGAGGATGGCGCTGATCTCGTCGGGACGGATGGAAACCATGGCGTGTGATCCCAGCTGGGAGTGGGGGGGGAAGAAGCGGTGGAGGAAGAAGTGAGGTCAGCTCGCCTTGGCGAGTGCCAGACCGAGGCGACGAACCTGGCCAGACAGGCTGGCGTCGATCACCTGAGATCCGAGACTCACGACGAAACCGCCGATTAGGGACGGATCCACACTGAGGTCGATGTCGACCTTGTTGGTGCCGGCCATGGCCTGCACCTTCTTGGAGAGGGCCGCTTGCTGCTCTTCGCTGAGAGCCTGGGCTGAGCGGACCTGAGCCAGGGTGATGCCCTGCTGCTCGCGATAGAGCTCGAGGTAGCGAAGCATCACCGCATCGAAGGCAAGGAGTCGCTGCCGATCCGCCAAGACCTTGAGAAGGTTGAGAACGGACGGGGTGACCTGCTCACCCACGAGGGCCTTGAGGGCCTGCTTTTTGGCATCCGGCTCAAGAACCGGAGACACCATGGCGTCGCGGAAGTCTTCGGAATCGTTCCAGATCTCAAGCAGTTGCTTGCATTGATCGGCAACGGTTTCAGACTCACCTCGGGCTTCGGTGACCTGAAGCAATGCTTCGGCGTAGGGGGTGGCCAGAGAGTTGAGGAGAGGCATCAGGCGTTCTCCAGATTTTTGATGGTGGAATCGATCAACTTGGCCTGAGCACTGGCGTCGAGACGATCCGGAAGCTGGGCAAGAACATTGTCGATTGCCGCCAGAGCAGCTTCACGACGGAGGGTGTCCTTGATCCGGGCAGCATCGGCCTCTGCATCAGCATCGGCACCGGCCTTGACGGCAGCCATCGCAGAGATGGTGCGCTTCTCGCCTTCGGCACGAATGCCTGCGGCGCGGGCCTGACCATCAGCACGAATCTTCTCGGCTTTCTGCTGGGCAGCAGCCAACTCGGACTGAGCCTGGCTCAGGTTTTCAGTGGCGGTCTTCAGGCGGGACTCTGCGTCCTGCAGGTCCTGAAGGATGGCGGCGCGGCGGCGTTCCAGGATTCCTCCCAGGAAACCGCGCAGGAACCAAACCAGGAGACTGATCACAATGACCAGGTTGACCAGGTTGGTTTCGAGCGGATTGAAATTGAGAGACATCACGCGGCCAGCAAACGGTTGATGATCGTGGTGCTCAGCTGATCCACCTGGCCCTTGAGTTGGGTTCGGGCGGACTCACGCTCGGCCTCGATGGCACGACGGCTTTCCTCTTTGGTGCGGTTGGCTTCAGCTTCCGCCTGGGCCAGTGCTTCGCGGTAAAGCCGGTCAACTTCTTGTTCCGCCTCGATGATCACGGCCTGAGCGGCCTGGCGGGCACCTTTCAGCTGTTCAGCCAGATCAGCCTCCAGGCGTTGAACCTGGGCGAGCTTCTGCTTGGCATCAGCACGACTGGTGGAGATGTAGCCCTCGCGATCTTCCACGACCTTGCCGACCGGACGGAAGAAGAGGACATTGAGCAGGAAGGTGAGGAGAACCACCTGAACCGCCATCAGCGGAAGGGTGGCATCGAGGTCAAAAAGACCTCCCTCCGGAACACCTGCTTCAGCGAGCAGAAGCCAGGTCATGGAAAGGTGCGCTGGGAAGGAATCGAAACAAGAAGTTCAGGAGGGGGATCAGCGATCCCCCTGCACTGATCAGCCGGCGAAGGGGTTGGCGAACAGAAGCACCAGAGCCACCACCAGGCCGTAGATGGTCAGCGATTCCATGAAAGCCAGGGACAGCAGCAGGGTGCCGCGGATCTTGCCTTCGGCTTCGGGCTGACGGGCGATGCCCTCAACAGCGCCGCCGGACGCGGTGCCCTGACCGATACCAGGGCCGATGGCGGCGAGGCCGACTGCCAGGCCAGCAGCCACAACGGAAGCGGCGGAGGTGATGGAATCCATGTTGGGTGGTGTAAGGGGAAGCGCTGGGAAGCGCTGTACGGAATGGACTTGGGGATCGGTTCCCCCCGCGCAGGGACATTCCCGAAGGAACGGGCCCGGGTGCAATGCCGGACCTGCGCGCGGATGTGTTTAGCAGATCGCCGTTCTCAGGCGATAGAGGAGGTCGGCTTTTAGTGGGCCTCGTGGAGGCCTTCACCGATGTAAAAGGACGCCAGGGTCGCGAAGATCAGAGCCTGAATGGCACTGGTGAATAGACCCAGAAGCATCACAGGCAGGGGCACAATCAGCGGAACCAGGTACACCAGCACGCCCACAGCCAATTCGTCGGCAAGGATGTTTCCGAACAGACGGAAGGAGAGGGAGAGAGGCTTGGTGAATTCCTCGATGATCTTGAACGGGAGCATGATCGGGGTCGGCTCCACGTACAGCTCGAAGAAGCGCAGACCTTTACGGCTCAGGCCGGCATAGAAGTACGCCAGTGACACCAACAGAGCCATCGCCACGGTGGTGTTGATGTCTGCGGTGGGAGCGCCGAGCTCACCCTCAGGGAGTTCGAAGATCTTCCAGGGGATCAGGGCTCCGCCCCAGTTGCTCACGAAGATGAACAAGAACAGGGTGCCGATGAACGGCAGCCAGTCGCGGTAGTACTTCTCGCCGATGTTGTCGCGGGCGATATCGCGGATGAAATTCCAGAGGAATTCGAGCAGGTTCTGCAGACCGATCGGGTCACGCTTCATCCCGCGGGTGCCGACAAGCACCACAGCCAGGAGGATGCCGATCAGGATCCAGGAGCTCAGGAACACCTGACCATGCAGATACAGATCGCCGATCTGCCAGTACAGGTGGTGACCCACTTCCAGTTCAGCGAACGGGAGTGGTAAGGGCAACAAAGCCATGGGTGCAGAGAAAAGTGCTCAGACTCAGCGGTCGTCGAGGACGTGCTGAAGAATCAGGGCGGGCTTGTAGAGAAGGAATCCCAGGAAGGCCGGCAGCAGATCGAGCTGAGGCAGCTTGGCCGAACCAACCACAAGCAGGGTTGGAACGATGAGCTGAAAACGCCCCAGTCCACGGGACTGGTCACTGAGCCGGGCCACACTGCGAGCCAACAAGCGAACGTACAGAAGTCCGGCGCAGGAGCCCACAAGAACACTGCCGGCCACCGAGAGATTCATGGTGAGAGCCACGATCGGAACCGTGACGATTGACACCAGAACGGTGGCCAACAGCAGGCGACGTTGAAGACGGTAAAAATCTTCCAAGCGCTGCCTGAAATGGCGCGCGGAATCTATCACGCGTTCGCTGCTGTTATTCCTGCAACAGCAGCAGCTGGCGATCCACAAGATCGCGGATCTGATCCGGAGACGCAAGGGCCCCCAGCCTCTGTTGCGGCTGCTCAGCGACAGTCCGCAGCAGGGAGCGGTCGGCATCCGTGAGCTGAATGGGCTCCATGTTGCGACCAAGAATCGGATCGGGTTCTCCCCAGAGGCAGGGCTGAACGAAACCCCTGGCCTGGCCGAGGGCCTCATCACTCCAGCAAGCTCGCTCCACTGGTGCCGCAGAGAGAAAGAACTCGAAGTGGCTGATGTCGGGATCCAGCTGCTCCACAAGCTCCCACTGCTGACGCGGTGGCAAGGCCTGGGCTCGCTCCAGCAGCTCTCCCTGAAGAAGGCGGGCTGGATCCCAGACCTCCGGATTGGAGAAGCCGGCGAAATGCAGACCCGCCGTATCGATGAACGCGAAAAGACGCTCGAGGTTGTAACTGGTTTCCTGCGGGTGCAGGTACATGTCTGCGAAATTCGCGTCAGGCGCGCAGTCCACGGCCCAGCGTTCCCGGTGATGACGGGCCAGGCGATTGCCCTCAGGCAGGGTCTCGAACAGTTCCCGCCCCAGATGCAGGCCCTCCGAGCCTGTGCCGGCATTCAGAAGACTCAGCGCTTTCTGGGTGCGATGGATCTCCCAGCGACCGGCATCGGCGTAAAGAAAGAGATGCAGCAGACCAGACGGAGCCAGGCGATCCGCCAGGGAGCGCAGCCCCGCCTCCGGCTGATCCAGGTGATGCAACACCCCCACCGAATTGATGTAGTCGAAGGCCCCTTCGTCGGCCAGATCAAGAAGACTGCGCCGCTCCTGACGCAGCGAGGTCACTTGCTCGGCCGCCCCGGAGCGCTGGCAGCGTTCCCGCGCCACCGCCAGCGCCCCATCACTGATGTCCACCCCGAGCACATCAGCCCCCGGGTTGAGATGGCAGAGGTAATCGGTGCTCACCCCGGTTCCGCACCCGGCATCGAGGATCCGCGGCGCCTCCATCCCTGCAGGGATCGATCCGTACACGGCAGCCCGAACGCTGCGATGACACCAACGCCAGTTGTATCCAGGTGGCGGCCCGTCTTGCAGTGGATCCCCCGGGAAGGGAAAGCGGTCATAAAACGCACTCACCACGGGAGTCGCAGCATCACTGGGCTTGGGGTGGGTCATGCAGCGCTGATTTCGCGCCTGCGAGCTTTTCACGTCAGACCCATGGATCCGCTGCAGCACTGCAAGGCCTGCAAACATTTGTTCATGGGGCCACGGAGCGCCATCCCGGCAGCCGTAACGTGGCGCGATCCGGCTTGCTTTCGTCGATGACAGTGACCGCCAGCAGCGGCAGCCCGCGCGTGTCTCCCCAACTGTTCGACACTCTGCCGCTCTCCAGCGTCCGTCAGGCAGAGCAGCAGGACCGTTTCCCGGACAACGGGGAACTGGACAGTCTTGTGACCTTCTTTCGAACCGGTCAGGACCGGATCGAAGCGTCCCGGATCATTGCGGCCAACGCCGAGGCCATCGTGGCCCGCGCCGCCAACAGAATTTTTGTTGGAGGAACGCCCCTCTCCTTCCTTGAAGCGCCCCTGACAACAGGCGAAACCGGGCGTTCAACAGCTCAGGAAGCCACCCCGCTGGCTGCTGACCAAGCCGCGTTTGAGCAGTCGGTGCGCACCTTCACCGGCGACAGCAACAGCACCAAGCGGGGCAACTTCCTCACCCGCCTGCTGGAAGGAGCCGGCGGCGATGCCGACGTGCGGGTTGTGCTCCCCACCGGTTTCAACGCCATCAGCGTGGCCAAGTACGGCCCGGCCTTCATGCGCAAGTCGGTCCGCGACATGGGTTGGTTCCTGCGCTACGTGGGCTACGCCCTGGTGGCGGGAGACCCCAGCATCCTTGCGGTGAACACCCGCGGCCTGCGGGACATCCTTCTTGAGAACTGCTCCCTGGCGGCAACCAACGTGGCTCTTCAGGAAATGCGGGCTGCTTCAGCGGAACTGCTGCGGGATCGTCCTGAGGCCCGGCAGATGACCATCGACTGCTTCAACGTGCTGTTGCAGGAGCTGGCCATCCCCACCCCCAGCACGAAGCAGCGCCAGGGGAGTGCAGTGCAGCAGGGCCTGCAGCTGCCGGCGATCTACGCCCTGGCCTCGGAAGGACGCCAGCTGTTTGAAATGCGTCCCGGTCTGTCCGGAGCCGAAAAAGCAGAAATCATTCGTGCCGCCTACCGCCAGGTGTTTGAGCGCGACATCGCCAAGGGCTACTCCCAGACCCCCTGTGCCGATAAGGCCAGCGCTGTCAGCCAGGGCCAAATCTCAATGCGCGAATTCGTTCGCGCCCTTGGCCGCAGCAAGGAATACCGCCAGCAGTTCCACGACGGTTTCGTCAACAGCCGCGTGGTGGAACTGGCTTACCGCCACTTCCTCGGCCGGGGCATCAGCTCCCTTGAGGAGTTCCGCAAGTCGTTCGCCATCCTGAGCGACCAGGGCCTCAAGGGTCTTGTGGATGTGCTGGTGAATTCCTCGGAATACGCCCAGGCCTTCGGAGAGGAAACCGTTCCCTACCTGCGCGATCTCGGCACGGAAGCTCAGGAAAGTGCCGGCTGGGGCTCCAACCGCAAGCTGTTCAACTTCAGCGCCCCGTTCGATGGCGCACCGCAGTACGTCACCCTCTACGCCTCCTACCGCCAGCCCTTTGCCGACCAGCACGTCTACGGCGGTGGCAATGATCCGGTGGCGAACAAATTCGGCGCCATCTTCCCCAGCGGAACCGCCTCAGTCGCCACCCGACCAGCCCCCTACGGCTACGACAGTCGCCGATTGCTCGTGAGCAACGGCCTCAACAGCCCTGGCCAACTGGACAGCGACAGTTTCCGCAAGAGCCGCCCCCGCAAGGGTGGTCCGCGTGTGATGCGACTTCAGCAGATCGCCACGGGTGGCACTGTGAATCCAGGGCGAGGTGGTCAGCCCAGCGTCCGTACGACTGAGGCCAGCACCCAAGCCGTCATCAAGGCTGTTTACGTGCAAGTGCTCGGCAACGGCGGCTATGCGGGAGAGCGGATGAGCTCTGATGAAGCCCGCCTCGAAAATGGAGACATCTCTCTCAAGGATTTTGTTCGGGCAGTCGCCAAATCCGATGCTTTCCGACGCCGCTACTGGAGCGGTCTCTACATCGTGAAGGCGATCGAAGTGATGCATCGGCGTTTGCTGGGCCGACCCACCTTCGGCCGCTGGGAAATCGATGCGCTCTTCGATACAGCCGCAAGACAGGGCTTCTACGGCGTGGTGGACGCACTAATCGACAGCAAGGACTACAGCGAAGCTTTTGGGGCCGACACAGTCCCCTACGAACGTTTCATCACACCTGGTGATGTGACTGCACGCCGAACTCCAGGCTGGTCACGTGCTCTCAAGCTTGAGGCTGCCGCTGACCTCACCCTCAGCAGCCGTCCAGAAACACAGCGGTCCGAGGCATTCCGCAGTAGTGGCGATGTGACGCCACGCAACCTGCCCGACACGCAAAAGACAGCCACCCAAGACTTCACGACAACGACGAGCGGAAACGCAGGTGCGCCCAGTTGGCTGTCGGTGGTGCGTCAACAACGTCTTGCGTCCAACAGGACTGGCTTCCCGATGCGGCGAGCCAGCAACTCAACGCCAACCAGCATTGGTGGCCGGTCATGGAGCGTTGAGCTGATTTCTTCCAACGCGCGGAGCGGGCAAGCACTCCCACGCATGGGCATGGCTCTTGTCACAGAAGGCGCTGAAGGATTCCGCTTGCGGGGTGGACTACCCGCGACGCTGGAGCTGAAACAGCCGTGCAGCGAAGATGAGCTCCAGACTGCTGTGAATGCAACTTACAAGCAGCTTCTCAACCGTGTTCCCACAGGGAATGAGCGTCTGATCAGCGCAGAATCACGGCTGCGCAATCAGGACATTGACCTGACCGAGTTCATTGCTGAAGTAGCGATGAGCGAAGCGTTCCAGAACCGAATCGCCACGATGGCACCCCTTCGGGCCGCGTCCGCGGCAGGTTTGGCTCTGCTGGGACGGGCCACCACCCCAGCGGAGACCAGCCGCTTCCTGATCACCCGCGCTCAAGCGGGTCATGGCGCTGCCGTGACTGAACTTTTGGCGGAACGGATCAGCACGACGGTGCCCCGCGTCGACGGCATGGCGACGGCATCAGGGGTCAACCAAGCCACCATCCAGCGCACGGCTTCGCTCTACCGCGGCAATGCCGGCCTGAATCCACCCACGGGCGACGCGATCTGATCCTCAGGTCTCCATCTCGCTGACAAAAAGCCTCCACAAATCATGGTGGTTTCTGTGATCCAATCCCGGTGAAGTAAGGCTTCATCGGGATCATTTTTGTGCGTCAGGACCACTCAGTGTCGATCTCACAGATCGCAGTGATGGCAAGGCTTCTCCGCAGAACAGACGCGCCGTGAAGAACTGTTACCTGGCCAAATTTCCCTGGCCATCGCCAGCGCAGAATGCATCAGCCGAATCCAAGGGAGCGAGCTCACCCCGGTCAGTGTTGACCGATGTGAACAAGTCTCACTCCCAACGCTTCGACCCCCTGTCCCAGCCTTTAGTCTGGGACGCGATCCCTCGGGATCACCCCTTATTCACCGGATACCGGTCTCCTACGGGCGGCCGCTTGTTTCGAGGCAGAACTGCATGAGCATCGTCTCCAACTCGATCATCAACGCGGACGCCGAAGCCCGCTACCTCAGCCCTGGCGAACTCGACCAGATCAAAGCCTTCGTCACCGGCGGTCAACGCCGTCTGCGCGTGGCCCAGGTCCTGTGCGAGAGCCGCGAGCGCATCGTCAAGCAGGCTGGTGGTCAGCTGTTCCAGAAGCGTCCCGACGTCATCTCCCCCGGCGGCAACGCCTACGGCGAAGAGATGACCGCCACATGTCTGCGTGACATGGATTACTACCTCCGCCTCGTCACCTACGGCATCGTTGCCGGTGACGTCACGCCGATCGAAGAGATCGGTGTGATTGGCGCTAAAGAGCTCTACCGCTCCCTGGGCACACCCCTGGAAGCATTGGCTGAATCCGTGCGCGAGATGAAGATCGTCGCCATGGGTCTCCTTACCGGAGCCGACGCAGAGGAAGCCGGCACCTACTTCGACTACGTGGTTGGCGCCCTCGCCTGAACCGCACGCTGATTTTCTCCCTCGCCTCCTCACGGATCCATGCAAGACGCCATCACCAACGTCATCAATAAGTCGGACGTCCAGGGCCTCTACCTGGACACGGCTTCGATGGGCAGCCTCGAGTCGTATTTCGCCAGCGGTGAACTGCGCGTGCGCGCTGCCGCCACCATCAGCGCCAATGCTTCGGCCATCATCCGCGATGCCGTGGCCAAAGCTCTGCTGTACTCGGACATCACCCGTCCGGGCGGCAACATGTACACCACCCGCCGCTACGCAGCCTGCATCCGCGATCTGGACTACTACCTGCGGTATTCCACCTACGCCATGTTGGCTGGTGACACATCGATTCTCGACGAGCGTGTTCTGAACGGCCTCAAGGAGACCTACAACTCCCTGGGTGTGCCCATCGGCGCCACCGTTCAGGCCATCCAAGCCATGAAGGAAGTCACCGCCGGACTGGTCGGTGCTGATGCCGGCAAGGAAATGGGTGTCTACTTCGACTACATCTGCTCCGGTCTCGGCAACTGAGCCCCATGCGGTTGTTCAAAGTCACCGCCTGCATCCCCAGCCCTGAAAAGGTTCGGACGCAGCGCGAATTGCAGAACACCTTCTTCACCAAGTGGGTGCCCTATGACAGCTGGTTCGCTGAACAACAGCGCATCCAAAAGCAGGGCGGCCGCATCATCAAGGTGGAGCTCTGCACCGGGGGTCAGCAGGTCAACGTAGGCAACTGAACTCCGCTCCAAAGCGAATTCCGAGCCCGGTTCAATACCGGGCTTTTTTATTTGCCATCAAGTCTGGAGGGTCTGCGCCACCAAAGCATCGAGATCCGGAAGAACAGCGGCATCTCCCTCCCCCAACCAGAGCACGTACTCGTGGTTGCCGGCAGGCCCTGTGATCGGCGAAGCCACCAAGCCCTGGGGCTGCCAACCCGATTCTGCCGCCGCTGCAATCACGGATTCAATGGCATCCCGGTGGGCCGCAGGGTCACGCACCACGCCCCCCTTGCCGACGCGGCTCTTGCCCACCTCAAACTGCGGCTTCACCAGCACCAGAGCATCGGTGTCGACCCCCCGCAACAACCGGCGCAACGCCGGAAGAATCAGCCGCAGGGAAATGAACGACACATCGGTGACCGCCAAACTGGGCCAGGGGTCGTCGGCCCCATAGAGATCGTCGGGCTGGAGATGGCGCAGGTTGGTGCGTTCCCGTAGCACAACCCGTTCGTCGGTTCGCAAGCTCCAGGCCGTTTGGCCATAGCCCACATCAACGCCATAAACACGGGTGGCGCCATGCTGCAGCAGGCAATCGGTGAAGCCGCCGGTGGAGATGCCGCCATCCAGGCAGACGCGCCCCTCCACCACTACAGGGAAAGCCTTCAAGCCCGCCAACAGTTTTTCACCCCCTCGAGAGACGAAGCGGGGGGGCTGCTCCACCCGCAGTTCTCGCTCCGGCGTCACCTCCGTTCCGGGCTTGTCCAACAGGGTGCCGGCGCCATCCCGCACCTTTCCAGCACGAATCAATTGCTGCGCCTGTTGGCGTGAACTGACCAATCCACGGGTCAGGAGTTCCAGATCAAGACGCTGTTTGGACGCCATTGCGACATAAAAGCAGACCGATCCCGAAGAAAACCGGCGATCCAGCGGCTGGAGCCTGTTCTGCCAAGAGGATTGCCTCTCTTCGCGTCGAGGGACGTGTCCAACCACCGCCCCCAACCCGCCAAGGTGGTGCCGCTTTTGCAGCCGGGCAGCTTTGTGCGACTCGACAACCAGCCCTGCGACCTGCCGCCTTTCCAGGTGCTTCACTGCCGCGGCGGACGCTGCTGGGTGCGCCAGCAATCCTGGGGATCCCACGTGCAATGGGAAGTTGAGCATGAGCGGTTGAACGTTGCATAAGCGAAACCGCTGCTCATCAAGCCCTGCAAAGACTCCCAGCCAACAATTCTCTTCAATCAGTGCCTTGGCAAGGCAAGCATTTCACGGCTCAATGGTGCATTGATGCTGGTTGAGCAAACGTTTGGGTCAGGCGACAGCCCTACAAAGAGCTTCGAGACGACGGGGTAAGCAAGAGACTCAGACGTCGCCTCTGGTTCAGCGGCTGCTGCCCTTGCCGTGGCAGCTCTGGCCAGCAGAAGCTCGCCTGTTGATGGGGCTGGCGGGCTTCTGGAGTGTGGCAGGGCTGGTGGTGTTGGCGTCCGCCAGTTGGTGGGTGGCCCTACGGGAAATGGGCGATGGCGGTTTCTATCTGAAACGGCAGGCGATCTGGCTCCTGGCCAGCTGGAGTTTGCTGGGCATCACGATCTCCACCAACCTGCGGCGATGGCTGCGCTGGTCAGGCCCAGGGCTGTGGATGGGCTGCCTGCTGATCGCCGCCACCCTGGTGATGGGCACCACGGTGAACGGCGCCAGCCGCTGGCTGGTGCTGGGTCCGCTGCAGATGCAGCCCTCGGAGCTGGTGAAACCCTTCGTGGTGCTGCAGGCCGCCAACCTGTTCGCCCCCTGGAACCGCATGAGCCTCGACCAGAAGCTGCTTTGGCTGGGGAGCTTCGGCGGGCTGCTGCTGCTCATCCTCAAGCAACCCAACCTCTCCACAGCGGCCCTGATGGGACTTACCCTCTGGATGGTGGCCCTGGGAGCCGGCCTGCGGTGGCGCAGCTTGTTGGGCACCGCCCTGGCGGGATCGCTGCTGGGCACCGCAAGCATTCTGATCAACGAATACCAGCGGATCCGGGTGGTGTCGTTTCTGGATCCCTGGAACGACCCGATGGGAGATGGCTATCAGCTGGTGCAGAGCCTGCTGGCGATCGGATCGGGCGGTTGGATGGGACAGGGCTATGGCCTCTCCACCCAGAAACTCCAATACCTGCCCATCCAGAGCACCGATTTCATCTACGCGGTGTTCGCCGAGGAATTTGGATTCGTGGGTTCAGTGCTGCTGCTGCTGTTCCTGATGCTGGTGGCCTGGGTGGGGCTGCGGGTGGCCCTGCGCTGCCGAAGCAACCAGTCCCGGCTCGTGGCCATCGGCTGCACGACGATCCTCGTGGGTCAGTCGATCCTGAACATCGCGGTGGCCTCTGGGGCGATGCCCACCACCGGTCTGCCACTGCCCTTGATCAGCTACGGCGGCAACTCGCTGATGTCGAGCCTGGTGATCCTGGGCCTGCTGATCCGCTGTTCCCTGGAATCCACCGGCTTGATCGGGGGACGATCCAACGGGCGCCAACGGTCGTTGCGTCAACGCTGATGGAGGTGCAAATTCCCGTTTCAGTTGGGGAGTTGGTCGACAAGATCATCATCCTGCAGATCAAGGCCAACAGGTTCAGCGGTGAAGCCTTAGTCAACGTGCAACGGGAGCTCACGCTGCTGGAGGGTGTCTTGAAAAAATGTGGGATGGAACTGCCAACGGAACTCGTTAAGGCGCTGTCTGAGATCAACCAGCAGCTCTGGACGATCGAAGACGACATCCGTGAACGAGAGGCAAACGGATGCTTTGACGACCGCTTCATCGCGCTGGCGCGCTCGGTGTACCGCTGCAATGACCAGCGGGCTGCGCTGAAACGGCAGATCAACACCGCCACCGGCTCTCACCTGATCGAAGAAAAGGGCTACGCCTCCTATTGAGCCTGACCTTTGCAACGGCTTGGCTGGATAGGCTTTTGGGACTTAAGGGCACCTGTGGACCTGCTGCTGCTCTCCGATTTGGCCCAGAGCAGCGAAGAGCTGCTGCGGCGCGCCCTGGCAGAGCCTGGCCCGCTCACCCTGGCGCTGGTGTTCGGCGGCGGTGCCCTCACCAGCCTCGGCCCCTGTTCGCTGTCGTTGCTGCCGGTGACGCTGGCCTACCTGGCGGGCTTTGAGGATGGCCAACCGGCCTGGCAGCGCAGCCTCGCCTTCTGCGGCGGCATTGTCGGTGCCCTGGTGGTGCTGGGCAGCGTCAGCGGGCTGCTGGGGCGGATCTACGGGCAGGTGCCGGCGCTGATCCCCACATTGGTGGCACTCCTGGCGGTGGCGATGGGGCTCAACCTGCTTGGGGTGCTGCGGATTCCGCTGCCCAGCGGTCCAGATCCGGAGCAGTGGCGCCAGAAGGTGCCGGCGCCGCTGGCACCGGTGGCAGCAGGGCTGGCCTTTGGGCTGGCGGCCTCCCCCTGCACCACCCCCGTGTTGGCGGTGCTGCTGGGCTGGATCGCCCAGAGCGGTCGTCCCCTGGCGGGGGTGGCCCTGCTGAGCAGCTTCGGGATCGGCCAGGTGCTGCCCCTGCTGCTGGCGGGCACCTTTGCCGCCGCCATTCCCAAACTTCTGGCCCTGAGGGGCATCAGTCGCTGGGTGCCGCCAGCCAGTGGAGTGGTGCTGCTCACCAGCGGCCTGCTCACCCTGCTGGCCCGCTGGAGCTGATGGGGATGACGAGCGGGATGGACCCACTGAAACGCCTGGCGGCCTGGCTCAGCGATCTGCGGCTGGCGATCATGCTGCTGCTGCTGATTGCCCTGGCCAGTGCCATCGGCACCGGCATCCCCCAGGGGGATCCCCCCGCCAGCTACATCGATGCCTACGGCGACACCCCCTGGTTGGGGCTGCTCCACGGTGAGCAGGTGCTGCAGTTGCAGCTCGATCACGTGTATTCCAGCGGCTGGTTCCTGGCCCTGCTGGCCTGGCTGGGGCTGGCCCTGATCCTCTGCAGCTGGCGGCGTCAGTGGCCGGCCCTGGTGGCGGCCCGGCGCTGGATTGATTACCGCACCCCGCGCCAGCTGAGCAAACTCGCCATCGCCGAGAGCCGATCCTGCCCAGACCCCAGCCAGAGGCTGACGCAGCTGGAGACACTGCTGCGGGCGAGCGGATGGCAGGTGCAACGCAAGGAGCAACGGCTGGCGGCCCGCCGCGGCGCCATCGGCCGGGTGGGGCCGCTGCTCGTGCACACCGGCCTGGTGCTGCTGATGCTTGGCGCAGCCTGGGGGGCCCTGGCGGGGAACCGCTTGGAGCGCTTCCTGGCCCCCGGCCGCAGCCTCGATCTGCTGGATCGCGATGGCACAACCCAACTGACCATCACCCTGGACCGCTTCGCCATTGATCGGGATCCGGCGGGCCGAACGGAACAGTTCCGCTCCGCTCTGCAGCTGCAGGGACCCAACAAAAGCTTGGATGCCGAGATCAGCGTCAATCACCCGCTGCGGCACCGGGGCATCACCATTTACCAGGCGGATTGGTCGCTTGCGACGATCAGCCTGCAGATCGGGCGTAGCCCCGTGCTGGAGCTGCCGTTGCAGACCTATCCGGAGCTGGGCGATCAGATCTGGGGGCTCGTCTTACCGACCCGCCCCGATGGAACCGAACCGGTGTTCCTGAGCCTGGAGAGCGAACAGGGACCTGCCACGGTGTTCGATGCGGACGGCCAGCAGCTGGCCCGGCTGCGACCGGGTGGTCCCGCCGCTGAGGTGAAGGGCTTGCCGATGCGGGTGGACGCGGTGCTGCCGGCCAGTGGGCTGCTGCTGAAACGGGATCCGGGGGTGCCGCTGGTGTATCTGGGCTTCGCGGTGCTGCTGGTGGGCGGTGGACTGAGCCTGGTGGCCACTCGGCAGCTGTGGGCCATCGCAGCCGATGGAACCCTCAGCGTGGGTGGCCTCTGCAACCGCAACCTCGCCGCCTTCGCCACCGAATTGCCGGAGCTGCTGGAGCGAGTGGTGGGCACTGAAGATGACAACCGCCCCCAATCGATCAGAGCCAGCTAGGATGTTCAACGTAGCGTTGAACACTTGTGACCATGGCCATTGGTGTTCGCGTCGAGCCTGAACTCGAACAACAACTGGATCAATTGGCGGAACGCATCGGGAAGAGTCGCAGCGCCTGCGTCCGCGAAGCCATCGCTCAATACGTGCAACGGTTCGGCCAAAACGACGAAGCCCTGCGGCAGTCGACCTTGATTGCCGAGCATGCCCGTCAGACAAATTGGAGCGAGCAAGTGCCGGACTGGAGTGACTGGACAGCATGAGCGCCGTGGTTTTGCAGCGCGGACTGATCGTGACCCTGGCCGCAACAGGGGCGTATTCCGGCAAACCAAGACCAGCCGTGGTGGTGCAAGCCAACCGATGGCTACAGGGTCATCCCAGCGTCACGCTCTGCCCTCTCACCAGCACCCTGCTGGATGCGCCGCTTGTGCGTATCCAGGTCACACCCAATGCGAGGAACGGATTGAAGAAGGCGTCCCAACTTATGGCTGACAAACTGTTCACGGTACCCACCACAAGCATTGGTGCAGTGGTGGGCGTTCTGGACCCCGACGGACTCAGAGCTCTGGATCTCGCCCTTCGCGCCTGGCTGGACCTGGCCTAAACCAAAGCTTCAGCAGGGCTGACGGGTGCCATGGCTCACCCGCACCACAGTGTGGACGTTGCCGCGGGGGTTGAAATCCGCCTCCAGCTGCATCCACACCGGATCGGTAACCGCCACCAGGTCATCAAGAATGCGGTTGGTGACCTCCTCATGGGAGATCGACTGGTCGCGGTAGCTGTTCACATACAGCTTGATCGCCTTGAGCTCCACCACCCGTGGCCCGGGTTGGTAGATCAGGTGCAGCACCGCGAAGTCGGGGTAGCCGGAGAAGGGACACTTGCAGGTGAATTCCGGGAGTTCGATCGACACCTCATAGGGACGCCCCGGCCGGGGGTTGTCGAAGCAAATCAGCTCGGATTCAGCGATGGCGCGTTCGCCGTAAAGGGGGGTCTGGGTCAAAGGACGCTTGGGGCTTGTTCTGGAGAGTGAACTTAGGAAGTCGAGCTTCAGCAGCGTTCTGTAACAGCGGTCACGCACAGCTCTGGTAAGCACGCCATCCTTAGGGAACCATCAGTACTTCCCCTCATGAAAAAGGTCGAAGCGATCATTCGTCCTTTCAAGCTGGAAGACGTGAAGGTGGCGCTGGTGGAAGCCGGCATCATCGGTATGACCGTTAGCGAAGTGCGGGGTTTCGGGCGCCAGAAGGGCCAGGTTGAGCGGTATCGCGGCTCAGAGTTCACCGTGGAGTTCCTGCAGAAATTGAAGATCGAAGTGGTAGTCGAGGACGACCGGGTGGAAGACGTGGTCAAGTCGATCGCCGATGCCGCCCGCACCGGCGAAATCGGCGACGGCAAGATCTTCATCAGCCCGGTGGAATCGGTGGTGCGGATCCGCACAGGGGATCGAGACAGCACGGCGCTCTGAGGATTAAAGTCACCAGGACCGATACACCAACCGACCTAATAGTTCTCGCAAGGCGCGGGAACTGTTAGCAAGAGCACCAGCGGTAGGCATCAATTGGGTGGGATCACTCCATAGCGGACCAGCCCAACTACCACGAGCTTGGAAATCCACCGGGAAGGGGAACACCTGTATACCCTGGGCCTCGAAAAGTTTTTGAGCTCGTCGCATATGAAAGGCACTGGTCACCAGTAGCACACGGGACTTACTTGTAGGCAGTAAGCGGCGAATGGCCGCTGCTTCCTCTGCTGTATTGATCACCGGGAGGGTTGTCGACATTGCCGCCAATGGAACCCCGCGGGATGCAGCTTCCTGGAGATAATGCTGGCCTTCCGGGAGCTGACCGGGACTAAAGGGGCTGACACCTCCAGTGAATAACAGGCGAGGCGCCTTACCAGCACGATAAAGGTCAAGACCGGTCAAAAAGCGATCGGGGTCAAGCCACTCGCTCAACCGATTCGGGCCGGGAGCAGGGTGGAGACCAACACTGAGAACGACAACGGCATCGGCCTGCGGAGCCTCCGAGGTGGAGTGACGGCTGTAGGGGGCTTCCAACCAGCGCCAGAGACTTTGGCTAACAAAACCTAATGAAAAAAAACTAAGAATAAGAAACGCAGCAAGAGAAAGTGCTCGCCATCGAAAAATCAAACCTAAAAACAACAAAGCCAAAGAAAGACACAAGGGCAATATCAAGAGCGGAATAACTTTGGCGAGCAAGTACATAAGAGAAATTGCAGAGCAAAGGGGGACTACATATAGCAAATAAAAAAATTTGAAACAGGCAAAGAGACTATAAACAAAGAAAAATAAATTATATTTTGCGAATCAAAGAGGAATCGGGAACACAAACGAAACCAATAGAAGGAGAGACAAAAGACGGAATAAACTGAAAAGGCGATTTAAGTGTTTTTATAATTTTTAAATTCAACCTAAGAGTTTGAGACAGCCATCTCCAGTCGAAACCCTTATGACCCAATACATGGCGATCAACGTTATCCAAACGGTACAAAGATGCACTAAGGGTTTCATGCCATCTATATTCTTTATACCTTGAATAACCCATCAAAAATGAACCAATATTTTTAATCAATATGGAAGGACCAATCTCAACAGGTACAGTCACAAGCAAACAACCAAAACGACTCTTCCCAAGGGAATCGATGACTCTGGATACAACTAAAGGGGGTATATGCTCAAAACTTTCATGAGCAACGATTAAATCAAAACCATCAAACTTACCAATCCAAGACTCAACACTCTCGACGTGAAGCGAAAAATCGGGATTACCCCCGAAGGAACGCAGCGCAACGTCGGAAAGAGTGCTATCAATTTCTACAGCATGATAGTCTACAACAAAACCTGACTTTTTTAATATATCGTAACACCTAGACGTGCCAGATCCGATGTCGAGAACTTTAAGCGGTTCTGAGGATTCATCACTTAGCGATCTAGCAAGCTTGAGCAAGACCTTATACCTGAAGGAATGCAGATACGAGTTAATTAAATTGAAGCTCTGATTTTTTTCATAGAGAGTAAGATCGCTTTTCATTTAAGGATAGAGGATTCACTGATGAAATTCTAGCATTACCGAAGAAGTTTGATGGCGCCGAAAATGTCAACGAATAGCTAGAAATAAGGAAAGTTAAAACAAATAGCTATATCCGACAAAAAGCAAAACTAAGGGAAAGTTAAAAAGAAAATTTGCAATGGAGTGTAACTACTTAACGTAAAAACGGAGTAGCCACAAAACGATCAAGCCAAAAACCATAAAGAATAACTAGAACTGAAAGTGGGAGAATAAACAGCAAACCTCCAAAGAGCAGTGCAAGGGCTAAGAATAAAGAGGCTGCTATATAAGAAAAAGATACAGATTGGTGTGACCAGCCAGCCTGATGCAAGCGCTGAAAAAGATGAAGACGATGGGCCTGGAAAATAGGCTGGCGAGCGTTGAAACGTCTAAGAAGACAAAAAAAGGAATCAGCAAAAAGGGGAGTAGCAACAAGCAAACTAGTAAAAAAGTGAAACCAACTATGACACTGCAATACAATACCAATAAATATTGCGCCAAGAAAAGTACTTCCTACATCACCCATGAAAACCATGGCAGGAGACCAATTGAGAAACAGGAAACCGACAAGTGAGCCAACTAAAATCCAAATAGGAGAGGACACATCAACGAGAATAGAAGCACAAGTAATAGCAACGATCATACATCCGGCAACCAAACCATCCATCCCATCCATAAAATTAGTGAAATTAATAATAGAAATCGAAGCGACAAGAAGAAAGAGAAAAACACCAAGAAATAAGCAAAGGCCAACCGGGTCAGAGAAATGGATATTTTGAACAAAAGGACTCTGTAAAACTAAACAAAAAGCAGTAAAAACCTGAACGAGAAAACGTAAAAGGGCTGATAGGCTATATCGGTCATCGATAAATCCTGCAACAGCAAGTGGAAAACAAATTAAGGGGAGCCGCACAAAAACAGAATCATCAGCACTAAGAAGACAAAAAACCGAAGAAATAAAACTAATGACAACAAAAACAAAACCTCCACCACGTGGAGTAGCAATGACGTGTGAACTGCGAATATTGGGAAGATCTAAGAAAAAATTTCGCAAGAAAGGAATAGACGACCGTAAAAGCAGATAACTAAGGATTGCAGAAATGAGAACATACATAAATCGATCAGAAAGTGTGATCAGGAGTGAAAGATTGTCTTAGTCCTTCTTGCATGGAATAGGGAGGCTTCCAATCAAGCAATGTACATGCATAGGATGGATCAAGAATAAGAGAACCACAAACACGTTGATAAAGAGAAGATAGGCCAAGAAGAGAAGAGAACAAAGATAATAAGAAAACAGGAAAAGGAAACAGAAGAATAGGAGTGCGCATAGTGGCAGCTAAAGAGCGTAATAGAGATGATGTAGAAACATCAATACAATCACTGACAAGAAATACATTTCCTGGGGCCAAGGGGTGATGACAACAAAGCGCCAAAAAATCAATTAGGTTATCTAAAAAGATGAAACTACGGCGGTTATTGATAACAGAGGCTAATGGTAAAGGCAATCTAAGTGAAATAAGTTTTGCTAATAATTTAAAGTTTGCTTTGCAATTTGGACCGTAAATGAGAGGGGGACGTACGATAACTATATCCATGGAGCTGTTCGAAAAGGAGTCAATTAATCGATTCTCAGCCTCTAACTTCGATAAAGCGTAGGGATCTGTGGGGAGAGGAATATCCTGAGAGGTAAAAGGGCGTGAGGCGGAAGTAGTATCACCATTTACTTTAATAGAACTAAGAAAAATAAATCGCTTAACACCAGCACTAAAGGCTAACTGAGACAAGAATAAAGTATCATCAACATTACAACGCCTAGCGAGTTTAAGAGAACTAGTATAGTCTGATGAGGCAACATGAGCCAAACCAGCTAAATGAATTACACATTTGATATCAAGTGACTTTAAACGTTCAACAGTTAAAGATGAAAATGAGTCAGCAACTAATGGAGTAATACCAGGAGGGAATGCACATACCGACCTAGAAAAAGCAATGACTTTGAAACCAAGCTTATGGAATAATAGACAAGCACGATGACCAACAAAACCGTTAGCACCAGTAATGAGAATACGCATCAAACTGATTTGTTGAATAACTCATTATAAAATTGAAGATGCATTTCAACAATATGTTTAATATCAAAAAAAAGCTCAGCATGTTTACGAGCGGCATGCCCCATAGACACAAGTTTTTCCGGGTTAAGTGTTAAATCACTTATAGCCCTAGCTAATGCAGAGGAATTACGAGAGGGAACAAGAACACCAGTAACACCCTCAACGACAGCATCACGACATCCCGGCTCAACTGTGGTTATAACTGCACGTCCACAAGCAGCTGCTTCGCAAATAGCTTTCGGCAAACCTTCAGGATAATAAGAAGGTAGACAGAAAATATGGGAATTAGATAATATGGTGGATAGATCAGTGCGAAAACCTAAATATTCAATAGTGCCGTCGGAGACCCATTGCTCAATCAAAAGAGGAGATATTGACAACGGGTTAGAACTGTCCGGGCTACCAACCAACTGAAATCTAAGAGAGGGATTAGATTTTTTTAGTTGCTGTGCAGCTTGGACAAACTCTAAAACGCCCTTGGAAGACAATAATCGGCTAGCAAGAACAATGGTAAAGGGTAGAGGTGGTAAATCATGAAAAGTAAAAGTAGATAAATCAACTCCAGATCCAGCTAAAGAACGACAATCAGAAGCAGGAATTTTACAAGATGATTTCAGGAGTTCCTTGTCACGAGAATTCTGAAAGAGAACAATACGGTGCCGTGAGGAAAGCGCGAGACGGTAGAGGCGTACGATAAAAAATCGCCTGACTTGAGCATGGACTGATTTGCCTAAAAAGACATGGCCTAAACCTGAAATCGCATAAATTATTCGCTTACAACCCGCAAGCTGAAAAGCAATACCACCTAATAAAACAGGCTGAATGGTAACAAGATGGACAATATCAGGCTTAAGAAAAATCCCAATAAAAAAACAACGAAAAAAAGTATCCAAAAAACCTAGAGGGTTACGACCACTTCTATCAATAGATAAATCATAGATTTGAAAGCCAAGATCTCTAAGGAAAGATTTATTTTCAGAGGTTGTAAAAGTTGTAGCTATGAAAACATCATGGCCATTCTCTAGGGCAGCAACGGCGATGGGAAGACGATGAGAGATGAAAAACCAATCAACATTGACAACAATTAGAATTCTCATCAATTAATAACAATAAAAAGGATAAAAGGGAGAATGAAAAACACAAAAGAAAAGCTATTTACAATAAATGTAGATA
>NZ_JAKUHJ010000006.1:0-96169 GCF_023630635.1 Synechococcus sp. MU1651
CGAAGCAGGGTTACGACAAAAGTGCTCCGTTGGACGACTGACCTTGGAGCGGCGAGGCCACCGCTACGAGGGCAGTGGCTTCGCTTGCATAAAAAAGAGCCCCCCAGCTCTGAATAAAGGGGCTCGTTTGTCGACACGTTCAGGCTGGCAATCAGCTCTGCCAGTTGCGGTGCAATTCCGTCGTAACCGCACTGACTTCAGCTAAATCGCGTTACTTACTACCTAATCGCAGACAGGGTAATCCTCTCACCAGAAGGCGAATCACCCGAGCCCAGCCCACCACCTCTCTCGGGACAAGTCTCTGAAAGGGGCATAGCCCCAATTGCCTTCACGGCGCCACAACGCATAAATCGCGACTGCGTCAACTGGCTTGAGACTATGACTTCGGAGCTCCAGTTGCAATTGGTGAGCAGCTGGAGGTGCTGGAGAACGGTGGCCCGGTCCTTGATGTGTAACTAAGGCCACAGTTTGTGTTGTTGAGTCCCGGACATTGCGATATTTGGACCACAGCGTTTTCGAAATTCGTGCATGGTTAATGAGTTCTCTGTTTTTTGGAGTGTGTTGTGGGCTATTCCTACCGTGATTGCCTGAGCGAAGAGATTGAGATTCTTCAATTAATGCTTTATCGGGAAGAGTTTGTTCAAGATCCCAGTGCTCGCAATTATTGTGAACCTCTTTTGGATAAATTAGAGGTAGATATCAAAGAACTTTCTGATCTCGACGCTCAGTTGGCTGCCTAGTACCTTTGAGCGATGGTTGTTTGGCACGGAATTGAAGAAGTAGGGATAAGCATCCGGAGTGGTTGGTGTATCGACCGACTGTCGCTATGTACAGCAGTGTTAACCGTGAGGAGTAAGCCATCGCCTCATTGTGGGAAGGTTTTGAACATGAGTGAAACCAAAAAAGAGATTCCGGTTTGGGTTGGCGGAGAGTCAGGGCAGCGGAAGCGGTATTTGAGATCTTTAGAGAAGGACCTGGCCGCTGAGCTGGGGGCTGATTGGCGGAACGTTATTGAGCTGGCGAAGGACGGCTAACGCCTTCGTTTTTCTCTGGCTTTGAGGGCTCGCTTATTTCGCCATACGGCGAGACAACCCCCGAGCCCTAAGCCAACCAGCAGGAGAAGAGGGCTCATGCTTCCTCATCGGCGTGTCTTCTCCACAGAGCCCATGGCCGCTGCGTTTGAGGAGTGATCTCCTGTTGACGTGCGATCTGTTGTGCTGTCTCGGCTTTCTGTAGGGCTTGCTGTTCAAGTTCCGCAGACAGAAAAAGTCCTGCAATGAAGATCATCAGGATGCTCAGGAGTAATGCGATCAGATACATCGTTGACCGAGCGATGGCTTGTTCCTGCTCCTTGCTCAGGTCGCCCACGGCTTGGCCCAAATCTGGTCAAGGTGTATCAGTGAAAACTCTTTGCTGCGATTACAGAGAGTGTTTTTTTGTGTGTGCACTTCAATCTCGGTTCCGCCTTCACCGCCTGTGCGCTGAAGAGCGATCATTTTCGTTATGACAGACGGACCCAGCAGTTGCCGCTGACATGGGTCCGCGTCCCGCCCGGAGCCCTCCAGAACGGGACGCAATTCAAATACGCGTGTGACACCAGTCGATTCAGCGTGAATCGATACCAACCTCGTCTTTTTGTTGCCAAGAGAAAAAAACGGCTGGAGACGCTGCCCACCGGCTGAGCCGCGACTCTCCGGTCTACGACCGCATCGGTCTTAAAGCGAAAGCTGATGGTGCGCCCGTTAATTTTTCAGCTCCATCAGCAAATCAAGAGTACGGTCAGTTTGCCGCTGACTACTGCTGTTGCTGCATCTGCTGTTGACGCTTGGTCAGCGATGCGGTGAGCTTGACGTTTGCGACACCAAAGGCTGCATCTAGGCCAGCCTCATCAGTCCATTGGCCGTAGTGCTTCATGTGGGTGCGTACGTCGTGGCCCATGGATGCAGCGAGCTGTCTGAGGGGTATGCCAGCTAGGGCTCCTCGGTAGGCGTAGCCATGCCGAAGGCTGTATGGGGAGAGCCCAGGGTTGGCTTTGACCAGCGCAGCCCAATAGGGATGGCGATCGAGGTACTGCCTGAAGGTGTGCCCACAGGTTTTGAAGTCTTGGGCGTTGAGGATCCCAACCGGCAGCTTGACCAGCCCGCTGCTGAGCTGAGCCAAAGCCTGACCTGATGCACCTGCGAGTTCTGGAATCTCCAGTGGGTAGGCGATGCGATCTGGTTTGGGAGCCTTTGCAGTGGCCCGGTTGCGTTTGACGTTGCCGATTTTGAGCTTGCCGTCCTCCACGCGCATTGCTTTCAGCTCCGCTGGACGTAGACCGAACAGCCCCACCAGGGTGACGGCGAGGCGTAGCTCCGGCTTCTCGTAAAGGCTGTCGATCAGACCAAATAGCTGTTCTGGTTTGACCGGGACTTTGTCTTCTTTCCTCGTCTCCGCCAGGCCGATCAGGTCTTGGAGATCGTCACCCTCAATAGGAAGCCAGCTTTGTTCTGCGCCGCATTTGGTCACTGCGAAGCGCAAGAAGCGTGAAACATCGAGAAGCGCGCGCTTACGTCCAACGCCACCAAGCTTGAGGTCTGCCAGGTGCTGGCTGGTGTAGTTCCGCATGACACCGGGGCCATCATTTACCGCCCCGCGTCCTTTGGCGTTGATCAGCTCGATGGTGCGTTCGATGCGACGGCGTTCCTCTCTGTCGTAGGTCGCAGCTTTCACCTGTCCTGTGCCGACGCGGCTGGCTTCGTATCGCTTGACCACCTCGGGCCAGTTGGTGCCACCGGAGTTCTCATCTTCTGCAGCACCGCTGATCAGCGAGTGGGCCGCATAGAGGCCTAGCCCGAGGTCAGCCATCTTTCGCTTCAGCTCACCAATGAGGACGAGCACCTCAGTGCTGCTGCTGGGAGCAAAACGAATCTTGGTGGTGATGGTGGGACGCTTGCCTTCCCTGGCGTTGCCTTCCTCACGTCGCTGGATTTTGAAGCAGCCAGAGCGTTCCTCCAGCACCCAGCCAGGTCCGTAGGTGCGCTTGATCGTGCCCCGCAGGTCCTTGAGCCAAGGAGCCGTTTTGACCATGAGCACCTGACTGGCAAGCAGGTGCTCAGTATGCCTTGGTTTGGTGTGATTTCTAGGTGTGATTTCTGCCTTTACTTGCCTTGGCTTGCTGGTGCAGGTCGGGTGAGTATTCCTTAAAAGACCTGTGCTGCTGTGACTTTTGCTTGTCTAGAACTTGGTTTTTGGCGAAGGGATTAGACGCATGGCATGCAGGGGGTCAGGAGTTCGAGTCTCCTTGGCTCCATTCAACAGAAGCCCAGCCTCTGGCTGGGTTTTTTTATTGCCAATGCGCGGCGATGATTCCGCTCGATACCCCGTGTTGGTGCAAAACGATGAAGCGCTGCAAGCTCTGGGCGCCCACCAAGACAAAGGAGCTGGGCTGGGCACCTGAGGCTGGTTGAGGGCAGGATGGATGGATGGGCAAGAAATCCAAGAAGTCAAAGAAGGTGAAGCAGACCTGCTCTGTCCTGCTGTGGCATAAGACGTTTATCAAGCGGATCAGACAACGCTTTGGTCTGAGCAAATACCAAATGCTGTGGATCACCTTCGGCAAAGGTCTGCTGATCGGCTATGTCCTGGCATTCCTGGTTCATCGCTGAATGGACTCCACCCAGAAGCTCGTGGAGAAGCTGGTTGAGAGACGTATGCGGGTTACTGGAGAGTCGCAGGGGGTAGCCACTGCCAACGTGATGGCAGCTTTCGAGAAGCTGAGGAAAGACAAGGAGTAGCCAGACCCGCTGCAAGCTTTGGGCTCCAGAAGCGAGCTAGATCGGGCTGCACCGTTGCGGCATAAGAAAGCCGGGTGCTGTCTCCAATCGCAACCCGGCTGACGCATTCACCTTGATGTAGCTGGTCTTAGCCCGTCCCGTAGAACTTCAGTTATTGCTCAATTGTTCAGCCCGACACATGAGCTAACTGGCGCATTGACTCAGGGCACCGGCGGCACCGTGGGCTGGGTGATCAAAAACCGCGGCCGTCACGCTCCCGCATTTCCAGGCGGAGCTGTTGATAACGAAGCAAGGCCCGCTCTTCATCCAACTGAGGAAACAACAAACGAGCTTCCTCCAGGCTCGGCGGCTCCAAGAGCCAGTCATCAGAGCGATCCGGGGCCACTTGCTCAGGCTTGCGTTCCCATAGCTGACGTCCTGGTGCGACCCAGCCAAACCAGCGACGAAAACGATCGAACAGCTCGAGTGGGTGCATTTGATCACCCTAAGGAGATCACGAATCCAAGCGCTGGGATGCCTGCATGGCGTACGGCTTCGGGCGATCTGAGACAACAGACTCGTTCTGGGGCATCAGGCTCTGCGGCTTCCGATGCCTGGGATCCTCCCCGTTGCGCCAGGGGGTGAACATCAGGAAATTTCCGGCCACCAGCCCTGCCGTCACGATCACTGCGGCAATCTGCTCGAGCTGTTCGATCTCCATCCCTGCATTGTCTCGCGTTCTCCGAGCAGGGTTGTCCACTGCATCGTCGAGGGCTTGGGATTCAGCTCGCTCTGCAGTTCCAGGCAAAGGGCCGCTCCCAGGATCACCGTGATCACCCCAAGCCCCTCACTCAGCTTGAGTTGCCTTTTGGGCTTGCGAAAAATACAGCGGGTCATGCCAAGCCCTTGCTTCTCAGCCTGGTTTAACGCCTGTTTTCAGTTCAAATTGAAGCGTTGGCCACGAGAACGCTGGGAAAACGCTGAGACAACCGCTCTCAATCCTCTTTTGGATTCTCCAGGTCGCGGCGGATCAGGGCCAGCAGGTAGGAGGGCGATTTGTAGCGGGTGGGTAGGCAGCGGTTCAGCGTTTCCAGATGCCCCCAGCAGACGGTGCGTTCAATGTCTTGAACGGTTTTTCCCTGCTGGAGGAGACGCCGCAGCGCCTTGCAATACATCGGATAGCCCGCCTCTAATTCACCGATGGTGAGTTTCGCCTGAGGCATAGGACCACTGAAGCCAGTTCCAACCTATGCCCCCGCGGGCCAGGCTCAGCTGCCGAGCCAGGCGACGCAGTCGATTTCCACCCGTGCTCCCTTGGGGAGGGCTTCCACCTGAACGCAGGCGCGCGCTGGGCTGACCCCCTCGCCGAACACCTCGGCGTAGATGCCATTCACGGTTGCGAAATCGCCCAGGTCTGCCAGGAACACCGTGGTGCGCACCACCTGAGCCGGGGCGGCTCCAGCTTCTTTCAGCACAGCACAGAGGTTTTTCAGCACCTGATGCGTTTCCGCCTCCACATCACCGTTCCCCACCATCTCGCCGGTGGCTGGATCCAGTGGAATCTGCCCGGAGCAATAGAGCCACTCGCCGGCCAGCACTGCCTGGTTGTAAGGCCCAACCGGTGCAGGGGCGTCTTGAGTGGTGATGGCCTTGGCGCTCATGGGTTGGTTCTCAACAGCAGTCGCCACGATCATCGCCGTTGGTGATCCCCTGCTTCGCCATCGCTCATGCCGGCCGCCACTGGTCCTTGTGCTGGCGCAGCACGGCCAACTCCGCGGCTGAACCGGCCTGCATGAACAGGTTGGTGCGGCGTTCCATGCCGATGCTGCTGGGCAGGCTCAGCTCTCCTTGGGCACGGAGCCTCCGCACCTCCCGGTAGCGCTCAGCCAGAGCTGCGTCGCTGGGGCGTTGCTCCACGGCCCATTGCAGGTTGGCCTCGGTGTACTCGTGGGCACAACAAACCCTTGTGGCCTCGGGCAGTTCCGCCAGCTTCTGCAGGGCCTGATGCATCTGTTCAGCGCTGCCTTCAAACAGTCGGCCACAGCCCCCGCTGAACAGGGTGTCCCCGCAGAACAACAGGGGCCCGATCTCGCCGCCCTCCGGGTTCGTGATGAAAAAGGCGATGTGGGCCCGGGTGTGGGCCGCCACATCCAGCACCTCCACCTCGTGCCCAAGAACAGTGATCTGGTCGCCATCCCGCACCGGCATCGTCTGAAATGGAATCCGCTCCCTGTCCTCAGCGGAGGCAATCACCGCAGCCTGGGGCCAGCGTTTCAGCAATTCCGGTGTGCCGCCGATGTGGTCGGCGTGGTGATGGGTCTGCAGCACGGCGGCCAGGCTCAACTGCCGTTCGTCCAGCCAATCCCGCACCGGCGGCGCCACGGCGGGGTCGATCACCACGGCCTCCGCACCCCTCACCCAGATCCAGATCACGTTGTCCTGCAGCACCGGCAGGGCATGAAGTGAGGAATGCATCGTTAAAGTCCTGCCTGGTTAACCGGTCAGCGCTGGACCCATGATCACCGTCGCGTTGGCCAAAGGAGCGCTGCTCAAAGACTCGGTGGCCCGCTTTGCGGAGGCTGGTCTTGATTTCTCCGCTGTACTGGACAAAAACAACCGCCAGTTGATGGTGCCCACCCCTTGCGGGCGCGCCCGGGCCCTGCTTGTTCGCAACGGCGATGTGCCCACCTACGTGGCCTACGGCCAGGCTCAGCTGGGGGTGGTGGGTTACGACGTGCTCAAGGAGCACCAACTCCCCGTCGCTCAACTGGTGGACCTGGGCTTTGGCGGCTGCCGCATGGCTGTGGCGGTTCAGGAGAGCAGTGGTTACACCCGGGCCGCTGATCTGCCCGCCCACTGCCGCGTCGCCAGCAAATTCACCCACTGCGCCCGGGAATATTTCGATGCCCTCGACCTTCCCGTTGAGTTGGTTCACCTCAATGGCTCGGTGGAGCTGGGGCCCATCACCGGAATGTCGGAAGCGATTGTCGACCTGGTGGCCACCGGTCGCACCCTGCGGGAGAACGGCCTGATCGCCATCGAAGACCTGTTCCACTCCACAGCTCGACTGGTGGGGCACCCCCTGTCCGTTCGCCTCGACCACGGCCCCTTGGCCTCCATCGTTGATGCGATCCGCGCCGCAACACCCGTCGGGAGCTCCAGCTGATGGGGGCCGTCGCCGATTGGCGCCGGGTCCGTCGTCTCGGTCGTTATCTCGTGCGGGATCGCCGGCGGCTGCTGGTGGCCCTGCTGTTGCTGCTGCCTTTGGCCTTTGCCGGAGCACTGCAACCCGTTCTGCTCGGTCAGGCCGTCAGCGTCCTGCGCGGAGAGTCCAGTCTTCCCTTCCTTTCGGGGATGAGCCTCTCTGCCTCGATCCGCGTGATCATCGGGCTCTACTTCGTTTCCGTGCTGCTGCGGCTCGGCCTGCAGGGGGTGCAGCAATTCAGCATCCTGGCCGTCGGACAACGGCTCACCGCCCGCATCCGCGACGACCTGTTTGAGCATGCGTTGTCGCTGTCCCTGCGGTTTCACGACCGCATGCCGGTGGGCAAGTTGCTCACACGGCTCACTAGCGATGTGGATGCCCTGGCCGAGGTGTTCGGCAGTGGTGCCGTGGGCGTGCTCAACGATCTGGTGAGCCTGCTGGTGCTGGCCTCAACGATGTTGTTCATCGAGTGGAGGCTGGGGCTGCTGCTGTTGTTCACGCAGGTGCCCGTCCCCCTGGCCGTGCTTTGGCTGCAGCGCCGTTACCGCAAGGCCAATTACCGCGTGCGTGAAGAGCTCTCCCAGCTCAATGCCGATTTCCAGGAGAACCTCCAGGGCCTCGAGGTGGTTCAGATGTATGGCCGTGAAACGGTCAACAGCGCCCGCTTCCTGCGCACCGGCATGCACTATCGCAGCGCTGTGAACGGAACGATCTTTTTCGACAGCAGCATTTCAGCCTTCCTGGAATGGGTGGCTCTGGCCGCCATTGCCTTGGTTCTGGCCCTTGGCGGCTTGATGGTGACCAATGGCGCCATGGGTCTTGGCACCCTCACCACCTTCATCCTGGCCTCCCAACGCCTGTTTGATCCGCTGCGTCAGCTGGCGGAGCGTTTCACCCAGATCCAGGGTGGGCTGACGGCGGTCGAACGCATCGGCGAGTTGATGGAGGAGCCCCTCGAGATCGCTGAGGCCAAAGGGGTTCTCCCCCACGTGAGTGGCGGTGGCGGTGGCGGTGAGGTGATCTTCGAGAACGTGAGCTTCGCCTATCGGCCGGACGATCCGATCCTCCGCAACCTCTCCTTCCGCATCGCCCCCGGAGAACATGTCGCCCTGGTGGGCCCCACGGGGTCGGGCAAAAGCACGATCATCCGCCTGCTCTGCCGCCTGTATGAACCCCAGCAGGGGCGCATCCTTCTTGATGGACGGGACATCCGCACGATCCCGATGGCGGATCTCCGGCGTGAGCTGGGCGTCGTGCTTCAAGACACGTTCCTGTTCAGCGGCAATGTGGCCGACAACCTTCGGCTCAATGCGTCGGTGAGCGATCGAGAGCTGGCTCAGGTCTGTGCTGAGCTTGGTCTCAACGAGCTGCTGGCCAAGCTTCCCAACGGGCTAGAGACGGAGCTGCGCGAGCGGGGCGGCAACCTCTCCTCAGGCGAGCGCCAGCTGCTGGCGGTGGCCCGGGTGGCGATCCGCAAGCCAACGGTGTTGGTGATGGATGAAGCCACCGCCTTCATGGACCCTTCAACGGAGGCGACGCTGCAGGCTGATCTCGATCGCCTGCTGCAAAAGCGCACCGCCATCGTTATTGCCCATCGCCTGGCCACGGTGGAAGCCTCGGATCGCATTCTCGTGCTGCGCCGCGGTGAACTGATCGAGCAGGGAACCCATCGCGAGCTCAGGGCCCGCGGTGGGCTCTACGCCCAGCTGGCTGATCTGCAGGAGCGGGGGTTGGCGCGTCTGTGATCGCTCCTCTGCCCATGCCTGCTGATCCTCTGTTGGAGCAGTACGGCCATGGGGCGCGTCTCTGCCCCTGCGCCAATGACCAGATCACCTTGGTGTTCAGCCAGGAGTACCCCTTCGATCTGGTGGAACTCGAGCAGTTGCTGGAAGCGGTGGGCTGGAGCCGCCGGCCGATTCGCCGGGTGCGTAAGGCCCTCAGCCACAGCCTGCTCAAAGTTGGCCTTTGGCGGCACGACCCACGGGTGCCTCGTCTGGTGGGATTTGCGCGCTGCACCGGGGATGGTGTTTTCGAAGCCACCGTCTGGGACGTGGCCGTCCATCCCCTGTACCAGGGCAATGGTCTGGGCAAGCAGATGATGGCTTACATCCTCGAGGCCCTTGATGAGATGGGAACCGAGCGGGTCAGCCTGTTCGCCGATCCGGGCGTCGTCAGCTTCTATCAGGGCCAGGGCTGGGATCTCGAGCCCCAGGGCCATCGCTGTGCCTTCTGGTACGCCAACTGATCGGACCCTTCAGCGCCTGTAGAGCCGCAACAGCTGCTCCGTTGATCGGCCCTGACGCCACAGCCAGCGCAGCCGGGCATTGCGCCAGGCCTGCACCAGCACGCTTCGCTTCTGCCAGCGCTCTGCGCTGGTGAGCAGGGCACAGTTCAATGAACGGAGGGGAGCGACCTGGCTCAGGCGTTCCACCAGGTCCAGGTCTTCCATCAGCGCCAGGGGCCGGTAACCGCCCACGCGTTCATACAGCTGGCGCTGAATCAACAGGCCCTGATCGCCGTAAGGGCGTTGCAGCCAACGGCTGCGCAGGTTCACCATCCGCTCCAGCAGCCACAGCATCGGCCGCCCATGCGCCTCCACCTTGAAGTCGAAGCACCAGGCGCTCAGGTGCGCCTCCGGCCTGTTCAGAATCGCTCCCACCTTGTGGTGCCAGGTGTCCGGCAGGCGGCTGTCGGCGTGCAGCACCAGCACCCAGGCATGGGAGCTGTGGCCAACGCCCCAGCGCAGCTGTGGACCCCGCCCGGAGGTGGGGCTGTTGAGCACGTTGGCGTCGGCCAGCTGAGCCACCGCCCGGGTGTGATCCCTGCTGCCGCCATCCGAGACGATCACCTCCAACTCCCCCGGCCATCGCTGCAGATCCGCCAGCAGCAGTGGCAGCCTGCTTGCTTCATCCAGGGTTGGAATCACAACGCTCAGCCCTGCCATGGCTTCAGATCGCTCCAGTGATCCAGATCATTCCGTTGGGCCACGAGGGCCGATGAGAGCTGTCGCCTGCGCGCCGCCTCCAGAGTTGCCTCCAGCACCCTGGGGCCGCCCCAGGGAATGCCGATCAGCGGCCAGTGCTGCGGGCTGCGGATCAGGGATGCGCCGATCCCCAGCAGCCAGTAGCCCCCATCGGAGGCTGGCCCCAGCACCAGGTCATGCTGCTCCAACTGCTCAACGGCCTGCTTCAAGTCATCGGGATTGAGTTCGGGCAGATCCGTGCCGATCACGAGGCAGGGTCTGTTGTGGCGATGGCTGTCCATCAATTGCCGTCGCAATCGGGTGCCGAGTTGCCCCCTCCCCTGCATCCGCACCTGCCTCAGCCCCAGCTGTTGCCCCCAGCGATCGGCCGCACGGGGGCCGAGTCCGCTCACCGCCAGCACCGGCTCGATCTCCATGGTGCACGCGAGGCTCCGCACCACCGCTGCGGTGTGCTGCGTGAGCCGCCGTTGGATCCTTGTGGCGCGTTCGCTGCTGTTGGCCAAGCCCAGCTCATGGTTGAGGTCGCGGCTCAAGCGGCGTTTGCATCGGCCCGGTGATGGCCAGCGGGCCATCACAACGATCTGCACCATCTCAATTGTTGCGAGGCAGTTCCCGCGGGCGCACCTGCACGATCAGCTCCCTTCCGTTGCGTTGAAGTCTGAGCTGCATCGGTTCCCCCACCTGGCCGCGGTCCACGGCGAGTTGCACTTCGGTGGGGGTTTGAACGGGGTTGTCTTCCACCTTGAGGATCAGATCGCACTGGCGGATTCCGGCCGCAGCGGCAGGAGTGCCTTTCACCACCTCCTTCACCAACACGCCATTCAGCTCGGGCACCGTGCAGGCGCTGTTGGTGGCGTTGATTTCCCGCGCCAGCTGCGGCGTGAGGTTCATCAGCTGCACGCCGATGAAGGGATGGGAGGCCTGGCCGGTGCTGACGATCTGTTGCGCGATCCGCTTGGCCAGGTTGATCGGAACCGCAAAACTCAAGCCGCCACCTGGGGCCGTGCGGATCGCTGTGTTGATGCCGATCACCTGACCGGCGGCATTGATCAACGGGCCGCCGCTGTTGCCGGGGTTCACCGCTGCATCGGTCTGGATGTAGGGAACCCGCTGGCCGTCACCGATCGCATTGAGGCGGCCGACGGCGCTGATGATGCCGGCCGTTACGGTGTTGTTCAGGCCGAAGGGATTGCCGATGGCAATGGCCCATTCCCCCGGTTTGAGCTGGTCGGAGTTACCCAGGGCCGCCACCGGCAGGTTGTCGGCCACCACTTTCACCACCGCCACGTCGGTGAGGGGGTCGGTGCCGAGAACCTTGCCTTTGAAATTGCGTCCGTCCGGCAGGGTCACCGCCACCTGATCGGCACCACGCACCACGTGCTCATTGGTGAAGATCAGGCCGCTGGCCCGGGTGATGAAGCCGGAGCCCTGGCCCTGCTGCCGCTGGCTGGAGGGACCCATCCCAAAAATCCCTCCGAAGGGGTTGGAGATCTCCTTCACCACATCGATGCGCACCACCGCCGGACCGACGCGATCCACCGCCTTCACGATCACGTTGTCCCCCGGTTGCAGAGGCGCGCTGCGGGGCTGATCGTGCACCACCGGTGGCGCCGTCATCGGTGGCTTGGGGGTCAGACCCAGCTGGTCTCTCACCAGGCTGCAACCGGAGAGTGCGCTCCCGGCCAGGGCGATGGCGAGCCAATGCTGGGCGTTGGGCATCACGACGAGATGTGTGCTGATGCATTTAAGACGGCCTGAGCGGATAGGCATGCGTAGATTCAGCGCTTGGGCGATGGGCGGTTTTGGCGCAGACGGGCGAAGAGCTCTGGATCAAGGTGCGGGATGGGTTGCAGGCGAAGCTGAGCAAGCCCACCTTCGAGACCTTCATTCGCCCCACGGGTTGCAGCGGCTTTGCCAATGGAGAGCTGAAGCTTCTGGCCCCGAATCCCTTTGCCAGCGTTCGTCTGCGGGAGCAGCTGCTGCCCACGATCGCCGAGATGGCCAGCAGCATCAGCGGTCAGCCCGTCCAGGTGACGGTGCTGGCGGAAACCGCCTTGCCGCTGCCGGATGCCACCGATGAGGCCTCAGCCGCTGCAGATGCGGCACCGCCTCCAGCGGCCCAGGAGTCGGCATCGGCTCCAGCGCGGAACGGCTCCCCACGCCGCTACCTGCCCGGGCTCAATCCCCGCTACGTGTTCGGCCGTTTTGTGGTCGGCCCCAACAGCCGGATGGCCCATGCGGCGGCTTTGGCTGTGGCTGAAGCACCGGGCCGGGAGTTCAACCCCCTGTTCATCTGCGGCGGTGTGGGCCTGGGCAAAACCCACCTGATGCAAGCCATTGGTCATTACCGGTTGGAAATCGACCCAGGGGCTCGGGTGGCCTATGTCTCCACCGAAACCTTCACCAATGACTTGATCCAGGCCATCCGCAAGGACGGCATGCAGGCCTTCCGCGATCGCTACCGCGCCGCCGATCTGATCCTGGTGGACGACATTCAATTCATCGAGGGCAAGGAGTACACCCAGGAGGAGTTCTTCCACACCTTTAATGCCCTGCATGAGGCAGGGCGTCAGGTGGTGATCGCCAGTGATCGTCCCCCCAGCCAGATTCCACGGTTGCAGCAGCGCCTGATCTCCCGGTTCCAGATGGGCCTGATCGCAGACATTCAGTCGCCTGACCTGGAGACACGCATGGCGATTCTTCAGAAGAAAGCGGAGCAGGAGCGCATGTCGCTGCCCCGTGATCTGATCCAGTACATCGCCGGTCGCTTCACCTCGAACATCCGCGAGTTGGAAGGGGCCCTGACCCGGGCTGTGGCCTTCGCCTCCATCACGGGGCTGCCGATGACCGTGGAATCCGTGGCACCGATGCTCGACCCCACGGGGCAGGGGGTGGAGGTCACGCCGCAACAGGTGATCGACAAGGTGTCTGAGGTGTTTGATGTCACGGCCGAGGAGATGTGCAGCAGCACCCGTCGCCGCGCCGTGAGCCAGGCCCGACAGGTGGGGATGTACCTCATGCGCCAGGGCACCGACCTCAGCCTGCCGAGGATCGGCGACAACTTCGGCGGAAAAGACCACACCACGGTGATGTACGCGATCGAGCAGGTGGAGAAGAAACTGGCCTCCGACCCCCAGCTCGCCGGTCAGGTGCAGAAGGTGAAGGATCTGCTGCAGATCGATTCCCGCAAGAAGCGCTGATCAGCGGCAGGCTTTCTTGTCACCTTTCCAGCCCGGCATGTCCTGTGCAGCGGCTGAGCACACCAGCTGGCGGGCTGCTGCGAGTGCCGGCTCCAGGCGCCTGGAGCTAAAGGGGGGCAGGGGCCGGCTGCGCAGCCAGGCACCCCAACGAAACTCGTGATACGGGATCAGGGGCTGAGGCTTGATCCACCCCTCCTGCTTCAGCTTCCACACGAGGCTCCTGTAGGGATCGTCGTCCAGTCCCAGCAGGCTCGTGGGTAGCTGCTCGGCTGGGCGCGGGCCGTTGCCTCGTCCGTCGTAGAGGTAGAGCCAGCCCTGGTTGTGCAGATGGGCCAGCACAGCGCTTCGGTCGGCGGTTGGCAGCTCCTCCACCACGTAACCCCAGGTGGTGGCCCCTGGATCAATGCCGATCAGGCCTCGCAGCCGGTGGTGCCGGTCCAGCATCCACATGGCGCCATCGGCAGATCGGATCAAAGGGACCGGTTTGCCGCGCAGGTAGTCAAGACGTTGCTGACGGGTGTCCTGGGCGAAATCCTTCTCGCGCGACCAGATCTCCGCCAGTCCCACACACCACTGGGTCGGCTGCAGCTGCGCCGCTGACACCTCAATCAGATCGGTCCCCCGATCGGGGGCGGGGATCGGTTGGTAAGCGGGCAGCCGCAGGGGCACGACTCAGCGTTGACGCCCCCGCACTATGACCCAATTAAGAATGGTCGGGGATCCTGATCAAAGCGATCCCTCACCGGCAAGGGCTTGGCCTGCTCAGGGCCATCCAGCTGGGCGGTGGCTTCAAGGGCCTGACGTAGCAGTCGAGCGGCCGGGAGTGGCATATCCCTTGGCACCGAAATGCGATCGCGCAGATAGCGCAGCCCGGCGGCACTCCCCGCTGGAGGCGGGCAGGGGGTGTTGCGAACCAACCGGGTGAGGGCACAGCGCAGGGGCTGGTCAAAGGCTGCAGCACCCATGGGGTTCACCTCGCGCAGCCGTTGCTGGTGACGCAGCACCCGGCTCAGGGCGATGACGGCCTGATCGGCTTGATGGTCCGCATCCCAGCAGGCTTCGTCCTCGCCGAGGCCATCACCTCGGTCGATCCGTTCGGCCAGGCGCTTTGCTTCCGCTCCATCGTCGGGCCAGCAGCCGCCCATCTGGGGCGGCAGGTCATGGGCATGGGTGTGAAAGTCGCTTTGGGTGCCGCGGTAGGTCTCCAGTTGCTCCAGGGCACGGCACCAGCGGTCAATGGCTGGATGCTCAGCCCTCAGCCGGTATCCCTTGTAGTAAGCCAGCGAGGCATTCATCCGTTCCACGTAGGGAACGAAGATCAGATCCACGGTCTGCGGCTCCGGGCCCCGAAGCCACGGTCCTTCCTCCCGGTTCAGCTCCCGTTCGAAGCGCCGGGCGATGTCTTGAAACTGCTCTCGGGCCAGAACCTGTTGCCTCGGACTCAGCCGTGGTGAACACAGCCAGATGCACCAGGCCTGAAACAGCAGCCGTTCAAGACGGCGCAGCTCCAGAGCTTCCGGCACTGTCATCGCCATGCCCAGGGGGCCGAACTGCTGTTCGAGGGCCAGCAGGATGTCGTCGCTTTCGGTGATCAGCCGCCCGTTGAGCTCCAGGGCCGGCAACATCCCTGAGGGCACTTTCTCCAGGAACCACGGCTCCTTCGGGCCGTAGCAGCGCATGGTGACTTTGCGGATCCGGTAGGGGATGCGCTTGAACTCCAGCCACAGCCAGATTTTTTGGCAGTAGGGGCACCAGGCGTGGTGGTCGCGGTACAGCGTGACCATCACGTTGGATTCAGGCTGTCCGAACAGGCGCAACGTGGCCTGGGCACTGGTCGGCCCTTCAATCCGATTCGGTTCCGGCATCGCCAGGCTGGCCAGGTCCGACCAGCTCAGGGGTTCAGCTGATTCCGATGAAAGGGGCATGCAGGATTGGCGCAAGCGTTGCCCGTCCATAGGACTGCCAGTCGCCCAGTTCGTGCATCAGCGCCAGACAGTCCTGCTGGCGGCCCTGATCAGCCAACTGCTTCAGCCGCAGTTTCATGTCGTCGCTGGTGATCATCATCACGATCTCGCGGCGTTGCGATCGTTTGAGGCGCAGCTCAGGTTCAGGCGGCTGCCTGCGGCGCTTGGAAGAACGGTTCATGGTTTAAGGACGCGGTTGAAATACGACCGACTCGTCTTGGGCCTTTATGGCCTCCTTCCCCGGACCATAACGCCATCTTTACGATGACGCCCGTCGTCTCGAGCACCCTTCTGTTATGGGCGCTGATCTGGATCTGGTTGTGCTCGGAGCAGGCTCCGGTGGTCTGGCCGCTGCGAAACGCGCGGCCCGTCATGGAGCCCGCGTTGCCATCGTGGAGGGTGATCGCGTCGGCGGCACCTGCGTGATCCGCGGCTGTGTTCCCAAGAAGCTTTTGGTGTACGGCGCCCAGGCCCGCCATCAATTGGCGGATGCCTCGGCCTACGGCCTTGAGATCGGTTCGGTGCGTTCGGATGTGCCTGATCTCCTGCGTCGGGTGCGCGCCGAGGTGGATCGGCTCAATGCCCTCCATCTCGGATTTCTGGAGAAGGCCGGCGTTCAGTTGATCTCCGGTTGGGGACGCTTCACGGCAGCAGATCGCATTGGCATTTCCGATCAACGCGGTGGGCCCCTGCGAGAGGAACTCTCGGCCCCGCGCTTTCTGGTGGCGGTTGGTGGCCGGCCGGTCCGGCCGGAGATCCCTGGGGTTGAACACACCTGGGTCAGCGACGACATGTTCCTTCTGGAGGATGTCCCCTCAGCCGTGGTCGTGGTGGGCGCAGGCTTCATTTCCTGCGAGTTTGCCTGCATCCTGCGGGGCCTTGGTGTTGCGGTCACCCAGGTGGTGCGTGGTCCGCGCTTGTTGCGCGGTTTTGATGCCGAGTTGGCCGATGCCGTGCTGGGTGGCATGCGTGAGCAGGGCATCGAGGTGCTGTTGGAGCAAACGCTGGTGTCCGTGGAGGGAGAGCTCGGGGCGCTGACGGCGCGGCTGGGCAATGGTGAGTCTTTGGCTTGCGGCGGTGTGTTGATGGCCACAGGGCGTCGCCCCTGGCTTGCGGATCTTGGGCTGGATGCTGCCGGCGTAGCGACCGAGAACGGCCGCATCAGGGTCGATGCCAACTCCTGCACCTCGGTTCCCCACATCCATGCTGTCGGTGATGTCACCGATCGGGTCAACCTCACGCCTGTGGCCATTGATGAAGGTCGTGCCTTCGCCGACAGCGTCTTCGGGTCGCGTCAGCGGCAGGTGAACCACGACCTGGTGGCCAGTGCCGTGTTCAGCGATCCAGAGCTGGCGACCGTGGGCCTATCGGAAGAACAGGCCATCGAACGCCATGGCGTGGATGGTGTTGTTGTGCATCGAGCCCGCTTCCGGTCCATGGCGCGGGCCCTGCCCGCCTCCGGTCCCCGTTGTCTGCTCAAGTTGGTGGTGGAGAAGGCCACCGATCGGGTGTTGGGCTGCCACATGGTGGGCGAGCATGCCGCGGAGATCATTCAGATGGCGGCGATTGCCGTGGGGATGGGCGCCACCAAGGCCGATTTCGATCGCACCATGGCACTGCACCCCTCTGTTTCAGAGGAGTTTGTGACGATGTAGTGATCCGGCAATTCTTTCGACAGTATGAAAGGTGCAAGACAATGCATATATGGCGAACTAGACCACGATTAGATCGATATATATGACGTGGAATCATTCATGCAGACTCGAGGTCATAAGGCTGATTTTGCTCATTTTTTGATTGAATCAGGGGAGCAGTTGCTCAGCCTTTTTTGGCCTGCAGCTGACGCTCGCCGGGCAGCATCTTTAGAGATTATTGCTCGCACGGCCTATACAGCTGAGGAAAGTGCTTGTCATTACCTTGAGACGATTGGCCTCGATCAGAGCGGTGCTATTCGTAAAACTCTGGAGCTGGCACGTCGGCAGGATAGTAATGAGCAGACGCATGAAGACATTTTTTCTCGTGATCTTGGTGGATTGTCTTTATGGGTAGATCGCTTTGTGGCAAGGCATGTAGCTGTCCTTGTTTATTGGGTATTTGCTTTTACTACCTTGTTGGATCACGAGTTGGCCTCTTTGCTTGGAGAAGCTGTTGAGGCCGAAGCTGTCAAAACGTACCGGCGCATGCTTCTGGAGCAGCCAGATGAATGGTTGCAGCAGCCCGTAACTCCCATTGCAACAGCCTATTGGAGAAAAGAGGGAAATATGTGGGCTGCCCGTGATGAATGTGAGCCAAAAACTCTTCGAGATGTAATCGAATTAATTGCCAGAGATGAGTTGGATCACGTGGCTGCTAATAGCCAAAAGGCAATCGCTTTTTAGCCATTGATTTAAGTGGTTGGACTGTTCTGGTTGTCCCGCCAATAAAAAACTGCCTGGGTGAAAATCACAATCATCACGATTGGAATTACAGCGCAGAGCATCACAAGGCGAAATTCATCGGCCCAGGTGGCCATAGCCGTTCGTGGCAAAACATTGTCGACCAGATACAGAACATATAGGCCGAGAAGTAGCCCTCCTTCCAAGCGGGATATTCGACCGTTCGTCCAAAAAATTGGCATACAGGCCAGGCTGGTGAGCAGCATTACCGGCAAGTCGTCCTGAATCAGTTCCGGGCTGACTTCAAGTCCGTTGCCAGCTGCCGCTATGGCTCCGCCGCCCAGCACCAGCATCAGGTTCAACAGGCAGCTGCCCACCACGTTGCCGATCGCCAGATCGGTGCGCCCGCGCAGGGCGGCCACCAGGGACGTGATCAATTCGGGCATCGACGTTCCGGCTGAAACGATTGTCAGACCGATCACTGCCTCACTAACCCCCAGAAGGGTTGCGGCGCTGACCGCGCCATTCACCAGAACCCTGGATCCGATCGAGAGAACGCTGATGCCGGCAATCAATCGCACCGAAGCTGGGATCAATCCACCTTTGTTTGCTTCGTCACTGATTTCGGGTTCAGCGCTGCCGCTGTCGTCCGGTTCTTCACGGGCAGTGCGGATCTCCCAGATGGTGTTGATCACCAGCCCCAACAGCAAGGCCAGGCCCGCTTGCCAGGTGACCCGTCCTGCGGAGGCCATGCCCCAGACCGCCGCTGAGATGGCAATCATCAGAGGCACATCCCGCCTCACCAGGCGGCTTTCAACCCGCAAGGGCAGCACGAGGGCGCTGCTGCCCAGCACCACCATCACGTTGAAGATGTTGCTGCCCACCACATTGCTCACGGCGAGGGCGTCAGCTCCCTGCAGCACCGAACTCAGGCTCACGAATAGTTCCGGGGCGCTGGTGCCCAGAGACACCACCGTGAGGCCGATCACGAGCTGGGGAATGCCGAAGATCACCGCCATGGCGACGGACCCCTGAACGAACAGTTCCCCGCCACCGAAAAGCAGTCCGATGCCCAGGAGCACTTGGATCGAGGCCTGCAGAAATTCAGGCATGGAGCGAGCTCAGCTGTACGGGGATTGTGCTTTGAAGCGAATCAACCTAAGGTCACTCACCTGGGTAATAGATAAGAAACCTTGTTGAACCGGATCAGCACCAGCAACCTCCGGGGTGACGCCTTTGGTGGAGTGACCGCCGCGGTGATTGCTCTGCCGATGGCCCTGGCCTTCGGGGTCGCCGCAACGGGTGACCCTGCCCCTGGGCTTTGGGGCGCCGTGATCATCGGCTTGGTGGCGTCTCTCTTCGGCGGAACGCCCACCTTGATCTCCGAACCCACCGGTCCCATGACCGTGGTGTTCACGTCGGTGATCCTGAGCTTCACCGCCACAGCTCCGGACAAGGAAACGGCCATGGCCATGGCCTTCACCGTGGTCATCCTGGCGGGTCTGTTTCAGATCCTTTTTGGCGTGTTCCGTCTGGGTCGATACGTCACCCAGATGCCTTACACCGTGATCTCTGGCTTCATGTCGGGGATTGGAGCCATCCTGGTGATTCTCCAGCTGCCCGCTTTCCTGGGGCAGACCGCATCGGGCGGGGTGATGGGAACCCTGTCCAACCTGCCGGGTTTGATTGCCGGAATTCAGCCGATGGAGCTGGCGCTGGCGTTGATCACCGTTGCGATCCTTTGGTTCACCCCAGCCAGCGTGAAGCGTTTCTGCCCGCCGCAGCTGCTGGCGCTGGTGCTGGGAACGGTGCTGTCGATGACCCTGTTCCACGACGCCGGTCTCAAGACCATTCCTCCGTTCAATGCTGAGCTCCCCAGCCTGCATGTGCCCACCTTTTCGGGCGGACAGCTGCGTTTGATGTTCGTGGATGCCGCAGTGCTGGGCATGCTCGGCTGCATCGATGCGCTGCTCACCTCCGTTGTGGCTGACAGCCTCACCCGCACGGAGCACAACTCCAACAAGGAATTGGTGGGTCAGGGACTGGCCAACATCGCGTCGGGCGTCTTTGGCGGACTGCCTGGGGCGGGAGCCACGATGGGCACCGTCGTGAACATTCAGGCCGGCGGACGCTCAGCCCTGTCGGGCATTGTCCGCGCGCTGATTCTGATGGTGGTCGTTTTGGCTGCCGCGCCCCTTGCGTCCACGATTCCCCTCGCTGTGCTGGCGGGCATCGCCCTGAAGGTGGGCATCGACATCATTGATTGGGATTTCCTCCAACGGGCCCACCACCTCTCGGTGAAAGCTGCGGTGATCACCTACGGCGTGATTGCGCTCACGGTGCTGGTGGATCTCATCACTGCAGTGGGCATCGGAGTTTTCGTGGCCAACGTGCTCACCATTGATCGGATGAGCGCGTTGCAGTCCAGAAAAGTGAAAACGATCAGCACCGCCGATGACGATGTGGAGCTGACCGATGAAGAGCAGGTGTTGCTGGATCAGGCCTCCGGCAAGGTTCTGTTGTTCCAGCTCGCCGGGCCGATGATCTTCGGCGTGGCCAAGGCCATCTCGCGTGAGCACAACGCCATCGGCAATTGTCAGGCGGTGGTCTTCGACCTCTCCGAGGTGTCCCACCTGGGGGTCACCGCTGCGATCGCCCTCGAGAATGCCGTTAAGGAAGCGATTGAAGAGAGTCGTCAGGTGTTCCTGGTCGGTGCAACGGGCAGCACGGAGAAGCGCCTGCAGAAGCTGAAGCTGTTGGATCGGCTCCCCCAAAGCCACATCACTGGTGATCGCCTCGATGCCTTGCGCCTTGCCGTGAACGGTTTGCAGCTGAATGTCTGATCAGATCTCGATCATCGCCCCTGATGATTGGCACGTGCATCTCCGCGACGGGGAGATGCTGAACCAGGTTGTGGCCCATACCGCCCGCCGTTTTCAGCGGGCCATCGTGATGCCCAACCTGCGTCCCCCGGTGACCACGGTGGCTGCCGCACGGGCATACCGCGACCGTATCCATGCGGCGTGCCCCGCTGATCTGGAGTTCACGCCCCTGATGACGGCGTACCTCACGGATTCGATCGCTCCTGCCGAGTTGGAGACAGGATTTCGAGAGGGCGTTTTTGCTGCCGCCAAGCTTTACCCCGCCAACGCCACCACCAATTCCGCCGCAGGGGTGACGGATCTGCTGCAGATCGATCCCGTGCTGGGAACGATGGCCCGGATCGGCATGCCCTTGCTGATCCATGGTGAAGTCACGGACAGCGAGATCGATATCTTCGACCGAGAGGCGGTGTTCATCGAACGCCATCTGGCACCACTGCGGGACCGCCATCCCGAGCTGAAGGTTGTGTTCGAGCACATCACCACCGAGCAAGCGGTGCAATACGTCAGCTCAGCGGATCGTCATCTCGCCGCCACCATCACCCCCCACCATCTGCACATCAACCGCAACGCGATGTTTGCCGGCGGGTTGCGCAGTGATTTTTATTGCCTCCCCGTGGCCAAGCGGGAATGTCACCGTCAGGCCCTGCGCCGGGCGGCCACCAGCGGTGACCCACGCTTCTTTCTCGGCACCGACACGGCACCGCACGAACGGGCATCCAAGGAAAGTGCCTGCGGATGCGCCGGCATCTTCAATGCGCCCTTCGCCCTGGAGAGCTACGCCCAGGTTTTTGATGAGGAGGGCGCCCTGGAGCATCTCGAAGCCTTCACCAGCCTGAATGGGCCGGCCTTCTACAACCGTCCAGCCAACACGCGTCGCATCACGTTGCAACGCCGTGACCATCTCGTGCCGGAACTTGTGAATGGACTGGTTCCTTTCCATGCTGGAGAGATCCTGTCCTGGGCCGTTGCCGATGCACCTGATCAAGTTCAGCTCTGAAGACTGCGGCACCTGTCACCGCATGAGTCACTACGACGGCAAGGTGGCCGAGGAACTCGGCTGCAGCTTCATCTCCGTGATGCTGCAGGACACGGAGATGTATCGGAAATACCGGAAGATCCTGCTCAAGCAGTACCCCAACAAGGAGGGGATGGGCTGGCCCACCTACCTCCTGGTGAACGATCCCGATGGAGATTTTTCGATCGAGGGAGAACTGAAGGGCGGCATGCCCAAGGGAGATTTCCGCACCAAGCTGGCTGAGTTGCTGCCGTCTTGAGCTCAGGTGGTGGGGGCAGGGGGACTTGAACCCCCACAGGCCTTTCGGCCCAAGCGATTTTAAGTCGCGTGCGTCTACCGATTCCGCCATGCCCCCGCCCGGACATCTTAGATTTCCCCCAGATGTCCTCAGGCCTTGGACCTTTCGTCCCTGCTTTCTCAAGTCCCACAGGACACGTTGTTGGTTCTGTTGGCCTACACCGTTCTGGGCGGCCTGTATCTCGTTGTGGTTCCCCTCGCCCTGTACGCGTGGATGAACCAGCGTTGGCATCGCATGGGCAAGCTGGAGCGTCTGGGCATCTATGGCCTGGTCTTCCTCTTTTTCCCGGGGATGATTCTGTTTGCCCCCTTCCTCAATTTCCGGCTGAGCGGGCAAGGAGACGTCTGAATTGACGCGTGGCAAGGTTCTTCTGATCGGACTTGCAGTCCTCCTGCTGGGCGGGCTTGGGCAAGTCGGCTTTCAGGCTGCAGGCTTTGAGGGGTTTTCGGCAGGGATTGCTGCGGAGGCCCTGCTGGTTGTGATTGTGGTGGTGTGGACAAGCTCTTACCTGTTCCGTGTGGTCACCGGCCAGATGACCTACATGGATCAGCGGCGTCGCTACCGCGAGGTGTACGACAAACAGGAAGCTGAGGCGCTTCAAGCCCGTTTTGATGCTCTTCCAGAGGAGGAGCAACAGGCGCTGTTGCGCAAGATTGGAGCGGATGCCTCGGTTTCCGCGGACGGCGATGCCCCCGTCGACTCATAGGCTTCCGAAGTTTGTTCCTGGTCGGTTGACCGAGATGCCCAATCAGCAGTCCTCTTCCATCGCCCAGCGCTTTGAGCAGCTGAAGCAGGACGGTCGCCTCGCCTTGATGCCATTCCTGATGGCCGGCGATCCAGATCTCTCTGTCACCGCTGATGTGCTGCTCAGCCTGCAACGTGCAGGGGCTGACATGGTCGAACTGGGAATGCCTTACAGCGACCCCCTTGCTGATGGGCCGGTCATTCAGGCTGCTGCGTCCCGGGCCCTTGCCGCCGGAACCACGCCAAAGGGTGTTCTGGACATGCTGCGCTCGTTGAAAGGCCAGCTGCAGATTCCCGTGATCCTGTTCACGTATTCCAATCCACTGCTCAATGTGGGGATGGAGGCGTTTTGCCAGTCCGCAGCGGAGGCTGGTGCGGCGGGTTTGGTGGTCCCTGATCTACCCCTTGAGGAAGCGGAGCGGCTGTCGACAATCGCAGAGCGTTATGGCTTGGATTTGGTGCTCTTGGTTGCACCCACCACTCCCCAAGATCGGATGGGTCGGATTGCTACATGCAGCCGAGGTTTCACCTACCTGGTGAGTGTCACCGGTGTCACCGGTGAGCGAGCTCAGATGGAAAGCAGGGTTGAAGGTTTGGTGCAGCAACTCAAACAAACCTCACCGGTTCCTGTTGCGGTTGGTTTTGGGATCTCCGGTGCCGAGCAGGTGCGTCAGGTTCGGGGTTGGGGTGCCGATGGAGCGATTGTGGGCAGTGCACTTGTGAAACGGATGGCGGCAGCGTCGCCCGGGGACATAGCTCAGGAAGCTGGTCGTTTTTGCGCTGAGTTGCGTGCCGCTGCCGATCAGCCCTAGGGGCTGCCATCCCGCTCAAGCCATGAAAAACCCCGGCCAATGCCGGGGTTGCACTGCTTTTTAATGTTGAATCACTCGTCGTCTTCGTCGGTGGCACCCACCGGTGTCAGACGAATCTGTTTGCGACCAAGTTTGATTTCAAATTCATCTCCAGGTTTCAGGTCGAGCAGCGCTGTATAGGCCTTGCCGATGAGAAGATTGCCGTTGCCTTGCACAGTGGCCACATAGCTGAGTTTGCGGCCGCCTTTGCCCACGCCGCCAACTCCACCCACGCCAAGACTGACGCCTTTGGCCTCTAGCAGTGCTTCATAAAAAGCGGTGAAATTCAGACGTTCACCACCATCTTTTTTTGTGGATACATAGCCACAGGCACGAACAAGGTCAGACTTGCTGATGTCACCCAGGTCTTTGACTTTATTGAGAAGTTCGCTCCCAGTGAGCATCGCTTTCGAGAGATATCAACCTTCACAACATAGCCACGGTTCAAGCGGCTATGCCATCATTTTCCACTGAAAAGTTCGCTGTTATTTCATCCTTCGCTATGGCACGTTTCGTTTTGTGGGGCACTTACTGCGCGGATGCTCTTGAGAAGCGTGCTCCCTATCGGGATGAGCACCTTGCTCGTCTCCAAAGTCTGAAAGAGCAGGGAACGCTGGTCACGCTCGGACCCACCGAGGGAAGCACCCATGTTTTCGGGATCTTCGAGGCCGACAGCATCGACGTCGTCCGCAGGCTGGTTGAGGCCGACATCTATTGGAAGCAGGGGATCTGGACGGCGCTCGAGGTTTATCCCTGGGTCCAGGCGTTCTGAGCCTGCATGAGCACCCATTCAGCCACGAGCTGATCTTCATCGCTCCCGAGAACATCGGCGTAACCACTCATCTGGCCTCGCCCTTCCCGGGCGATGGCTGCGATGGCGTTCACAGTTGCGATCTGCTCACGCTCGAGGGTCTTCAGCTTCAGGTTTTTCCCCCGGCGAATGATGTTGCCACCGTTGATGTGGCATCCCGCGCAGTGCTGTTTGAACAACAGGGCGCCGGGGCTGACGTCAGACCCGGCAGCCAGCGAAGCGCCGGCTGAACCAAGGCTCAGCAGCAGAACAAGAAACGCACCAATGCAGCAGCGCAGGAGGTGGCTCAGCACAGGGATGATGTGGCTTGGATCAGTCTGCTTGAGCAGGCGATGCCTCCTTCTGGAACCGCTGGATCAGTTCATCGGGAGAGCGGTAATCCTTCGGAAGCGAGGTGTGCAATCGGTTGAGGTAGTCCCAGCAGACCGTCCGGCGAATGGCGTTGAGGTCGCGTCCATCGGCCACAAGGCGACGCAGGGCCTGGCAGTAGGTCGAGAATCCAGCCTCCAGATCTCCGATGGTGAGTGCCTTGGTTGCGGACGGCATGAAACAGAAGGTCAGGATCTTCTGACTTTTGCGTCGATCCCCTGATCGGTCTGTTGTCAGGATCACTGTTAGAGCTGTGCGGTGGTCTCCGTGGCGGAACAGGATCTGATCCGTTTCCTCAACAAGATCTCCCAACTTCAGGCCCTTGCGGAGCGTGTGCGGAACGACTCCAGCAGCCGCGAACAGCTGGCGGCTTGTGCGGACCACAACCAGGTTGTTCAGTTGGCCCGATCCTGGGGGTTCGACATCGGTCGTCGCTGGGGTGAGCGTGACCATCGGCCGGGGGGAGAGGCCAACCTGTTGGCGACCCCGTGCCCTTCAACGGGTGAGGAATCAACCCAGGTGGTGGCGTCTGCCGAAACATGGAGACTGCTGTTGATCGCCTCCAACGGCTTCAGCTCCCCCCGTGACGAATGGATGGATCAGTCCGATCACGAGTGGGTGCTTGTGTTGCGCGGGAGTGCCTGTGTTGCGCTGCAGAACCCCGATCGGATTGTGGATCTCAGTCCAGGGGATCATTTACTGCTTTCGCCCCATCAACGCCACCGGGTGGAGCGCACTGATCCCGATCCAGGAACCCTGTGGCTCGCCTTGCACTGGGATGCTGCTTAAGCCCGGCGAGGCACGCCACCTCCACGATGGGTCGTGCAGCCCCCAAAAGGCAATGAGCACGACAGCTGATTGCCGTCGGTCGCATCGCTGACGAGAGTGAGTGCATCGAGATCGGAGGAGCCCATGACGGCCGACACTCCACCTGAGCAAGCCCCAGAAGCAGACTGACTTTCTGGCCCCTGCTCCAACAGTTTCCACCCATTCGTAAGCGATTCGTCTGGCGCGACAACGAAGAGCGTCAAGCCAGTCGACTCCCCTCTGCATCGTTCGTAGGTGCCCCGCAGGAGAGCCGCTTCACACCTGGACCCGATGGCCCCAGGGTGCCTTGAGCCAGACGCTTCGACCTTCCTGTCTCAGTTCCATTGCTGGAGGAGTTTTTCCAAGGCATCAGACACTGAAGTTGAGGTCGATTGCCATGCGCAAACGAGCGAGTTAGGCCGTCTTTCCTTCGGGAAGGGCGGCCTTCCTTTTGTTCGTTAAAGCTCAGTCCTGGAAATCAAGCTTGTTGGCTGATCCTCCGCGGCCCAGTCGTTTGCCGGAGGGAGTGGCGTTCGCACGCTTCACCAACCAGTAAGCCGCTGAAAGTGAGACGACTGCGATCCCGAGGCCCACCAGCAGCTGGGGTTTGTTTTCAGCACCGGAGGGCAGCACGATCACCTTTCGAGCCACAGCCGTCAGCGCGGTGACCAGAACCAGTTCGATCTGCACCACGTGGCGCCTCAGGTAACTGGTGATGTTTTGCAGCACCTCCAGCGCGATCAACACGGTGAGCAGATCGCCAAGGATTTTGATCAGGTCATCGCCCAACCATGTCGCTGCTGACCCAGTCAGCAATTTGGAGCCCAAGGAAACAATCAGCTGAATGATGGCGGCGCTGATCACCACGGCCGTGATCAGGGTGAGCAGTCGGGCGACCTCGCGCTCACCTGCATCAACGAAACCGAGAAAACTTCTCTTGGAACGCGTGGGTTCACTCACGGGCTTCAGTCGTTGAAGGGGTTGTAATAGGGGCGAGCCTTGGTGTCGCTGGCTGGGTTGACCACCCTGGTGTCGCAGGTGACGGAGCCGTCCTCTGCCTTGATGCAATCCGCTTCAATCTTGCTGTCTTTGCCCGTGGCGCTACCCGGTCCCCGCAGCCACCCCTCGGTTTGCGCATGGGCCGAGGCGGCGCCAAACACCGACATCATCAACAGAACGGAGGCGCTGAGGAGGTGATTTCGCGTCATCGGTGCGATGTCTGAGCCACCACTTTGCCCGTGTCGGCCGTTAATCGGTGCAGTCGTCTCGAATTTCCTGCAGAAGCAGATCAAGTTGCCCGAACGGATCGTCGTCGGCCGTTGCCACACCGGCAGGTTCGCTGGAAGGCTGGCCATGCCATTCGGCTTCAACGCTGCAGAGCCGATCAGCCAGTCCAGCCAGTCCACGCATGTTGTGTTCGCGCTCCAGCACCTCAAGCAGGGCGGGCATTCGGGTCGACACAGCGCGCAGGTTTCGACGCAGGTCGGCCTGGGTGCGCCCTTGCTGCTTCAACCAGTCCTTCAGCAGCAGAGTGAGGTCCGCTTCAAATTCAGGGGTCCAGCTAGACATTGATCAGCGATTTAGTTCAACGGTTTCAGTTCAGCGATTCAGTGCGCCAGGGGAAACCAGCGATCCAGTTTGCGGCGAGCTCGCATCCGGATGGCTGGAGTGACGTGATTGCTCCACAGACCCACCATGGCCGTAAGCGCCACCAGATCATCACTGAAACCGGCCACCGGCAGCAGGTCTGGAATCAGGTCGGCCGGCATCAGTAAATAACTCAGAGCGGCGAGCATCGTCAGCCGCGCGGCTGAGGGGGTCTCGGGGTCAAGCATCAACTCCAGGGCTTCCAGGGCTGGGGCTGCAAGACCTCTGCCGGCCCGCTGCAGCAGGCGCCGCAGCAGGTTTTCGTCGATCACTTCCCGTTCAGGCACGTCGGCTTCAACGGTGGTTCGCGCAGCCTGGTCAGTCATGCGGAGGGAACCGGTTGGGACCACTCTCCCCAGTTCCTCCGCAAGACGCCAGCGGGGCGGGCCGATCTTCAGGGTATGGATTCCACGAGTCCGCTTTGAATGCCTGTCTTGCGCAGTTTGCGCAGGGCCCGCTGCACCACCTGACGGCAATACTCCCGTGAACAGTTCATGTGGCGAGCCACCTCGGCAAGGGTGCGCCATTCGTTGGTGCCATCCAGCCCAAAGCGCAGGGTCACAACGGTGTGTTCTTTCGGGGTGAGATTGGCTTTGGCCAGCAAAGACCACACCGACGCGGTGCGTTCAGCGATCTCGGCCCGTTCCAGCGGCGGTAGCTCCTCGCTTGGCAGCACATCCACCAGCTCGGAGGGATCCGATTTCGATTTCACAACCCCCTGCAGGCTCACGGTGACGCTGCGCAGTTCACAGGCCAGCAGATCTTCCACCTCAGCGATGGGGATCTCCATGAACTCCGCCAGCTGCTCTCCGCTGGGGCTGAGGCCATTGCGCTGCATCAAGCGTGCCTTGGCAGCCCGTAATTTGGTGAGCTTTTCGTTCACATTCACGGGAATGCGAATCGTGCGGCTTTGGGTGGAGAGCGCTCGATTCAGCCCCTGCCGAATCCACCAGTAGGCATACGTGGAGAAACGATGGCCGCGGGTGGGGTCGTATTTCTCAACGGCACGGGAGAGGCCAAGGGTGCCCTCCTGAATCAGATCGAGAAGGTCCAGCCCCTTGCCCTGATAACGCTTGGCCAGATTGACGACAAGACGAAGGTTGGACGTGATCATCTGATTCTTGGCCCTTTCGCCACGGCGAATCACGCCTTTTTCTTCATCGCTGTACTCACAAGCTGGGCCACTCCCGCCAGCCAGATGACAGCGTTCTGTGATGGCGACCATCGCCTGAACCTTCCTCCCCATCATGAGTTCCTGCTCTGGAGTGAGCAGTTGATGGCGACCAATTTCGCCGAGAAAAGCACTCAGAGAACTAGTCATCATGACGATACGGCTGAATTGAACCTAGAACCAAAGTGTTTTTTTCTGGCGCTCATAATAAAGACTACCGAATTAATACTTTGTGCGCTATTTCACTCTTTCTTCCTGTTACTGAAGTGAATCTTTCATTGTTAATTCAATTGGGTGGCTAAGGTCGCCGCACCTTCCGTCGCCACGACCATGCCCCTGGCCGTCGCCCTCACGTCCGACATCGCCAAAAACGCTGGCGTTGCCTACGTTCACTACCTCAGCTTCATGCTCTGTTTCGGCGCCCTGGTGCTGGAGCGGAAGCTGATCAAAGCGGATCCGAATCGCCAGGAAGCCACGGCGATGGTGATCACCGACATCGTTTATGGCATCGCTGCCCTGGCACTTCTGGTCAGTGGAATCCTGCGGGTGATCCACTTCGGCCAAGGGGCTGAGTTCTACACCCAGAACCCTTTGTTCTGGTGGAAGGTTGGTCTGTATCTCTCCGTGGGAGGCCTTTCGCTGTACCCCACGATCACCTACATCCTCTGGGCGATTCCCCTGCGCAAGGGTGAGCTGCCGAAGGTGAGCGAAGCCCTGGCCAAGCGTCTGGCCTGGATCATCAACATTGAACTGGTCGGCTTCGCCAGCATTCCGTTGATGGCGACCCTGATGGCCCGCGGTGTGGGTCTTCCCGCCGCCTGATGCAGCCCGAGCTCTGTCCTCCACAACAGCAGGTTCGAATCCTGCAGGTGGCTTTGGAACGCCAGCCTCCAGGCCAAAGGCCGGGCTATGCCTCCTCCATCGCCACCACCTCCCTGGGCCTTCCGGTGTTGAAGCACTGGTGCGTGTGGGTTCAGCCCGCCGCCGCCACTCCGGCCAACCGCTGGGACCAACGCTGGCTTGATCAAGTGTTATCGGCGCTGACCACCTGGCGTGCACTGGTTCCGCTCACGCTGGTGGACAATCCGGACCAGGCGAACGTGTTGATTCATCGGCAGCGTCCGGCCCGCCGGCAGGTGGCTGGGGTGTGGCGCGCCAGCAACGGACGCACACAACTTCAGGTCGTGGACGTGCAGCGCCAGGGCCGTCGAAGGCTTGAACCCCTGGTGAAGGTGATGGTGTCACCAGGGCTGCGAGCGGAAGCACTGCAGGCCACCGCTCTGCATGAATTGGGTCACGCTTTTGGCCTCTGGGGCCACAGTTCGGTTCCCACTGATGTTCTGGCGATCAGCCAGGGCGAGCGTCCGGTGTTGGTGCCATCGCAGCGGGATCGCCTCACGCTGGCGTGGGTCATGCAGCAGACCACCCGTTTCGGTTCAACGCTTCGGAAGCCCATTGAACCGGCCGAATCTGAATCACTTGAGTGACGTCACCATGCGGGCGCGGCATGCTGCCGGCAGTCGTGGTTGATCGATGCACCTGGTCAGTTCTCTGGCGCTGGCTGGTCTGCTGCTGAGTCTGGTGGGTTGTCGTTCCAACAACAGCTTGCCCCAGCAGAACCCACAGGTTCGAGCACCGATTCGGATTCAGCTGGACGGCAGCAATCCAGCAGCCAGTGAAGGTGTGTTGGATCGTGTTGAGGGGCCGTTGCGTTTCACCGTTGGCCATGGTCGCCATGGCATTGCCTGTGAAGGCACCACCTTTGAAGAGGGCATCACTCCGCTTGGAACCTTTCAGGTCAACGCCATCCTCAGCAACGACCGCTTCGAGATGGATCCCGCACTGGTGGAGCAATCCGGCAAATCAGAAGAGGAGCTGCGCGAGAGCCTCTTCACCAACATGAACTCCATTGACTTCAAAGGTGATGGGGAAACCGGGGAATACGGCGTCGGCTACATCAGCCTGGCTCCTGTGCCCGCAACCGATCAGCCCTTCCGTTTCAACACCTACGACGGCGTCTTCCGCTGGTACAGCTTCGCCATTCACGGCACCAATGACGAGTCCCGGATCGGCAAGGCGGTGACTGGCGGTTGCATCAACGCCGGAAAGCTCACCATGGGGGTGTTGTTGGACACCGTGGAGCTTGGCGATGAAGTTGTGATCAGCAGCGACAGCCCCTGTCTGCCTTAGTGCCGGCGCGGGGCACCACGACGTGCGGCCAGCACTTCCTGCACCTGCCGCCAGCTCACGCCGTGATGGGCCAGGGCCACCTGCATGTGGAAGATGATATCCGCCGCTTCGCCGGCGATCTCGGCGGCATTGTCGTCTTTGCAGGCCATCACGAATTCAGCACTCTCCTCGCCGATTTTCTTGAGGATGCTGTTGTCTCCCCCCGCCAGCAGCTTGTTGGTGTAGCTGCCCTCTTCCGGTTTCTCGCGTCGCCCTTCGATCACCCGGAACAGTTCGGTGCAGGCATCCGTTGGCGGCGCTAGAGCCTCGGCGCCACCTGTGGTTCGTGCATCGCTGTTTTCGTAGAAACAGCTGCGGGAACCCGTGTGGCAGGCCACATCCCCAGCCTGCTCCACGGTCACCAGCAGCACGTCGGCATCGCAGTCGTAGCGGATCTCCCGCATCGTCTGAACGTGACCGCTGGTGGCCCCCTTGTGCCAAAGCTCCTGGCGTGAGCGGCTCCAGTAATGCACTTCACCGCTGCACAGGGTGGCTTCGATGGCCTCCCGGTTCATCCAGGCCACCATCAGCACCGCCCCGTCCAGCCAGTCCTGGGCCACAGCTGGAATCAGCCCCGCTTCGTTAAAACGGAGTTGGTCAATGAAGGCGGGGCTGAGGGGCTGCATCAGGCCTCGGACATTCGGGCAACGCCTGAATCTTCCCGCAGCGTGCTCCATTCCGCGTATCCACCCCTTGCTCGTTTCTCCGACCCCCTACAGCTGCAGCAAAGCCTTCAGCGGCTATCCCTGCTGTCACCGGCAGTGGCGCCACCAGGGCCATTGCCGCTTCGTGCATGGCTACAGCCGCAGTTTCAACCTCTGGTTCGCCGCAACGGAGCTGGATGACTGCGGGTTTGTTGTTGATTTCTCCAGCCTTCGCCCCTTCGAAGAACGCCTGAGGCAGCAGTTCGACCACACCTTTCTGGTCAATGCAGACGATCCACTGCTGGCGGAATGGCAGCGGTTGCATGACCTCCAGGCCATTGATCTCCGCGTGATGGAGAACGTGGGCATGGAGGCAACGGCGGCCTTGATCTGGACCTGGGCCAATGAGCTGCTGCGGGAGCGGGACGGCGGTCGCACCTGTTGCTTTGGCGTGGAGGCGCGGGAGAACAGCCGCAATGCCGCCACCTACAGCGCTGTTCCCGCCTGGTTTTCAGCGCAGGGCTAACGCGTCCGCTTCCAGCTCCACGCTGATCGCCTGCCCTTCGCTGTAACGACCCGCCAGGATCGCTTTGGCAATGGGTGTCTCCAGTTCCCGCTGCACAGCGCGTTTCAGCGGTCGTGCCCCGTAGACGGGGTCATATCCGGCATTGGCGAGCCAGTCGGCGGCCCCATCGCTCAGGCTGAGCTCCAGCTTGCGCTCAGCCAGCCGCTGGCGCAGACGTTCCACCTGAAGGGTGACGATCTGGCGCAGTTCCTCCCGCCTGAGGCTGTGGAAGATGATCTGATCGTCGAGGCGATTGAGGAATTCCGGTCGGAAATGGGCCCGGAGAGCGTCATTCACCCGGCTTTCCATCGCTCCATGCTGCTCGGGATCGCCGGCCAGCTCCAGGATCGACTGGCTGCCGATGTTGCTCGTGAGAATCAGCACAGTGTTGGTGAAGTCCACGGTGCGGCCCTGCCCATCGGTGACACGGCCGTCATCGAGGATCTGCAGCATCACGTTGAACACATCCGGGTGGGCTTTCTCCACCTCGTCGAACAGGATCACGGCGTAGGGGCGACGACGCACCGCTTCGGTGAGCTGGCCACCTGCCTCATAGCCCACGTAGCCGGGAGGTGCCCCGATCAAACGGCTCACGGTGTGCTTCTCCATGTACTCCGACATGTCGATGCGAACCATGGCGTCTTCGCTGTCGAAAAGCCGGTTGGCGAGGGCTTTGGAGAGTTCCGTCTTGCCCACACCCGTGGGGCCGAGGAAAAGGAAGCTGGCGATGGGGCGGTTCGGATCGCTCAGCCCCGCCCTGGACCGTTGAATCGCATCGGCGACGGCGGTGACGGCCTGGTGCTGGCCGATCACCCGCTGATGCAGATCATCTTCGAGTTGCAGCAGCTTCTCCATTTCGCTCTGCACCAGCCGCGCCACAGGGATTCCTGTCCACTTGGCGATCACCTCGGCGATGTCGTCTTCACTCACCTCCTCCCGCAGCAAGCCTTTCTCGCCAGGCTCCTCTGAGGCGATCTGGGCTTCCTGTTCGAGCAACTGCTTCTGCAGCGAGGCAAGGGTGCCGTATTCCAGTTCCGCTGCTTTGTTCAGGTCGTAGCTGCGTTTGGCCTGTTCCACCTGCAGCTGCACCCGTTCGATCTCTTCCTTGAGCGACGACAGCTCATCGATCGCTCCTTTCTCCTGCTGCCACTGGGCATTCAGGGAACTTTGCTGTTCGCCCAGTTCCGCCAGTTCCCGTTCAATCCGTTGCAAGCGTTCCTGGCTGGCGCTGTCGGATTCACGGCCGAGGGAGAGCTTCTCCATCTCCAGCTGCAGGATCTTGCGATCGATTTCATCGATCTCCTCCGGTTTGGAGGTGATCTCCATCTTGAGGCGGGCGGCCGACTCATCCACCAGATCGATGGCCTTGTCCGGCAGGAAGCGGTCGGCGATGTAGCGGCTGCTCAATACAGCGGCAGCCACCAGGGCACTGTCGGCAATGCGCACACCGTGATGCACCTCATAGCGCTCCTTCAGACCACGCAGGATGGAAATGGTGTCTTCCACCGTGGGTTGATCCACCAGCACCTGCTGGAAGCGACGCTCCAAGGCGGGGTCCTTCTCGATGTGCTGGCGGTGCTCGTCGAGGGTGGTGGCGCCAATGCAGCGCAGTTCCCCCCGGGCCAGCATCGGCTTGAGCAGATTGCTGGCATCCATGGCTCCACCGGTGGCGCCAGCTCCCACCACCGTGTGGATTTCATCGATGAACAGCACGATCTGGCCTTCCGAGGCGGTGACCTCCTTGAGCACAGCTTTGAGCCGTTCCTCGAACTCACCGCGGTATTTCGCACCGGCGATCAGGGCTCCCATGTCGAGGGCGATGAGCTGACGGTTCTGCAAGGCCTGGGGCACATCGCCATTCACGATGCGCTGCGCCAATCCCTCAACAATGGCGGTCTTGCCGACCCCGGGTTCGCCGATCAGCACGGGGTTGTTTTTGGTGCGCCGGCTGAGGATCTGGATGGTGCGCCGGATCTCCTCGTCGCGACCGATCACCGGGTCCAGCTTTCCGTCACGGGCGGCGGCCGTCAGGTCCCGTCCGTACTTCTCAAGCGATTCATAGGTCCCTTCCGGGTTTTGATCGGTCACCGTCTGGTTGCCTCGCACGGCTGTAATGGCTTCTTTGAGTTTGCTGGTGTCAACGCCCGCTTGGCTGAGCAATTGCCTGCCGCAGCGTTCATCGTCGGTCAGGGCCAGCAACAGATGTTCGATGGCGATGTAGCTGTCACTGAAACCATCGCGGGCTGTTTCGGCGCGATCCAGGCAGCTGTTGAGGGAGCGTCCCAGAAACACCGATTCCGGTGGAGAGCCAAGACTGGGCCGCTGCCTGAGATGGCTGTCGACGGCCGCCTGGAAATTGCCGACGTCGACCCCTGCTTTGCTGAGAATGCGTCCAGCCAGACCGTTCTGCTGCAACAGCGCAAGCAGCAGATGCTCCGTTTCAAGTTGCTGATGCCTGGCGCTCTGCGCCAGTTGCTGGGCGGCGACGATGGCGGCCCAGGCTTGTTCGGTGAACTGTTCCGCCGTGGGTTGCATCTCGGATGCGTTTCAACTGGGTTCACCGTATGGGGCTTGTTCCGTTTTCAGTGGGGGCAAACCGAAGCCTTTGGATCGGTCCCCACGCCAGGGAGCGGCAAACCGGGGTGTCTTTTTAGAGTTTGCCGAACCCTTGGATGCCAATGCCTGATCAGCCGCTGGTGGACTCCCTCGTGCAGCAGGGTCTGGCGCTCGCAGCAACGGCTGGTGGTGAGCTGGAACGCAGCTGTTGGATGGTGGTGCATGAGCACCACCACGGTGTGAAACCCACGGAGTACGACATCCGAGAAATCGACGAGGATCTCTATCTGGCTGTGTTGCAGGCGGCCAAGCAGGCTCAGTCCGCCGTTTGATCAGCCGTTGAGCAGCTCCCGTAGAAGCGCGCGGTGAGCGTTTTCGGCTTCGATGCTCTCCCGCATCTCTTTTGGGAGGCGGGCTTCAAGGATGTCCTGTTTTTTCATCTCCGTGGCATAGCGGCTGCTGAACGCGCTGAAGCGATCGAGATACGACCTTGCGACCTCTGGGGTGAAGGCAATCACCTCCAGGGCGTGTTTGAAGTGGAGGTAGGACACGGTCCATTCCACCAGCTCGTTAAAACTCTGCAGGCCAAGTGGGTTCTCAGGAAGCGTCATAGCTGCATCGCCCATGGCTTCAACCAAAACCCTTGGCCTTGGCCTTGGCCGTTAGGTCCTTCAACCGGCCGTTGAGCAGAACATCGCGTTCACGGTCTGCTCCCACATGGGGTGCGATCTCCACCCCAGCGCTCCGCATGGCCTGCAGCGCTGCTGCTTCCTCAGCTGAGCCCGTGTCACTGCCGAGGTAGAGCTCCACGGCCGCAGCCCCTGGGGCATCCGCAGCGAAGTACACCGTTCCCGGACCTCGCCGCTCGATGGTTTGCTGCCGCTGCCGGCGGCGCTGCTGCACGCTCGCCCAGAGCCGGCCTTGATTGGCGGTCATGAAGGCGTTCAGGTCGGCGGCGTCGGTGTCTTCCGCCAGGGCCATGCTGGTGCCGTCGATGAAATCACTGAGCAGGGTGACAACGGCCATCAGGTCTTTGGTGGTTGCGTGGTTATTGATTGGGAGGCTGTTGATTGCGAGGGATTTGATTGGAAGGGTGGTGATTGAAACGAGCGCTGGATCCGGCTGGTTTCGAACCAACTGGTGATGGCTGATTCGCGGGCGTCGTCGCAGAGATCCCGCTGGATCACATTGAAGCCGTGGCGGCGTGCCAGGGCCAGCAGTTGATCGTCATCACGGCATTGGGCCGCATCACGCCGCAAGCCCTGGTGGTGCTCCACAGCCCGCAAAAAATCGCGAAGAGCTTCACGACTCATCGCCTGGACCAGCCCAATTCGGCCCGTTGTTCCACGTAGGTGGCCACCGCCATGATCTCCTCTTCACTCAGTTTGTCGGCATAGCTGGGCATGGCATTCAGCCCATCCTCGATCTCATGCTCCAGGGCCTCCAGCGGGGAGCTGGAGTAGGCCTCCACATGGTCGTTCAAGTCGCTGATCTTCAGTGTTCTGTTGGCGCGGATCACATTGCCGCCCCCCATGTGACAAGCCGCACAGTTGCTGTTGAAAATCTGCTCACCTCGCTCCAAGGCGGAGCTTTCGATCGTGTCGATCGCTATCGCCGGAGCAGACAGCAGGCCTGTTGCGCCAACGATCAACAGCAATGTCAGCATCAGGCCTGATAGGCGTGCCATCGCAACCCCCCTCAATGCCCCAAGCTATCCATCGTTGCCGGCAAAAAAAAGAACCCCGGACTGTGGTTGATACACAGCCCGGGGCTTTCAGTTCAGTTTGAGATGTTCAGAGATTTCCTCAGAAATCCAGATATCACTCAACGATCACCTTGCCGACCATGCCAGCACCGCGGTGGGGCTCGCAGTAGAAGTCGTAGGTGCCAGCGGTGGCGAAGGTTTCCTCCCAGGATTCGCCGGGGTTGAAGGCGAGATCAGAGTGGCTGTACTCGTCGTGGCCTTCGAAAACAGCGTTGTGAGGAGCCAGTTTGTTGTTGACGAACTTGACGGTGTCGCCGGCCTTGATGTTCACGGTGGCGGGCTCGAAAGCGAGCATGCCGCCGTCGGTGCCGAGCTTCACTTCAACAGTGGCAGCTTGAGCGCTGCCGACGTTGAGGCCGATCAGCATCAGGAAGGCGCAGCAGGCAGCTGCAATGGTGCGGATGACGGAGCGCATGAAAGTGCTAGTTCGATGCATTGACCTTACGCGCGGGTCTGGGGGTTCCGCGATTGGGCAGGCCGGAATCGCTAAGAACTGTTGCCAAGTCAGGGGCATGGCTGCCGCCGCCGAAACGTTCCGGCTGTGTCACCGGGTCATGAATGAAGTGGCGCTGGCGAATGCTGAACCGGTCCCAGGCATTCACTTCGATCGGCAGAATGCGGATCAGGGTCTCAATCAGCCATGGCCAGAGCGGAATGCCGGGCGTTCGGGCCACACCGCGCCAGCGGCAGAGGGTTTTCACGGTGTCGTTCACCGAGATGGCCGGTTGTCCCATCACCACCCGGCGCAGGGCGCCTTGCCCGGGTTCTCGGTTCGGTTCATGGGGGCGTGTGGCCAAGAGGCCACAGATGCGGGCGATGTCTTCCGCATGGATGAAGTGGAAGCTCGCATCCACCCGAAGCCAGCGGGCCAGCCAGAGCCAACGGCTGACTTCAGTCAAACCTTCGGTGAGGTAGCTGGTGGGGAAGGGGCTGGTGCCGTCGACCCGTCCACCGAACACCAAGGTGGGAAACACCGCCACGACTTTGCTGGCCAGGGGGTGCTGCTCCAGATCCCTGAGGCAGCGAGCCTTGGTTTGGATGTATTCCGTGCCGTAGGCCAGAGCTTCCGGCAGGGGGCGCAGGTGCCGATCGAGCACGCTGGCCGTGGAGAAGTAAATGATCTGCTCCAGCTTGCTGGGATCCAGAAGCGCCAGCATCCGTTTCACCGCCACCACATTCACCTTTTCGGCCCGCTCGGGGTCTCCCCAGGCCGTGGCGGTGTGAATCACCCGGTTCACCGAGGCCAGTTCTTGGGCAAAACGGTCGGTGTCCCGCAGGTCCCCCACCAAGAGGCGGATGCGGGGATGGTCTGAAGGAACAGCGGTGAGTTTGCCTGGGTCCCTCAGCCAGAGCAGCAGCTCGGCATCCGAGTGGTCCAGAAGCCAGCGGGAGATGTACTGACCGACGCATCCGCTGGCGCCGGTCACCAGGATGCGGGTCAAACGACAGCCCCGAGACGGTCGATCACGCTCTTGCCGGCCCGGAAGAAGGCTTCACCATTCTCTTCCGGTGTACCCGGCAGGATTCCATGGCCGAGGTTGAGGATGTGCTTCCGGCCGCGGGCCTTGCGCACGCAGTCATCGATGCGGGCCTCAATCGCCTCCGGGGTGCCGAACAGCAGGCCGGGATCCACGTTGCCCTGAACACCAACGTGCTCCGGCAGACGCGCCAGGGCTTCCGCCATGTCCACGGTCCAATCCAGCGAAACGATGTCAACACCGGTGTTGGCCATTCGCTCGATCACGCCGGCGCTGCCAGAGATGTAGAGGATGAAGGGGGTGTCGGGGTGCGTCTGCTTGACCAGATCCACCACCTTCTTCTGATAAGGCGCAGCGAAGGTGTCGTAGTCCGCTGGGCTCAGCTGGCCCGCCCAGGAATCAAACATCTGCACCACCTGGGCGCCGGAATCAATCTGGTAGCGCAGGTAATTGGCGATCGACTCGGCGAAGTGGTCGAGCAGCTTGTGCAGGATCTCGGGTTCGCGGAAGGCCATGGCCTTGATCACCGCGTAGTTCTTGCTGCTCTTGCCCTCCACCACGTACGCGGCCAGGGTCCAGGGGGCACCAACGAAGCCGAGAACAGCTGCTTCGTTGCCAACGCTCTGGCGCAGACGACCCAGTACTTCACCCACAAAGGGCATCGACTCGGCGGGGTTCAGGGGGCGCAGGGCATCCACCTGGGCCATGCTCCGGATTGGATCGCCGATCTGGGGGCCTTTGCTCTCGATGATGTCGAAATCGATTCCCATCCCCGGCAGGGGCGTGAGGATGTCGGAGAACAGGATCACGCCGTCGGGCTTGAAGGCGTGAAACGGCTGCATGGAGATCTCATAAGAGAGATCAGGGTTTTCGGAACGCTCACGGAAGCTGGGGTACTTGTCCCGCAGGTCCCGGTAGATCTTCATGTAGCGACCGGCCTGGCGCATCATCCACACCGGAGGACGCTCCACCGATTCACCGCGCGCAGCACGCAGGAGCAGGGGTAAAGAGTCGCTCATCAAGCCCGGTCAGGTCAGCCGGAAACCTACCCGAATCAAGCCATTGGCTAGAGCTTTACCCCCTCTTTGTCATCACGTTCGTCACACGATGTTGTCCGGCTCGCTGCTGCTCAGGCTGCGTTTCGGGTCGTGCTTGAACACCATCAGGCTCAGCGGCGGCAGGCAGAGATCCAAGGAGTTCTCGTAGCCGTGGATGCCCCATTCGTCTGTTGGTTTGCCGCCCATGTTGCCGAGGTTGCTGCCGCCGTACTTCGCTGCATCGGAGTTGAAGATCTCCTCGTAGAAGCCGGAGAGAGGAACGCCCACGCGGTAGTGGGAGTGACTTTGGGGTGTGAAGTTCGCCACCACCACCAGCCAGGTGCCGCTGGCGCTTTCCCGACGCATGAAGCTGATCACAGAGTGGCGGTTGTCGTTGCAATCGATCCACTGGAAGCCGAACTGGTCGAAGTCGTCCCGCCAGAGGGCCGGTTCTGCCTTGTAGAGAATGTTGAGGTCATCCACCAACCGCTGGATGCCCTTGTGGGGTTCGTAGTTGAGCAGATCCCACTGGAGATCGCCCCACACATTCCATTCAGCCCGCTGGCCGAATTCCATCCCCATGAAGATCGTCTTCTTGCCGGGGTGCGTCCACATGTAGGAGAGCAACGCCCGGGTGTTGGCGTACTTCTGCCAGTCATCTCCCGGCATCTTGTGCAGGAGATGGCTCTTCCCGTGCACCACTTCATCGTGGCTCAGAGCCAGCATGAAGTTCTCGGTGTAGGTGTACCAGATCGAGAAGGTGATGTTGTTCTGGTGGAACTGGCGGAACCACGGGTCCAGCTCGAAGTAATCGAGCATGTCGTGCATCCAACCCATGTTCCATTTGAGGTTGAATCCGAGGCCGCCGCTGTCCGTGGGCTGCGTCACCATCGGCCAGGTGGTTGATTCCTCCGCGATCGAGAGGGCCCCTGGGAAGTGCTGGAACAGCACGTGGTTGGCTTGCTGCAGGAAGCGAACGGCTTCGGTGTTCTCCCGACCACCGTTCTCATTGGGCAGCCATTCCCCGTCGGGACGCAGGTAGTCGCGATAGAGCATCGAGGCCACGGCATCCACGCGAATGCCATCGATGTGGAACTGCTCGAACCAGAACACCAGGTTGGCGACGAGGAAATTACGAACCTCGTTGCGGCTGTAGTTGAAGATCAGCGTTCCCCATTCCTTGTGTTCTCCGATCCGGGGATCACTGTGTTCATAGAGATGGGTGCCATCAAAGAAGGCCAGGCCGTGGGCATCCTTCGGGAAGTGGCCCGGAACCCAGTCGATGATCACGCCGATGCCTTCGGCGTGACAGCGATCCACGAAGGCCCGGAATTCATCGGGCGTTCCGTAACGGCTGGTGGGGGCATACCAACCCGTCACCTGATAGCCCCAGGAGCCGTCGAAGGGATGCTCGGTGATCGGCATCACCTCGATGTGGGTGAAGCCCCTCTCCTTGACGTAAGGAATCAGCCGATCGGCGAGTTCGGCGTAGGTGAGCAGGCGAGCACCGGGTTTCATCTCCGCGGCGGGAACGGGCGTCCGAGGGGTGCCGTCGGGCTGAATCCAGGGCTCATCCGCTGAGGCGTGGATCCAGCTGCCCAGGTGCATTTCATACACTGAGATCGGTTGATCGAGCGCGTTGCTGCTGTCGCGCTTCTGCATCCAGCCCTGATCGGACCATTGGAATCCGCTTAGGCGAGCCACAACGGAGCTGTTGTCCGGGCGAACCTCGTGCTGGAAGCCGTAAGGATCAGCCTTTTGGTAGCAGTGGCCCTCTTGGGTACGGATTTCGTACTTGTAGAGATGTCCCTCCTCGAGGCCGGGGATGAACAGTTCCCAGATGCCCCCGACGCGTTGCTGCATGGGGTGGTGACGTCCGTCCCATGAATTCAGATCTCCAATCACGGAGACGGTGAGAGCGCTGGGCGCCCACAGACAGAACATCACCCCCTTGACCCCATCACGCTCGGTGAGGTGGGCACCCATCTTTTCCCAAATGTGGTGATGGTTGCCTTCAGCAAACAGGTGGCGATCCATTTCGCCCATCCATTCGCCGCGGAAGGCCCAGGGGTCGTGTTGTTCGTGCACGATCCCGCCCCGCTCAACCCTGACCCGGTAAGTGGAGCCGGGGTCTCTATTGAGCTGTGCTTCGAACACCCAGGGGTGGTTCGGCGTTGTCATGGCGATCTCGTCGCCAGCCTGCAACAGGGTGACTGTTTGGGCTTCCGGCATCCAGATCCGCACGGTCCAACCCTGATCCGAGGGTTGAGGACCAAGCACCGCAAACGGGTGGTCATGGCGACAATTCGCCAACCGTTCGCCGTCCTGCACCATCCAGTCGAGGACTGCGGCGACACCCATGGGAGATCTGTGAATTGGGCGAGATGTTAAGCCCGATTTACGAAACAGATCCGCTGTTTATCAGACGAAGTCTCGGGAAATGTCGACGTTGATGATCCGACCGCTTGCGTCAAAGATCACGAACAGGTTGGTGGTGGCCTGGCCGAAGGCGACAGCCGCTAGCACGAGCTGCTGATCGCCGCCTTGATGGGCGATCACAGCGTCCTTGACCTTGCGGAACCCACCTGACACCTGGCTGAGCTTGGTCCATTTGCGTTCCGGATCTCCCGGGGTCAGCTCCTCCTGGAGTTGGAGGGACATCTTGGATCGCGCGGCAATCCAGCGTCCTGCTGCCAGGTCGCGGGTGAAGTCGAGGGCCGTTGTCTCGATCGGCTGGATCCGGTCGCTCCACTTCCAGGCGAGCAGTTTGCCGTCCTCATCCAGCACCATCAGCACCCCTTCGTCACCGGATGCAGTGATTACCACCGCATCGATGGTTGTTGTGTTGTAGCCAGGGGTCACGCTGACAACGCGGGTTGCATCAATGGCCGCGCGTTGGTTCAGGCGTGCCTGGACGGTGTCATATCAACGCTGGTCTGAACCGGGGCTGCGAGAGCGTCATGCATGACGTCTCCCTGGCGATTTTTGAGCGCCTCCAGCAGCAGTTCAGCCGCCGCCGTTGCCTGGGCTGGGGTGAGTTCGGTTCTGGTGAGTTGCTCCGCTGCTGCGGGACTGATCAACCCCATGGGAGCCGACAGAGCGATGGCCAGCAGGGCAGCGGAGAGCTTCAAAGCACAAACGTCAGTCGAGCTTCAGTCTGCCGGAATCAAAGGGGTTCAGGTGCAGGGTGGAGCCAGCAAGTTTCAGTGTCAGCGTCACCACACGATGCTCTGGGCTTGGTGCTCCGCAGGCAACGGCATCGTGGCCAGGGTTGACGCCAATGGCGGGCCACGCTGCTGCGGCAACGGAGATCCTCAGTCGATCGCCACAAGCCAGGCTCGCGTGCAGCGGCTGGAGGATCACGCTGCGCCTGGCTGGCTGCAATGCCTCCTCTCCGCGAATCCGGACGACTCCCGTGCTCAGTTGATCAACGCTGTTGGTTTCCGCGGGCAGGCGCGAGAGGCTGATGCAGAGATCAAACCCGGGCTGGTCCGCTTCGGCGTCCAACAGGAGGTGCGGTTGACCTGACAGCAGCAGCTCATCAACCAGGGGTGCGCTGGTGAATGTCGCGACGTCGCTGCGTTGATCCACGGCCGTGCGCTCAGCGGGGCCAGGGTTTGTTCCGAGGTGTCCCCCGATGGCCGGAACCGGTCGCCAGGGGTCGTGAACGATGACCACGCTTCCTTCTCCTTCTCCATCCGCCACAAGGGCGCCTTCACTTGGGTCGATGCAGGCCAGTCCATGGCTCCGTAGTCCCCATGACGCTGACCTGCCCGTGGCGGGTGCGGGGATCGCGTTCCACTGATGCTGGGTGATGTTCCAGAGCTGGTGACTGGGCTGCGGCTCCTGCGGGGGGCGATCCTGCAGATGTTGTTGGAAGAACTGAAGCATCAGCTGCTGGGTTTCCGGCCACCACTGCAGATGGGAGGCCGGCCCGATGTGCAGGGAGGGCTGCCCGCCGGCCGCTTGGCTGCGATGCCAGAGGTCCAGCAGACCCACCAGATGCGGATCCCACCATCCACCGATCAACAGCATCGGCCGCTGGAGCCAGCTCTCCGGGGCGTGATGAACCGTCCACTGCTGGTCGTTGCTGGGGTCGTTGTTCAACCAGCTCCAGGCCATGCCTTCGGGGTCATGGCGCTCCAGCAGGGTTGGTCCGTCCCGCAAATAGCGGTTGTCTTCAAGGCTTCGGCGGATCTCCAGCCAGGCCGTTGCATCTCCGCGTCGCTGGGCCTGGAGGGCCGCCAGCTGCAGCCCCCATCCCAGGCCGAGGTGCCACCAGTGGGCACCGCCTTCACAACTCCAATGGCGTCGTTCGTCCAGGCCGGCCATCGCCGGAGCTGTGCACTCCGGCGGTGGGGCCGATTCAGTTGCGGTGAGCTGGGTCAGGCCCTGATACGAAAACCCGTAGACCCCCAGGCGTCCATTGCATTCCGGCAGCTGCCGCACCCAGGCATGGGTGGCGGGGGTGTCGGCTGCTTCCTGACCAAACCCCCGGAAACGTCCCTCCGACTCGCCTTGTCCTCGGACGTCCTGAACGACCACCAGGAAGCCATGGGACACCCACCAACTGGGGTGGGCGTAGGTCACGGTTGAGGCGATGCGGCTCCCGTAGGGCTGCCGCATCAGCAGGGCAGGCCAGGGGCCTTCGCCGCTTGGATACCACAACCGTGAACGCAGCACCACGCCATCGGCCGTCCTCAGCGCTGCAGACCGGCAGACAATTCCGCTGGTCTCAGCGGACATCGGCGCAATGCATCCCCACGATGTAGGTCATGAGGATTTCCGCATCCTGAAAACTCAGCTTCTCGCTGGCGGCGACCTGGTTGATGTAGGGCTTGGAGAATGGCGATCGGCCGTTGGCGTTCATTTGCCGGAACGAACGGCACATGGCCTTTGCTTTTTCAGGATTGCGTTTGACGCTGTTGAGCAAGTCCGAGTCAGCGGCAACCACGAGCAAAGGTGAGCCCAGGAGCGCCAGAGCGATCAACGCTGTGCGTAGGAGTTTCAAGCCCATAACAGGTTCATACGCAGGTTTGGATGCCAAGGCAGGGTGGCTGGGGTCAGTTCGCCAGTTGCCTGGCGCGGCGGATCCAATCGCCGGCCACCCGCAGATCCACCACGGCAGGCCGTTTGGTTCCAAGGCTGCGCTCCAGCCTTCCGGTCTGGCGCACGAGACGTTCAGGGGTGCATGCCGCCAGAGCGGCGGGCGTGGCGATGCCCGCATGCATCAGCAGCGCGGCGTCCTGGGGAGGCAAATCCAAGCGGCAGACCAAATCGGCCATGCCCCGTAGCCGTTTGAGGTTTCGGGCCGAAGCCTGGCCACTGCGGGCGAGTTGGCTCAGTTGCAGATCCGTTAGATCACGAATGCTGGACCAGCGCTGGATACCGGCCCGATCCAGTTCCTGTTGTTCCCTGCGAAACGACTGGGGGAGCTCCTCGATCGCATCGTTGAAGTTCGTCATCAACGCAAGGTCTTGCTCACCTCGCCCAGGATGACGGGTCGTCCCAGCCCATCGCCCTCCGCCTGGATGCCTCGCAACCGCACCAGCACGGTGCTGCTGGAGCGACCTGAGCCGCGCAGGTTGCCCTCCAATTGCTCCAGGGTGGCTCGAACTGTGGTTGGGGCCAGGTCGGCAGGAACCTGGGCGACCAACAGGTCGTTGCCGTTATCGAACACGATCGGTGCCCGCACCGCACCCTCCACCACCACTGGCGGTGTGTAGCTCACGCCGAATGCCCAGCAACTCACGGCCAGCAGCAGGGTGAAGCTGCTCACGCCGACCAGTCGAAACCGAATGCCCCACTTGGTGAGGAAGGCAACTGCCGTTAGTGCTCCAAGCCCAAGCCCAGACCAACCCAGCCAGGGAGCGGCGGTAAGCAGCAGCTGATCGAAGGCCATGGGGTCTGGTGGACTGAAAACAGTCTCCTTATATTGCGCGAGATTCCGGGGAGACCGCCGCGTCTGATGGGGAAAACGCGGCGCAGGACCTGGTTGGTTGCGGGAAGTTTTGTTCTGGTCGGGGCTGGAGCAGCAGGCTTGATCGCCCTTGACCGCGCTGCCGAAGGCATCCTGAGCCGGGCGCGCCCCAGCTTGGAGCGCACGTTGTCGGGTCCTCTAGGCCACGACGTGGATCTTGGCCCTTACGAAGGACTTCGCCCCTTGGGCCTGGGGATCGCCATCGGCCCGAGTCGAATCTTGCCGTCGGCGGCGGATCGTTCTGAACTGAGCCTGGCGGGGCTGGAGGTCGGCCTTGCTCCCTTAGCGAGTCTTCGGCGTCTGCAACCGGTTCTGCAGATCACGGTGCACAGGCTGCGTGGTCAGTTGCAGGCCAATGAGGCTGGTCGGCACTGGACCTTTGGGCCCCTGAGCGGCGACGGCACCCTGCCGCGACTTGGCGTGCAGTACCGATTGGCCGATCCTGCATTGCTCCGTTTCGGTCCTCAGCAGCAGACCCTTGAACTCCGCAGTCGGGGCGCAGTGAGGCTCGGGGAGGCTTTTTTCAGTACCGCATCGGAACTTCGCTGGCTCGACGCAGAAGGGGTGCTGCGGCTCGATGCACAAGGGCATTGGGATCGCCCTCGCTTCAGGCTTCGAACGCGGCTGGATCGGCTCAACCTGAAACCGTTGGGGGCCGTCATCGCCCCCGCTCAGGATCTGGATGCCTCTGGAACCTTGGAGGGAGATGTTCAGATCGGCTGGGCCGATGGGTCGTTGAACTGTCGAGGTGGGCTCAGCCTCAAGCGTCTCGAAGTTGCTGCGCTGAACAGCAATCGCCTCAGGGTCGCTTGCAAGGGCGATCAACTCACCTTGCAGCCCGCAACACTGCGTTTTGGAGCCTTTGAGGCTCGGGCCTCAGGGTCCGTTGCCTTGAACAAGAGCTTTGATCTCCAGGCTGACGTTCGCCATACAGACCTCAGCTCTGCAAGCCAGGACCGGTTGAAGCTCAGGATCCAGGGCCCCTGGGGGGAGCCCCGGTGGAGTGCAGATGGTGAGATCCAGCTGCCTGAGGCCACAGGGCTCAACACAGCCCTGACGCTGGACGCTCAGTGGCGCACCCCCTGGTTGCAAGACCAGCAACCGTCTGTTGCCGTGGACAGGCTCCGCCTCAGTGCCCCGGGACTGCGCTTCGGGCTGACCGGGACGATTGGATCCCGATTGGATCTGCGCAGCACGGAGCTGCAGATCGATCCCCGCTTCTGGTCTGCGCTGCCGACCCTGCAGGCCGGACTGGGCCAAACCGCTCCGCTCCTTGGAAGCGTCGACGTCAGTGGTGGGTTGGCCTCACCGGAGCTGAGCCTGAAGCTCGGCCAGGCAGCCAACCCGATGCTGGACGAGTGGTCGTTTCAGACCCGATGGTCCTCGCAGGACTCCGCCCTGGTGCTGGATCACTTCACCAGTCCGCTGTTGCGGGTGGAAGCGCGCCTTCCTGTGCAACTGGTGCAGGGGCGGTGGCAAACCGGTGAGCTTCAGAGCGGCTTTGAACTCCAACCTTTCAGCCTGAGCCGTTTCACCCCCTTGATCGGTACGCCGCTGGGCGGGCAGGTGGCGGCGCGGGGTCGCGTGAAGGGTCCTCTGTCGGGGCTTCAGCCCGACATCAGCCTGACGCTGAATCAACCCCGCGTTGGTGCCTTGCAGGTTCCCGAACGCTGGCAAGGCAGCCTCAACGGTGAACTGGGCCGTGGGGCTCGTCTGGCGATGGCGGCCCAGCAGCCTGTCGTGCCCGGCTCGCTCGTGGCTGAACTCGATGCCGATGCTTGGCCCAAGACCGTGCTCTTGCGCCGGGGTGAGGGGCAGTTGCGCTTGCACGGGCTGGATCCGGCTGGAGAGCAACGCCGCTACCACTGGCGTGCAGCGGACCTCAACATCGATGGACTTCGTTTCATCGTGCCTCCGGTCAACCAGCTCAAAGCGGTGGCAGGTCAGCTCTCGGGTGCAGGGAGCCTTGCCATGGGCCCCCTCGCGATCCGTGGGTCTGCCGTCATTGCGGACGGCTCGATGGCGGGAGTTGCCGTGCAGAGCCTCGAGCTGGAGGGTTCCCTCGGGGATGGCCGTTTTCAGGCCGATGCAGCACTGACGCCATTGCAGGGCAGCATTCGGCTGAAGGCCCGTGGCGATCTGGGTGGCTGGATGCACAGCGGCATCGAGGCCGAAGGCCTGGATGTCACCTGGCTGACGCTTCTGGCCCGTCAGTTGAGAGGGAGCGATCCCGAACCGGGCCTGGCCCCCGGCCGTGCCGAGGATCTCGGAACCCTGTTCATCAACACCTTTGGTGGGTCGCTTGATGGTCAGTTGCAAGCACTGGCGGCATCGCGCCGGGCGATTGAGGCCTATGCCCTGGCTCACCCCCGCAAGGGTCCTGAGCTGGAGCGTCTGGAGGGGCGGGTCAATCTGTCGGGAACGATCGACGGTCCTGATCCAAAGCGCCTGAAGGCCGATCTGATCGCCAAGGCCCACCTTTGGATTGAAGGGGATGACCAGGCCAAAGCACTCCAGCTTGAACCGATGGTCGCCACGCTTCGCGGCCCGTTGCACGGTGGATCCGGTGACCTCTCCCTGCTGCAGGTTCCGCTCTCTCTGCTGGCGTTGTTGGCTCCTGTGCCGCCGCAGCTCCGCGGCAGTGTTGGCATCCGCGGCCGCTACGACCTCAGCGGAACGGCCCCCCTGCTGGTTTCCGATCTGCTGCTCGACTCCGCCAGCCTGGCGGGCCAGCCCCTGCAGTTGGAGCAGCGATCGGTTGTCGTTGAGCGTGATTTGATCCGCCTGAACCTGGCCCTGAAGGGAGGCGAGAGCAAGGAACCCGTCACCGTGGCCGGCACGGTGCCTTTCAACCCTGATTCGGATTTGAACCTGAGGCTGGAAAGCCATGGGGATGCCCTTGGCGTGTTGACGCTTCTCGCTGAGGATTCCCTGGCAGTGAAGCGGGGCAGCACCAATCTGCGGCTGTTGCTGCGCGGGCCGTTGAACCAACCGCAAGCCAATGGCTTTGTGGTGGTCAGCAATGGAGATCTCAGCATCGGTGAACAGGAGCTGAGTCGGATCAACGCCTCGATCCTGTTCGATTTCGATCGCGTCTTGGTGCAACGCCTGGAGGCTGAAGTGGGCCGCGGCGGCTTGCTGCGCGGTTCAGGAAGCCTTGGCTTATTCACCCCCCAGAACGGGTCTTCACCGCTCACCCTGCAACTCAGCCAAGCTCAGATTCGACAGCCGATCGTGCAGTTCCAGGCCGATGGCGAACTGCAGGTTTCTGGAGCTTTGCTGCAACCCGTCCTCTCCGGACATCTGGACCTGTCGCGGGGCACGCTTCGGCCGCAGTCCGGCTTCTTCGGACGGTTGCGGCGGGGCGGAATTCAGGCCCCGGTTCCCACCGGAGTGGAGGGCTCCTCAGCGGCGGTGCAGCTCGGTCCTCAGGCGTTGAACACACTTTTGGAGGAGGAGTGGGACTTCCAGGAACCCCTGGTCCTGATGGGTCCCAACCGATCCATCCAAGCTCCGGATCAGCTGCAACGGTTCATGCCAACGCTGTCCGCCATCCGCCTTGAGAACCTTCGGCTAGCCCTCGGGCCGGACACCAGGGTGCTGATGCCCTCGATCAGTTTTCAAGGGGGGGGTGTGGTGACACTGAATGGCCCTGTCGACCCCTCTCTGCAGGCAAGAGGGGTGATCCGGCTTAATGCCGGCAGGATCTGGATTCCTCCTCTCGCTCCCCTCCGTTTGGATCCGCAGGAGGAGAACGTTGCGGTGTTCACGCCCTCGTTGGGACTTATTCCCTACGTAGATGTCGCTATGCAAGCCAGGGTCTCCGACACCGTTACCGCTGGCAACAGCGATCAGCTCACCAGCACCAACCTCTTTGCTTCAAATGGCACTGGCAGCGCTCACGCCGCGGTTGGCCAGCTTCGACTGGTGAAGGTCATGGTCCAGGCCACTGGCCCGGCCAACCGTCTGGGTGACAGAAACAATCTTGTTTTACGAAGCTCACCCCCGATGAGCGAGCAACAGCTGTTGGGTTTGATCGGTGGCAATTCCCTGGCTTCTTTAGGCAGTAATGGGGGAGCCGCGTTGGCCACGATGCTGAGTCAGTCGCTGCTCTCACCGGTGCTGGGCACGTTGACCGATGCCATGGGGCAACGGCTTCAGGTGGCGATCTTCCCCACCTACGTCAACCCCGAGGTGAAATCAGAGAAGGAGCGCACCTCCGGCAACGTTCCGCCGACATTGACAGTGGTGACTGAGTTTGGTTTGGCGCTGACCGACAAACTCAACCTCTCCTTACTGATGGCACCGAACACAACCGATGTTGAAGTTCCTCCACAAGGAACGGTCTCCTATCGGCTGACACCGACCACGTCAGTTTCCGCGGCCATGGATGCCAATGGCACCTGGCAGAGCCAGTTGCAGGTGTTCTTCCGGTTCTGAGCCATGCCTACCGCGCAGGTGATTGGAGTGGATCTCGGGGGCACGGCGATCAAGCTGGCCCGGATTCGTGCTGATGGAACGGTGCTGGCTGAGGCGCAATGCCCCACACCGCAGCCCGCCGTACCTGGCGCCGTAACGATGGCCCTGTGTGACGCCATTGAACAGATTGATCCTGAGCATGCGGCTGAGGCGGTCGGCATTGGCCTCCCCGGTCCCATGGATGCGGCGGCTCGGGTGGCCCGGGTTTGCATCAACCTGCCCGGCTGGGAGGACGTGCCGCTGTCGGATTGGCTGGAGTCCAGGCTCAACCGCCGGGTCACCCTTGCCAACGATGGCAACTGTGCGGTGGTCGGTGAGGCCTGGCTGGGCGCCGCCCGTGGTGTTGATGATGTGGTGCTGCTGACCCTCGGAACCGGTGTGGGAGGGGGGGTGCTTCTAAGGGGTGAGCTGTTCACGGGCCACAACGGCGCTGCAGCGGAACCCGGTCTGATCGGGGTTCAGCCCGATGGTCCGGCCTGCAACAGCGGTAACCGTGGCTCCCTGGAGCAGTTCGCCAGCATCACCGGCCTGCGGCGCTTGTGTGATCGCGATCCCCGCGAGCTCAGTGCAGAGGCCGATGCTGGTGATCCGGAGGCCCTGGAGGTTTGGAGCCGTTACGGCGAGCGCCTGGGCTGTGGCGTTGCTTCGCTGGTGTACGTGTTCACGCCGCAGTTGGTGTTGCTGGGTGGCGGCCTGGCCGGTGCTGCCCGCCACTTTCTGCCAGCGGTGCGCCGCGAGGTGGAGTCGCGGGTTCAGGCCGTCTCAAGGGAGGGGTTGCGGATCGAAGCCGCCTGTCTGGGGAACGGCGCTGGACGCCTGGGGGCTGCGCGACTCGCTCTGCAGCGGCTGAACGGGATGATGGCTCCAGATTGATTGCCTTGATGTCCAGCGTTCCAGAGCCTTCTGCTGCGTTGCTGCAGCGTGCCGCGGCTGTCCGCCGTGCTGCTGTTGATCTGGGGCAGACCGATGACGGCCAGAGAGCTCAGGCGCTTCAGGCGATGGCGGACGCGCTGACCGACCGTGCGGAAAGCATCCTCGCGGCCAACCGTGAAGACCTCCAACGCTCTGCAGCCGAGGGGTTGGCGCCGGCTTTGATGGCGCGGCTGAAGCTGGATGACACCAAGTTGGCGGCGGCCATTGATGGCGTCCGCAAGGTGGCCAGCCTCAGTGACCCGCTGGGTTGTCGTCAGTTGCATCGGGAGCTGGATCAGGGCCTGGTGCTGGAACGGGTCTCCGTTCCGCTCGGGGTGGTGGGTGTGATCTTTGAAGCCAGGCCGGATGCGGTGATGCAGATCGCCTCGCTGGCGATCCGTTCGGGCAACGGTGCTCTGTTGAAAGGGGGCAGTGAGGCTCGCTGCACCAATGAGGCTGTGATGGAGGCCCTGCAGGCAGGCCTGGCGGCCAGTCCGGTGTCTGCCGATGCCCTGGCTCTGCTCACCACCCGTCAAGAAAGCCTGGCCTTGTTGCGTCTCGATGGCCTCGTGGACCTGATCATTCCCAGGGGAAGCAACGAACTGGTGCGCTTCATCCAGGACAACACCCGCATTCCGGTGCTGGGCCATGCCGATGGGGTGTGTCACCTCTACGTGGATGCGGCGGCCGACGTCGACAAAGCCGTTCGGGTGGCGGTGGACAGCAAGAGCCAGTACCCCGCCGCCTGCAACGCCATTGAGACCTTGTTGGTGCACCGCTCGATTGCGCAGCCTTTTCTCGCCGCTGCGCTGCCGGCCTTCGCTGCTGCCGGGGTGCAGCTTCTGGGCGATGCCGAGAGCGTGGCCCTTGGTGTGGCGGAAGCGGCCACGGAGGAGGACTGGAGCACGGAGTATCTGGATCTGATCCTGGCGGTGAAGCTGGTGGACGATCTCGAGGCAGCCACCGATCACATCCGCTCCTATGGCTCGCGTCACACTGAAGTGATCCTGACGGAGGATGCCCAGGCGGCTGATCGTTTCCTTGCGGCGGTGGATAGCGCAGGCGTTTATCACAACTGCTCCAGCCGCTTCGCCGATGGCTTCCGTTACGGATTCGGCGCTGAGGTGGGCATCAGCACCCAGACCCTGCCGCCCCGCGGACCCGTTGGTCTGGAAGGGTTGGTGACCTACCGCTATCGGTTGCGCGGCGAGGGCCACATCGCTGCCGACTACGCCAACGGCAGCCGCGTCTTCACCCACATCGATCGGCCGCTCTGATGGATTGCATCGGTGTGAGGGACCTGCGGTTGTGGGCCCACGTCGGGGTGTTGGAATACGAACGTCGGGATGGCCAATGGTTCAGCCTTGATTTCAGTGTTCAGCTCGATCTGAAGGCTGCTGCCGTGGCCGACGACCTGAGCCGGAGCCTGGACTACGGCGTGGCCATTCAGGCCCTGCAAGGCTTGTCCCGGCAGGTGCGTTGCCTCACGATCGAGCACTTCAGCGAGCAGATGCTGGATCGGCTCGAAACGTTGTACGGGCCCATCCCGGTCTGGCTGCGGTTGACCAAATGTGCTGCACCGGTTCCAGGATTTAACGGCCGCGTGTTCGTGGAACGCTCCCGCCATGGCGGGAGATCAGCCCTGTGAGCATCCCGTTGGTGCTGGTCCATGGTCTCTGGGACACGCCCCGCCTGTTTCATCGATTGATTCAGGGGTTGGACCAGCCCGATCGCCCGCTGCTGGCGCCGCATCTGCCCCATGGTCTGGGTTGGATTCCCCTGCGGCAGCTGGCCTCTCGCCTGGATCAGCACATCCAGCAGCGCTTTGGTGCTGACACCAGGGTTGATCTTCTGGGTTTTTCGATGGGGGGCGTGATCGGCAGGATCTGGCTGCAGGAACTGGGGGGGGTGCAGCGCACCCGGCGCTTCCTCAGTGTGGGCAGCCCGCAGAAGGGCACCCTGGTTGCTCAGATGATTCCCCGCCCGCTCCTCGCCGGTGCGGCAGACATGAAAGTGGGCAGTCGCCTGCTGCGCGAGCTGAATCGCCAACCCGATGCCCTGGCTGGGGTCGACTGCTCCAGTTTCTTTTGCCGCTGGGATCTGATGGTCTGCCCCGGCTGGAGGGCCGTTCTGCCCTTGGGCCGGTGTGAGGAAATACCGGTCTGGACCCATCAGCAACTGATCAGCCACCCCGCCGCGATTCGACGGCTCTGCAGCAGCTTGCGCGCCTGAGCTCAGGCCGCGGCCACCAGGCCGGAATGGCGAATCAGGGCTTCGGTGCTGGCAGGACGGCCTCGGAAGGCTTCAAACACCTCAGACGGGGAGCGGCTGCCACCGAGGCTGAGCACGGTGTCGCGGAAGCGGGCTCCCGTTTCACGAACCTGATCCTCCTGATCCAGACCCACCTCCTCAAAAGCGGAGAAGGCATCTGCGCTGAGCACCTCAGCCCACTTGTAGGAGTAGTACCCGGCGGAGTAGCCCCCCGCGAAGATGTGGCCGAAGGCGCAGAGGAACTGATCCTCCGGGATGGGATCCATTACGGTGGTGGTGGCCGCGATCTCACGGCGCAGTCCATCTGGGCTGACGCCGAGTTCAGGGGTCCACTGGCTGTGGAGACGAAGATCACTCAGGGCAAAGTGAACCTGCCGCAGAGTGGCGAGGCCTGCATTGAAGGTGCGGCTGCTGCGTAGCTTGTTGAATTCCGACTCAGGCAGGGGTTCACCGGTTTGCCAGTGGCGCGCCATGCCCATCAAGGTGGCGTGATCAAGACACCAGTTCTCCATGAACTGGCTGGGGAGTTCCACGGCATCCCATTCCACGTTGCTGATGCCGGCGGCTTCCGGTTCCTCAACGGTGGTGAGCATGTGCTGGAGCCCATGGCCGAATTCATGGAAGAGGGTCTCCACTTCCTCGAAGCTCATCAGGCTGGGCGTGTCGCCCACAGGTGGGGTCTGGTTGCAGACCAGGTAGGCCACCGGCAGCACTACAGAGCCATCGGGTTTCTTGCTTAGGCCCAGGCATTCATCCATCCAGGCCCCACCGCGTTTGCTGGCGGGTCTGCTGTAGGGGTCGAGGTAGAAGCCGGCAATCGGTGTGCCATCGGAGCGCTTCACCCGGAAGAAGCGCACATCGTCGTTCCACGTCGGTGCCTCGCCGTCGGCGGCAACGATCTCAACGTCGAACAGACGCGTACAAAGACTGAACAGGCCTTTGAGCACCTGCGGCAGCGGGAACCAGGGACGCAGCGCCTCTTGGTCCAGATCGAACCGGGATTGGCGCAACTTCTCCGACCAGTAGGCGATGTCCCAGGGAGCCAGCTCATCGGCTTCGGGGGACTTGTGCTTCCTGGCGATGGCTTGGAGATCCTGCAGCTCTTGCTCAGCTGCTGGGTATGCCGCAGCACGCAGTTCTTCCAGCAGTGCTTCCACCGCCGAAACATCGTCAGCCATCTTGGCGCTGAGGCTGAGGTCAGCCCAATGGGCATAGCCCAGGCGGGACGCTTGCTCGCGCCTCAGGGTCAGGATCTCCTCGATCAGTGCCCGGTTGTCGAGTTCGCCTTCACTGGCCCGCCCCACATGGGCGCGATAGGCCTTCTCCCGCAGGGATCGGTTGTTGGCGTGCGTGAGGAAGGGCAGATAGCGGGGCATGTCCAGTCCCAGCAGCCATGGTCCGGACTCCGCAGATGCATCAGCATCCCCTGCTTCACGCGCTGCGGCGGCCAGTGCCTCCAAGGCCCGTTGTGGCAGGCCTTCCACCTCATGGGGCTGGCTGAGTTTCAGGGTCCACTGCTGCGTTGCATCGAGCACGTGGTTGCCGAACTGGGTGGAGAGAGCAGCCAGGCGTTCACTGGTGCTGTTGAAGGCTGCCTTCTCATCGCCACTGAGGCCAACACCGCGCTGCTGCATCGAGAGCAGCTCGGATTTCAGGATCCGCTCCTGGGTTGGGTTGAGCGGTTCGGAGGGATCGCTTTGGAGGGCCATCAAGGCCCGATGAAGAATCTGGCTTTGGCCAAGCCGGTTGCTGAGGCGCACAACATCCGGTTGCTGGGCGGAATGGGCATCGCGCAGCTCAGGGGAATTGCAGACGCCATTGAGGTGTGACACCACACCCCAGCTCCAACGCAGTCGTTCGCCGATGGCCTGCAGCGGTTGCATCACCCGATCCCAGGACAGCTTCGAGGGGCCGGCGAGGGCTGTCTCAAGAGCCTGCTCGAGAGCAGTGAAGTCCTGATCCAGCTGTGCGAGCAAAACCGGGATGTCTGTGCTGACGAGCTCAGGGGAGATGGCCCGGAACTCGGGAAGCCCTTGGCCGCGCAGGAGGGGGGAAATAGTCGACATCTCAGCTGGCAATGAACTGCAGGGCCAGAGCGTTGGTGGAAGCTTCGTAGAGGTCCATGGCAATGCGGGGCCAGATGCCGATCACCAGGGTTGGCACCAGCAGGCTCAGGCCAATCACCAGCTCCCTGGGGCGCATGTCAGCGACGCTGGCCAGGGCCGGAATCCTGGGGCCAAAGAACACCCGTCGGCACATGGAGAGCAGATAAATCGGTGTGAGCACTAGTCCGATGGCGGCCAGCAGAACGGTGATCGATCGGAACACGGACGTGAAGGCTTCCTGGCTGGTGATGCCGAGGAACACGGTGATTTCACTGATGAAGCCACTCATGCCGGGCAGCGCCAGCGACGCCAGGGAGCTGGCCAGGAAGAAGGCAAACGTGATGGGCAGCGCTTTGGCTAGTCCTCCCATGTTGGGGATCGAGAGGGTTTTGGTTCGCTCGTAGAACACGCCCGTCACGAAGAACATCGCGGCTGCGATCAGGCCATGGCTCACCATCTGGAGCATGGCGCCGCTGATTCCCAGGGCATCAACGGCACCGATCCCCACCAGCACAAAGCCCATGTGGCTCACGGAACTGCAGGCAATCCTGCGTTTCACGTTGTCCTGGGCGAAGGCGTTGAGGGCGCCGTAAACGATGTTCACGATCCCAAGGATCACCAGGGCTGGCGCCAGGGTGGCGTGCGCTTCAGGAAGCATCTGCACGTTGAAGCGCAGCAGGGCGTAACCGCCCATCTTCAGGAGCACCCCGGCCAGCAGCATCGACACCGGAGCGTTGGCCTCACCGTGGGCATCGGGCAGCCAGGTGTGAAGCGGGAACATCGGCAGTTTCACGCCGAAGCCAATCAAGAAACCCACGTAACACAACAGGCCGAAGCTGCCGCCGGGAGAACGGGCCGCCAGTTCCGTGATGTTGAAGGTGAACGTGTCACCGGAGAGGGCCAGTGCCAGGCCGCTGATCAGAATCAGCAGAGAGGCCAAGGCCGTGTAGAGGATGAATTTGGTGGCGGCGTACTGGCGGTTTTGTCCTCCCCAGATGGCAATCAGCAGGTAGACGGGAACAAGTTCCAGCTCCCAGGCCAGGAAGAAGAGCAGGAAGTCCTGCGACAGAAACACCAGGCCCTGGGCCGAGGCCTGCACAAGCATCAGGGCGAAGTACAGCCGTGATTTGCGCTGAACCGACCAGCTGGCCGCCACAGACAGGAACGTGACCAGGCCGCTGAGCACCACAAGAGGTGCTGAAAGACCATCCACACCAAGGGACCATTCGAGGCCGAGTGCTGGGAGCCAGCTCACCCGCTCCACCAGCTGCAGCCCTTCAGTGCTGGGGTCGAAGCGGGTGGCGAACACCCCCATCATCAAAAGAAGATCGACCAGAAGGACGACCAAGGTGATGATCTTGGGCGCGGAGGATGGCTTCTCTTCGCTGCTCGGAACCAGAGGCAGAACCAGAGCTGCTGCCGCCGGCAACAGCACAATCAGTGACAACCAAGGGAAGGGACTGCCCGAGACAGCAAGCTCTGCTAACCCAGCATCCATTCCGTGTCCGCAATCTTTAACAAAGCTAACAGGGCTGAATGCCCTGTTTAGGTGGATCTACTCATCGTCGGCCGGTTGCCAGTGGCTGCCTGAGGTCTGCAAATTCAGCACCGGCGCGCGGCTGGCGACCCCGGCAGCCTCCCAGGCTTTGACCATGGCTCGGCTGACGGCTGGGCCTTTGTCTTCCTCGCACAGAGCCAGAACGCTTGGTCCGGCTCCGCTGATGGCGCAACCCCAGGCTCCCGCGTCCATGGCGGCCTGTTTGACCTGGTCGCCGCCTTTGATCAGGCGCCAGCGGTAAGGCTCGTGCAAACGATCATGCATGCCGTCGGAGATCAGATCACCATTGCCGGTGCGCAGCCCTTGCAGCAGCAGTGTCAGGGCACCCAGGTTGACCACAGCGTCGCCAACGGGGATGGCCTTGGGCATGGCCCGGCGGGCTTCGCTTGTGCTCAGGCGAATCGATGGAATCGCCACGACGGCCTTCACGCTCGGCGTCCATTCGCAACGCACCACGCGCCAGCGCTGAGAGGCGGCCTTGGCGGTCATGCAGAGGCCCCCCAGAAGGGAGGGCACAACGTTGTCCGGGTGACCTTCGATATCGATGGCCAGCTCCAGCAGCTTCTCCTTGGAGAGAGGCTCACCGACGAGGGCATTGGCTCCCATCAATCCCGCCACGATCGCCGTGGCACTGCTGCCCAGCCCCCGTGCCGGCGGCACGGCAAGACGCACCCGTGCCTCAAGGGCGACGGGTTCCAGCCCAGCCGCTTTCCACACCCGTTGGGCCGCTCGGTAAACGAGGTTCTCCGGCCCACCCCGGAGGTGACTGCCTTCCGTTCCCTCAATAATCAGCTCAAATCGTTCACCGCCCCCTTCGATCCGCCGCATCGCGAAGCGGTTGTTCAGATCAAGGGCTGCACCGAGGCAGTCAAATCCGGGGCCGAGATTGGCGGTGGTTGCCGGGACGTCCACTACCACTTTCTGACCGATGCGCGGCTGCGCCATCGCTGATCCTCTGCTCAGGCCAGTGTCCCACCTGACTCCGCCAGCATCCGGGCGCGACAGGCTGCACTGAACAGTCCGGCATCGGGATCGATCACTGCTGTGACCTGCATCCCTTCGATCAGTTCGCGGAAGCGTCCCTTGTCGCGCATCGCATTGAGAAAGCTGGCGGATTGCAGTCCTTTCAATTGTTTTGATGCGGTGCCCCCGCCAACCCAGAGGCCTCCTGTGCAGAGTTCCTGAAGGGCAAGATCGCCTGCCGCTGAGCCATAGGCCTCCAGCCAAAGCTGTGTAGCGCGTTGCATCAAGGGATCACCCCCTTCAGCGGCAACGCTCACCTGAGCGGGAAGATCGTTGGAACTGTTGCGCCGCCAAGCCTCAGCCACGCTGCGCAGGGGGTGCATGGCGGCATCGGGTTTCTGAAGCAGCCAGTGGGCCACATGCCCCAGGCCGGTGCCACTCACGATGCGTTCGATCGAAAGGCGGCTGACGCCGAGGTCTTGTTTGAGCCAGCAGGCCAGCTCCCATTCCGCTTCGTTGCGCGGAGCAAATTCGCGGTGCCCTCCTTCGCTCGCCAGGGCCACCAGTCCCTGTTCGCTCTGCAGGCCTCGCGCCATGCCAAGACCGGTGCCTGCTCCAAGAATGGCCAGGGGGCCCTTGTCTTGGTGGCCCTTCTGAAGGATCACCTGCTGATGGCTGTCGAAATGGGGCAGCCCGTAAATCAGCACGCCGAAATCATTCACCAGCTCGAGCTGTTCCATGCCAGCAGCCCGCGCCAGGTCGGCCTCCCGCAACCGCCAGGGCAGGTTGGTGATCCTGGCCTCCCTGTGTCGCACCGGACCGGCAACGGCGATGCAGGCATGCGCTGGAGCCGGGAGAGCGGCGGGGCGATTGTTGAGGAAGGCCTCGAGCATCGGCTCAAGGGATGGCCATTCTCCCGAGCGGAAGCGTTCCTGATGCAGCAGGCGAAGCTGGCCCGCCTCACTCCCGTAGAGAGCAAGCAGAGTCTTGGTGCCTCCCATGTCCCCCGCCAGGAGTGTGCTGGTGGCCATCCAGGGCTGCGGCAACTCCTACCAGCGTGGTTGGCTCAGGAGAAGAAGTCCAGTGGAAGCGGTCCCCAGGTGGTGCTTGGCATTGTGTCGTCGTCACCGTGGCCACTGATCAGAATTCCTTCGCCAAGGCCGTGCTCGATCCGAATGCGGATCGTGCCCCCCTTCTGATTGGCTTTCAGGAAAACAGGGCCCTGCTCCTCGGGGCTGTCGACGAGCTCCAGCGGCTCCCATTGTTGGCTTTGCTCGAGGCTGCGCAGCGCTGTGAGAGCCTGCTCCCTGGACGGGGCCATGACGCCGATGGTGAACCAGCTGGCCTGGGCCATCGCTTGATCGAGTTCTCCTCGCAGCTCGTTTCTGATCTGGGGAGGCAACTCCGGCGCTCCCCGCAGCCGTGAGAGATCGGCCAGGTGCTGCACAGGGGAATCCGTCATCGGTTCAGCTCCAGGCCCGCGGCGCGCTCGCTGTTGGCCATCTGGGCAGCACTGAGAAGGTCGGCCACCGCTGTGACCCCAAGTTCACCGTCCCGTCGGCTGCGAAGGCTCACGGCGTTCTGCTCCGCCTCCTTGGCACCGATGACCGCCAGCACGGGGATCTTCATCTGTTCGCCGGTGCGGATCAATTTGCCGAGCCGGTCACCGCTGCGGTCGATCGTGGCGCGAACGCCAGCTTTGGTGAGTTGGTCCAACACTTGGTCGGCGTAGGGCTGCACCTCGTCGGTGACCGGCAGCAGACGCACCTGCTCGGGGGCCAGCCAGAAGGGGTAATCGCCGGCGTAGTTCTCGGTCATGATCCCGAAGAAACGCTCCAGCGAACCGAAGATGGCGCGGTGGATCATGATCGGCCGCTGCTTGCTGCCGTCGGCGGCGATGTAGTCGAGCTCGAACCGTTCCGGCAGATTGAAATCCAGTTGGATCGTGGAGCACTGCCACATCCTGCCGATGGCGTCTTCGATCTTGAGGTCGATTTTCGGGCCGTAGAACGCACCGCCGCCTTCATCGATTTTGTAGGCCCAACCCTTGCGCTCCAGGGCTTCAATCAGTCCCTTGGTGGCCAGGTCCCAGACGGCGTCATCGCCGATGGACTTCTCGGGGCGGGTGGAGAGGTTGATCTCGTAATTGCTGAAATCGAAGGCGGAGAGAATCCGTTCGGTGAGATCGAGGATCTTCAGGATCTCGTCGCTGATCTGCTCCGGCAGGCAGAACACGTGGGCATCGTCCTGGGTGAAGCCCCGCACCCGCATCAGACCGTGCATTACACCGGGCCGCTCGTAGCGATACACCGTTCCAAGCTCCGCCCAGCGGATCGGCAGTTCCCGGTAGCTGCGCAGTTTGCTGGCGTAGGTGAGCACGTGGAACGGGCAGTTCATCGGCTTGAGCTGATACTCCCGTTCGTCCACCTCCATCGGGCCGAACATGCTCTCGGCGTAGAAGTCGAGGTGGCCTGAGGTCTTCCAGAGGCTGATGTCCGCCACGTGGGGGGTGTAAAGGAGCTCGTATCCGCCCTCGAAGTGGGCTTGGCGCCAGAACTCCTCGATCAACAGGCGCATGCGGGCACCGCGGGGGTGCCAGAACACCAGACCAGCCCCGGCCTCATCCTCGATCGAGAAGAGGTCGAGGTCTTTGCCGATGCGGCGATGGTCGCGGCGAAGCGCTTCTTCCTTGCGACGTTTGTGTTCCGCCAGCTGTTCCGGGGTTTCCCAGGCCGTGCCGTAGATGCGTTGCAGCTGCGCTTTGGTTTCATCACCTCGCCAGTAAGCGCCTGCCACGCTTTCCAGCTCGAAGGCCTTGGCATTGAGTTGGCCGGTGTGATCCACGTGGGGGCCAGCACAGAGGTCCCACCATTCCTCACCAAGGGTGTAGAGGGTGATCGGCTCCTGCAGTCCTTCAAGAATCTCGAGCTTGTAGGGCTCGTTCTGGGCTTTGATTTTTTCCTCGGCCTCGTTGCGGCTCACCTCGACACGTTCGAGAGGCAGCTTCTTGTTGATGATCTTGATCATCCCCTTCTTGATGGCCTTCAGGTCGGCCTCGGTGAAGGGATCGGGATTGTCGAAGTCGTAATAGAAACCTGTTTCCGTCCAGGGGCCGATGGTGACGCGCGCCTTGGGAAACAACTGCTGCACAGCCATGGCCATCACATGGCTCATGGAGTGGCGAATCTTCAGCAGTTGATCGCTTTCGCTGGTCTTGGGCAGAACCACCGGTGCTGAAGGGGCTGGGGTGGTTGCTGCAGCGCTGCTCACCGGTTCAGGTTCAGGGCCCGCCATCCTATGGGCGAGACCCGAGGACATCAGGTGGGTGAGTCAACCAATCAGGAAGCTGGCGCGCTGTTGGATGAGTTGCTGGCATCCCTGCTCGATGACTTCGAGCATTGGTTTCAGCGCGGTGAGGAGCTTCTGCAGGCCTGTCCGGAGGAGGTGGTGCCGTTGCAGGAGCGCCAACGCATGCAGGAGCGGCTGCAGGAGGGCAAGAAGGCCATTGCTGCAACACGCTCTCTTGTGGCTGCATCAACGCAGCCCATGGCGGTCTCAATGGAGGTGATGAACCCGTGGCATGGCTTGGTCACGGAGGTGTGGGCCCTGGCCGCGAGGTTGGGGTCGAACCGTTCGCCTCAGGCCCCGAGCTGATTGCGCAGCTGGCGCAGGTTGCTGCTGTAGAAGCTCGCCAGGTCCTGAGGGCTCTTCACCGGTTGACCGTAGGCGGAGCGGCCGGACCAGGTGGGGAAGGATGCCCATTCGGGTGCCAGCTTCGCCATGGCGTTTCTTGTCAGCCCTTTCCGGTCGATTTCCTTGAGAGCACCGCGACGCTCAACAAGGTGCAGAGCGGCTTGGTCCTGGTGCCTGGGCTCGAAGCTGGACAGCTTGAGCTCCTTTGCCACGCCCTTCCAGGTCTTGGGCAGGAATTGATAGGCCCCCGCTGCGGCGCTGGTGTAGCGCTTCAAGATCACCCGCTCGGGATGACGTGAGAGGTCCTGAAACTGCCCGCCGCCATACATGATCCGGTATCCCTTGTCTTCGCCGTCTTTCCAGGTGCCCTCGGCGTAGCGAATGGTGTTGAGAAGGGCGCGACGCTCAGGTGTCAGCTCGTAACGACCACCCTCCGTGCCGGAGGACAGGGTGGCGCGGCTGCTGGTGTTGCGGCTGCTGGTATTGCGGCTGCTGGTAGCGCTTTGCTCAGCCTGTTCTGCGGGCGCTACTGCGTTCTGGATCGGCTGTTTGGCTCCTGCGGACAGCACCAATCCTGCGGTCAGAGCTGCACCGACGACAGGCCGGCTCCAACGTGTGGCTGGGCTGAACACAGAAAGAAGGCGATGCACGCAGAACAATCAGGTGGACGATCACAGTGCTGGCCCACGAGGTCTGGACGCGAGATCGGCGCCTGAGGGGTTGACGCGTTGTCTGTGCTGTGTATATGCAGCTGAGAGAAGGCTGAGAGTCTTGCGAGACTCGCCTCTGCGGCTGACGTTGTCTCCCTCAAGCCTCAGGGGCCATGGCTTGAGCCCATGGCCGTCGCATTGATCAGAGCAGCTAATGCTTCTCTTTGTTGCTGATCAGGCTGGTCGGGCGAAACCCAAGGCATCCCGAACCCGTTCAAGCGTGGCGTTGGCCACGGTTTCGGCCTTCTCACGGCCTGTTCTCAGCACCTGATCGAGCTCTGTGGGGTCCTGGATCAGCTCCCGGTAGCGGGCCTGGATGGGTTCCAGCGCGCTCACGGTGGCTTCGGCCAGCAGCGGCTTGAACTGTCCCCAACCCATCTCGGCGCATTCAGTGGCGGCCTGCTCCCGCCCCTTGCCGCTCAAGATTGCGTAGAGCCCTAGCAGGTTGTCGGTTTCCGGTCGATCGGGGTTGCCGAATTCGAGGCCACGCTCTGGATCGGTCTTGGCGCGTTTGATCTTTTTGGTGATCAGCTCCGGAGGGTCCAGAAGCGTGATGCGACTCCCCTCGTTGGGATCGCTCTTGCTCATCTTGCTGCGACCATCCGTCAGGCTCATCACCCGTGCCCCCTCCTTGAGGATCAGCGGTTTGGGCACTTTGAGCACCGGCGTGTCTTTGCCGCCGAAACGGGCATTGATGCGCTGCTGGGCGATGTCGCGCGCCAGCTCCAGGTGCTGCTTCTGGTCCTCACCTACGGGCACCAGGTCAGCGTCGTAGAGAAGGATGTCGGCGGCCATCAACACCGGATAGTCCAGCAGGCCCACGGAGACGTTGTCCCCTTGCTTCACCGCTTTCTCCTTGAACTGAATCATCCGCTCCAGCCAGTTGAGCGGCGTGACGCAATTCAGCAACCAGCACAGTTCGCTGTGGGCTGCCACCTGGCTCTGCACAAACACCGAACAGCGTTTGGGGTCCATGCCACAGGCCAGGTACAGCGCTGCTGTGGAACGGGTGTCCTCAGCCAGGCGGCTGGGGTCATGGGGAACGGTGATGGCATGGAGATCCACAACACATACAAAGGTGTCGTGGGTCTCCTGCAGATCAACCCAATTGCGGATGGCACCCAGCCAATTGCCGAGGTGCAGTCCTCCGGTCGGTTGCACCCCGGAAAGAACCCTTGGCCGGCTCATCAATCAGGCCTCGGTTGCTGCGGTATTGGTGTCGTCGCTGGCGGTTACTTCTGACTCCACCACCGGCTCCACCACTGGTTCGGCCTCCGGCTCGGCAACCGGTTCAGCTGCAGCCTCCGGCTGGGGTTTGGCTGGTCGGGCAAAGGGATTCGGACGGGTCCCGCGGCCACCACGCTCATCGTCAAAGCGGCGGCCACGACCACCACCATCACGACCACCACCATCACGCCGGCCACCTCGGGCAGGCTGATTTTTCTGCTGTTCGATCAGAGCGTCGAGTTGGCCGTCCTCCAGCATTTGGCCAAGGCTGCGGACCGCGAAACCCAGCACAGCCACGGTCGAGCGGAGATTGAAGGCCTCCTGCAGGGCCCGGGCTGAGCGCATTTCGTTGTCACTCAGACGAATCCGGAAGCCTCCGCCCTCACGGCCGCCACCACGGTTGCCACGACTGCGCTGACCATCTCGGCCGCCGTCTCCCTGTCCCGCCTGTTGTTGGGGATCGCTGTAGGAATCACTCATGGCCCATGGCCTGGAATCAGGCGCAAGTGTGACGCATCACCGGGGTGTTTTCGGTGATCCAGAGCAGCTGGTGGCATTCAACGCTGTTCTTCCGAGCCAGCACCAGCATCGGAACCACCGTGATCCCCCGTTCAATCCGTTCGCGATAGCTGCTCACCAGTTGTCGGTACCGCTCCGCTGTCCAGCCGTGGATGGCTGTGTCACGACTGTTCCAGTAGTCCTGCAGCGCTCTTTGGCAGTCCTCGATGCCGAACTCCCGCCAGCAGCTCTGTTGAGCCAACAGTGGATCCATCCCCTGCTGCAGCAACCGCCGGTAATGCATCAATTCCGGGGCTTCATCGCGCCCATCCGGAGGGAGCCAACGATGCAGCTCGGTCAGGGGAGTTCGAGACAGCCGCAGCCAGCAGCGCTCCCGCAGCAACACCGGCAGTTGCCACGACCAGCCCTCGGCACGACGGACTTCATCGAGCACCTCAATCAGCCCCCGCTGCTGACGCTCGGTCAGTCCAGCGAGCGCATGGGTTGTGGTGTCGACCTCAGCCATGGGCGCCGGTGTAGGTGATCCCGTCCTCCACGTAGTCCTTAGGTTCCAGATGGATGGTGCACCGCACCGGCCCGAAACTTTCGTCCAAGCGCTCTTCCACCTCTTCGGTGATCCGGTGCGCCTTGGTGAGGTCGTCTGCGTCGACAACCATATGCATTTCGATGAACACCTGCTGGCCCAGAACGCCCCGGCTGGCGATGTCGTGGCAGTTCAAGACGCCGGCGGTGGCCATCGCTTCGGCATAGATGGCTTCAGGTGCAACCGCCATGTGGTCCACCAGCCAGGGCAAGGTTCCGCGCAGCACCTGCCAGCACACACGGATCAGCAGGAGTGCCATGGGGATGGCTAGCGCAACGTCGAGCCAGCTCACCTGCAGCCACACCGCCCCGGCCATGCCCACAAGCACCACCACGGTGGTCCAAACGTCGCTCGCCGCATGTTGAGCATCCGCTTTGAGCAGGTTGCTGTTCAGTCGCCGACCTTCCCGCAGCTCATATCCCGCCAGCAGGAGGTTGAACCCCAGCACCAGCGTGAGCAGCACCAGCTCCTGGCTGGTCACCCGGATGGGTGGCAGGCCCTCGAGCAGCCTTTCCCCCGAACGCAGCAGGATCTCAAGGGCTGTGAACAGGATGAAACCAGCGATGCCCAGGGCTCCCACCGCCTCGTATTTGCGGTGGCCGTAGGGGTGATCCCTGTCGGGGCGCGGATCGGACAGTTTGTTGGTGACCAGTCCCGTGAGGCTGGACAACGCATCGGTGGCGCTGTGCATGCCATCGGCGATCACCGCCAGGGAACCACTCATGGCCCCCACCAGAAGCTTCAGCAGCGACATGCTGATGTTCAGGCCCAGGGCCACCATCAGAACCCTGCGCACCCCCCGGCGGTTGTCGACCATCGCATTGGGATGACTGTGTGTCACGGCTGACTCCGGCCTTTTCCCAACTTATGGAGAACTCGTGTTTCTGGCCTGAAGTTCTGGTGTCAGGTGGTGGGTTGAGCTAAGAAGGGCCACTGCTACAGCAGCCGTTCAGTTGAAACTCCCGGCTTCATGGCCAGAACTGGTGGTGCCACCGTCGTCGCTGCTGCGGCCGTTGGCTCTGGCTGGAGCTGGTCTGCTTGCTGGACAGTGGCTGATCAGTGATGTGATGCATGTTCCCGGCGGGGGGCTGGGTCTGCTGGCCGCCGGTGGCGTTGTGATCTGGCTTGGCCGCAAGCCAAGTCAGCCGCGGTTTGCGGGGCCGGTCTCTCTTGATGGATGGATCGCTCGGTGCCAGGAGGTGCTCGATCAATTCGCACGTTTCGAGCAGCAACCCTCTGCCGATCTGGCCCGTCGCGCTGAACTGAAACGGGTGCTGGACCGCTGTGGTCCGGTGCGCATGGCGATTGTCGCCTTGGGGGGCTCTCAGGGACCGAATGAGGCAGAGCTCAGCAGCTCTCTTGCTGGCCCGGCGCCGGTGACGCTGTCGCTCTGCCATCCCCTGACCACCGACGACGGCAGCCGTTCCTGGCCCGGCGGCCTGCTGGATCAGGATCTGATCCTGTTCAGCCTGCAGGCGCCACTCCTGGCCTCGGATCTGCTCTGGCTGCAGCAGGTGCCGGATGATCAGCCGGCCTGGCTGCTTGTGTCGACCGATGCGAAGGACGCATCCACCGATGCTGTCGCTGCTGTTCGGGACGATCTTCCCGAGCGTTGGCGTGAGCGGATCCTGGTTCAGGAGTCTTCGATGCAGCTGCGCACTGCCCTGGCACCGTTGCGCCGTTCGCTGAAACAGGCTGCGGTGGAGACGCGTCCGCGACTCCTGGCGGACTTGCATCGCCGTTGGCAGCGTGACCTCGAATCGCTTCGGCGCGAACGCTTTCTGCAGATCCAGCAGCGCACCCAGTGGCTGGTGGCCGGGTCGGTGATGGCCTCCCCCATCGCCAGCCTTGATCTTCTGGCCGTGGCGGTGGCGAACGGTTTGATGATCAAGGAGATGGGAGAGATCTGGGGAACATCGCTGCAACCGGATGTGCTGAGGGAAGCGGCGGCGCAGCTGGCTCGGGTGGCCCTTGCCCAGGGCGTGGTGGAGTGGACCGGACAGACCTTGCTGGGGCTGGCCAAGCTGGATGGGGGGAGCTGGCTGATCGCCGGTTCGATGCAGGCCCTCAGTGCGGCTTACCTCACCCGTGTGGTGGGACGCTCCATGGCGGATTGGCTGGCGATCAATGCCGGCGTTGACGAGCTTGATCTTGTGGCGTTGAAGCAGCAGGCACCGTTGTTGGTGGCTCGGGCTGCAGAGGAGGAACGGGTGAACTGGAATGGCTTCGTTCAGCAATCCCGCGAGTGGCTGCTTCATGCAACTTCATGAACGCTTCATAAAGCGCTTAATGAAGTTTTTTTGAGACCTGATTCTGATTGTTGAGTTGTCATGTAACGGAACGTTCCGTCCATACACTTGATGCACCTGTCCCTTTTTTGAGGGAGAGGTTCATCCGTCTTCTTTTCTTCCATGTCCACCGCAATTCGCAGCGGACGCCAGAGCAATTGGGAAGCCTTTTGTCAGTGGGTGACCGACACCAACAACCGCATCTATGTGGGTTGGTTCGGCGTGCTGATGATTCCCTGCCTCCTGGCGGCCACCATCTGCTTCACCATTGCCTTTATCGCCGCTCCCCCGGTTGATATCGATGGCATCCGCGAGCCCGTCGCTGGCTCCTTGATCTACGGCAACAACATCATCTCCGGTGCTGTTATTCCGTCTTCAAACGCCATTGGCCTGCACTTCTACCCCATCTGGGAAGCTGCTTCCCTCGATGAGTGGCTGTACAACGGCGGCCCTTATCAGTTGGTCTGCTTCCACTTCCTGATCGGCATTTCCGCCTACATGGGTCGTCAGTGGGAACTCTCCTACCGCCTGGGCATGCGCCCCTGGATCTGCGTCGCTTACAGCGCTCCGCTGTCTGCAGCGATGGCTGTTTTCCTGGTGTACCCCTTCGGTCAGGGTTCCTTCTCTGATGGCATGCCCCTGGGCATTTCTGGCACCTTCAACTTCATGTTGGTGTTCCAGGCTGAGCACAACATCCTGATGCACCCCTTCCACATGCTGGGCGTCGCAGGTGTTTTCGGCGGCAGCCTGTTCTCCGCCATGCACGGCTCCCTGGTGACCTCCTCTCTGGTGCGTGAAACCACCGAGGCCGAGTCCCAGAACTACGGCTACAAGTTCGGCCAAGAGGAAGAGACCTACAACATCGTGGCTGCCCACGGTTACTTCGGTCGCCTGATCTTCCAATACGCCTCCTTCAACAACAGCCGTAGCCTTCACTTCTTCCTGGGCGCCTGGCCTGTTGTCGGCATCTGGTTCACGTCCATGGGCATCAGCACCATGGCCTTCAACCTGAACGGCTTCAACTTCAACCAGTCCATCCTGGATAGTCAGGGCCGCGTCCTGAACACCTGGGCTGATGTGCTGAACCGCGCCAACCTCGGCATGGAAGTGCAGCACGAGCGCAACGCTCACAACTTCCCCCTCGACCTGGCTGCTGCTGAGTCCACTCCTGTGGCTCTGCAGGCTCCTGCCATCGGTTGATCTGGAATCAACCTGTTCCCTTTGGAACAGCCAAAACGATTCAGATCAACTGAATCGGAAAGCCCCCTCCTCGGAGGGGGCTTTTTGTTGCTGTGTTGGCTGTGAAGGTTGGGCGGCGCATCAGGCCCCTTCAGGGCACCAGCCGATCTGCTTCTCCAGCTGTTGCATCCATTGATGGCAGCGGTGTGTGAGGTGTGCCCCCTGGGGGATGCGCTGTTGGTGGTGTGCGCAGACTGGCTGGCTGACCCCCGCCTCAGCAAGGGTGGGCTGAAAGTGCTGGCAGGTGAGGCACACCATGAGGGATCGGCTGGGTCGGAGTTGCCCTGATCCCATCGGTGGCCAGGCGCTTGGCGGCGGAGCGTTGACGATGCCCATACGTGTCTTATTGGTAACTATGTACTACTCGCGCTCGTGTTGGCTGTCAACGTGGTGTTGGGGAGAATGGAGCCATGAGTGAGCCTCGCCCAACCCTCCAGTTCGATCTGGATCTTGAAGCTGTTCGCCTGCTCCATCGCTCGGTGAGCTTTCACCTTGAGAAATGGCCCGGGGGGCCAGATCCCAGAGAGCAGGAGGCCCTTCAGTCGATGAAGACCTTGCTCACGGCAGCGTTGCTTGAGTTCAGCCTTGACCAGGACGGTCAGCGCTGAAACCTGCTCGCTTCACTCCTGAGCAGGGAAGCAGAGAAAGCGCTGCGTTGGCCGCTGTACAACGCATTGAGTCGGTTCAGGCCTGGCTTGACTGCATCCCCACCTCTTTCATTAACGATGGAAGAGAACTGGGCTCCAGCAGCCTTGTTCCTGCGTTGTTCTCTTAAGCCGTTGTCCCCGTGGGTTGGTTGATCGCCCTTGCCATCGTCGTGGTGCTGTCCTGGCTGGGATGGCGTTGGAATCAGCTCGAGTGTGCTGAAAGCCGCTCCGTCAGCGGCCGTTTGGTGAAGCGGATGCGTCGTCATTCGCGGCGACGCAAGCACCATCACTAAGCGTCGTGGTCTCTACAGATGTGCCCATCTTTCCAGCTCCAGATCCATGGAACTGTTGCCTTTGCCTTGAGCAGATCCTCGCGTTCTTCAAGCCTTACGGGAATGAATTCCGTTCTGTAATCAAATCCGTGATCCCGCATGGACTGGTTGAGAACCAGACTTCCTTCGTTGCTGGACACGGAGCGGTGATAGGTGCCGATAGGGATTTGCAGAGCACCCATCGCTCGGATCAAATGAATGATGTGATGGGGATGATCCCAGGCTGGATTGAGCAACGTGAAGGTCCGAGAACCTTCAAGGACAAGGTTGTTGTCCACCTGATGACGGTGCACGTAGTACTGCTCTGAAGTATCTTGGTCAGGGGGTGACGTGGCAGCGCCATGGTGGGCGACCACGTCGGTGCCATTGCTTCCAGGAACCCCTGCATCAAAGAACGTCACCGATGGGGTCTCTCGGAAGACATGAATCGGTATGAAGTGAAGCCTCACCGTGCCTCCTCTTGTTCTTCTTGCTTCTGCTTTAAATCTGCCCTGCGAGAAAAGCGGATGATTAGCTCCAGATCAAATCAATCGTCATGGATGGCTCCAAATTGCGTTTCACCGGGCAGTCATTCACAACACGCCTGAACAACTGAATCTGTTCCTCCGATAAGCCTTGGGGCAGGGTGATCCATACCCGAAGAGTTTCGATCTTGCGGGGCCCCGTTTGGGTCATGATCTTCTCAACAGATGCTTCTGCATCGGTGACAGACCAGTTACGGCGTTTGGCCGTGATTCCCATCACGGTCAAGATGCAAGTGCCTAGAGCAGTGGCCAATAAATCTGTTGGTGAAAAGCTTTCTCCACGCCCGTCATGATCAGGCGGAGCATCGGTACTTAACGACACACCGGAGGGCTCATGTTCGGCTGAACAGTGCAGATCGCCGGTATAGCGGCAGGAGATGCGAGTCATCAGAGCCCTGCCCGCAATTAGGCCATGGGCATGCGACAACCCAGTTGAATCGTGCCTTCGTCGACCAAACGGCCCAGCCGTTGGGCGACAGCCTCCTCAGTTCGTGTGAATTGATCTTGGCGGGCTGTCACCCACGCCATTTCACCATTGGTGATCACGCCGGTGGACATGGCTTCGAGAAAGAGTTCGCCGAGTGTCATGACACTTGTGCCGTTGGGATCACGTTGATGGGACTCCCAAGGGGGTGCATGACCTGCTCACCTTTCTTCATGGCAAGGGGTCAAGGATGGTTTGGAGGGCCCGGTTGATCTGATCGCTGAGCTGGGGGCCGGCGGGATTGAGGCGGATCAAGCTTGTGAATCCTTCGCTGAGGTCGGGCCTGTTGGGGGGGCTGTTCAGGCTCATGTGCATCGCACGAATCACGGCCTCTGGAACGCACCGTTGGCGGCTGCGGTTCCAGACCAGGCATTGATCCAACGGTGTCTGCAACCACCAGCCGGTCCATGGCAGGTGCTGGCCCCCCATGCTTCGCTGCATCAACCCTTGGCGCCAGTTGAGTTGCGCATGGGTTGCATCCACCAGCACGTCGTCGCCATCGGCGATGCCGCGGTCGATGGCGCCATGCAGATGCGGTTCCAATTCAGACCAAGGACCCTGCACATTCGCCTCTCCCCATAGTTGTTCCCTCAGCACGTCATTGGCGATCACCCGTGCAGGGAGCAGCGGAGCGAGGATCGCCGCGAGGGTGGACTTGCCGCTGCCCGGGGGGCCGATTAACAGATGGCCCTGGGGCCGTGGTTCAGGCAACGAAGCGTTTGTAGAGCCAACGCACCAGTCCACCAATTACGGGCACTGGAGCAAAGGTGGGGCCGACGAAATCGAAATAATCGCGGTGGTCCCCGATCTTTCCATCTGGATTGAAGCGGAGCCGGGTCGCCCCGGGATAGATGAACTCAATCCCTTTGATCTTGAGGCCCATGCGCCATTCAACAAAGGCTGTTTCACCGTTCACCACCACCGATTCCGTTTCCAGGAACACGTCATCACAGCGCTGCATCAGACCGTCCTGGGCAAGGATGTAGGCGTCAATGCCCTGCCGTTCCTGGGTTGGATCGGTGAAATGCACGTCACTGGCATAGACGGCTTTCCACTGCGCAGCTGTGGGGCCGGGCGTGCCGTAAGGCTTGGTGAACAGGGCACGGATCTGTTCTGCGTCCAGCGGAGGATGAGGCATGGGTGTTGTCATCAGAAGTCGGCGCCCACCTGAGCTGTCATGGTCTCGGCCCAGCTCACGCTGGGAACCAGGCCGAGCCCGAGAAGTCCAGCGGTGGCGAGGAATCGATGCATGGCGTCAGTTGAAAAACCCCTTGGACTGAAGCCAGAGGCCGATGGCGACCAGGGGCCCGAAGCCGGCGATCAACACCGTGATCTTGAGGCGCAGCGGTGACACCTGGGGTTTGGTCTCTCGAAGAGCCATGGCAAGGCACGAAGGCAGCTGAACCTAAACGCTGTGCTGCGTTCGTGCCTGTTCAGAGCTCGTACTCCTCTTCAAACTGCTCAATCAAGCCCTTGTAGAGCGCCAGAAGGCCCTCGGTCTCTTCACAGAATCCGTCCGTTGTGTACTTCGCGATCAGATTCACCACGGCACTGCGGATTTGCGTGAAGGCGCCGAGGTACTCACCCTGGATGTCTTCATCGCGGATGTCGTTGATCAGCGCGCCCACCAGCTCAATCTTGCGCTTGGCCGCGGCCATCTCCGCTTCCATCTCTTTGTTGAGCTTGCGGCGTTTCTTCGGCATCCCCTCAACCGGTTCAATCAGCGACATTACGAGAGCCGCAGGCCTTCCTCGTTCGAGCGACTTCCCCTAGCGTCGGGTTCGCTCGATCCTTGGCCTTGTGAATCGGACCTTCCGCGGTGTTGCCTACGTGTCCGTCTGGGTAGTGATCTGGGGAACGGTGGCCTCCTTGATGGACTGGATGCTGCTGACGGGTGAGGTTTACGAAACGGCCAGCTCTGGTCAGGCGGTGACGTTCATCGCCTACGGGGCCGCAACAGTGGTTTTGGCCACGCGGTTTTCGGGGCGTTTCCTCGCAGACGCCGATTCAGAGGCTGCGGATCAGGAGTGATCCGCCCATCAGCAGCGCCAAGATCTCGAACGCTTGTTTGACCAGGCGGCTTCCTTTCACCAGGGAATAGTGGGCCCCCAGGAAGCCTCCGATCAGCGAACCCAGCACCAGCGGTGGAAGCCAGTCCCAACGGATTTCACCGCTCAAACCCAGCACCAGCGCCCCGGTGCCATTCCACCCCAGGCCCACCAGCACCAGGGTGTGGGCAACGGCTCTGGCGTAGCTCAGCCCAAACCAGCGCACCAGCCACAGGGTGACGAACAACCCCGTGCCTGAGGTGAGGGAACCGTTGAGAACGCCAATGATGAACAGCCCGCAACTGCCAAGCCCAACGGTGCGGGCTGTCAGCGGGTAGGGCTGGTCTGTCGTCCCCAGATCCGGTTTCCGAGCCGAATAAACCCCAAGCCCAAGGGTCAGCAGCCCAAGGCTCGCTGTGGCCACTTGATCGGGCAGCGCAAGAACCATGCTGGCTCCCACAAACACACCTGGAAGACCGGCCGCCAACACCAGCGCTGAGCGTTTCAGATCAAGACTGCTGGCACGCCAATGACGCCCACTCGCTCCCAGCCCCAGCGCAACACTGGCCACCTTGTGGGTGGCCAATGCCATGGAGAAAGGAAGGCCCAGAAGGATGAGGGCGGGCAGTTGCACCAGTCCTGCTCCCCCTCCCGCCAGAGCCGAGAGGGCATTGGCGCCAATGGCGATGCCCAGCAGGGCGATTTGCATCAGCAGTTCGGACACACTCAATCTCGTGTCAGGAAGGCGATGGGAACTGAAAAGGTGATGATGCGGTGGGGATCCCCCGGGAGAATGGCAACGCAGGCCACTTCACGATCAGCGTGAGCCTCGCGGGACTGCACCACAAAGGCTGTGGCGTCTTCGATGCTCCACATCGGGGCATCACCACAACGGCGTTCATCCCTGTAGGCCTGCCAGACCTCGCAGAACGCCTCCCCATCCTCACCACTCTTCATTTCCGTCAACGCCTGTTCCAGACCCACGTCTTCGAACCGTTCGAACAGGCGCACCATCAACGGGTGGGCAATGGTGGATGAGGCCTTCAGGGTTGAGTTGATCGTGCCGATGGCACTCACCATCAGCTTTGGTTTGGAGCGTCGTGCATCGATCACTCCCACAGGCAGATTGAGATCCCAGCTTGGGTGTCCGCTGACGGCACAGGCCAGATCGAACAGCCCCAAGCTGCATTGCTTGATCAGGCTCTGAATGGTCTCTCGATCCATAACTCAGTTCCGCGTGGCCCGATTCACCGTTTGCGTTCCAGTGTTGCCAGGATGGCCGTCGGTTGATGCCGCTGTGGATGTCCCTGGTTCAGATCTACCTTGATGCCGTCACCCACCAGGTGATCACCAGTGAAGAGCTTGCCTATGTGGCCGGCCATCAGGAGCAATTTGATCGAACCGAACGGAAACTCACTGCACGGCTTGAACAGTTGATTGGCGCAGGGAATATCAGTGTTGGAACGCGTTGATTATCCGAACAAAAAGCGTTGAAGCCGTCTCAGGAATTGGCGCAGGGGCTTTTTGTCACGGCTGAAAATCTGCCGCTCATCTGACAGCATCGCGCGACTCACCCGATCTGCGCTTCTGATAGGCGGGAAAGCCTGTCCCGTCAACCTTCAAGGCAGGGCAACCACCCCAGACCAACTCTGCAGAACGTCAGGTGCGCCTTGGGTCAGGGCGGCAACAGCACTGGCTGAGCCAATTCCGATTCCCACCACAACGCCTACGGCGAAGACAAGCAGCCCCGTCAGAACGCTGCGTTCGGAAAATTGCATCCACTCAACATCAGCCAACCCGACTTTCCTGCGGCCATCGTCCAATGGCCACTGTGGTGTCACAGGACGTGATGGGGCCCGGAGCGGATCTGTTGTGTGGTTTCGGCCACAAAGGTAGATCTACCGACTGATCGATCGGGGTGGTCTTCGCTAACAACCGAATGTCAGCCAGATGACAGTTTCAGTCATGAAAACGATTGACGAGCACATCCAGAAGGACCAGGAGGAGTTCCTTAAGGCCCTTTCTGAGCACAACGAAGGCAAGGTGCGTCATCTCACGGAGGAGCTGCAGTGGCTGTTGGATCACAAGAAGGAATTTCCTGATGATCCCCATGACCCCTCACCCCTTGAGTTGTTCTGTGAGCAAAACCCCGATGAGCCCGAGTGCCTGGTCTACGACGACTGAGTAGAAGTACCCATTCCTTGCTCCGCCCTGGCGAGAAGCCGCGTTGCTACACGCAACTTATTTAAGTTGTGTGTAGTCGACGTGTTCTGTGGTGATTCGCGCCATTTTGACCCGCCCCATCGCTGGCGATCTCGGTCTGCTCCTGCTTCGGGTGTTCACCGGCGCGCTGCTGATTCACCACGGTTACGAGAAGCTCGCCAATATCGAGAATTTTGCTGATGCATTCGTGCGCCCTCTGCATCTGCCCTTCCCGATCCTTCTCTCCTACGTCGCAGCGTTCTCCGAGGTGATCGGCAGCTGGCTGTTGATTACTGGGCTGCTGACGCGGATGGGAGCCTTGGCAGTCGCCGGGACCATCTCCGTAGCCATCTATCACGCCATCGTCACAGCGGGCTTCAACATCTATCTGCTGGAGCTTCTCGGTCTTTATTTCGCGGCTGCCGTGGCCGTTCTCGCCTGTGGCCCAGGTGTCTTTTCCATTGACGAGCTCATCGCCCGCCGCCTTGAGCCCGACATGCAGTTTTCCGCTGCTGAAGACACGGATTTCGCCGCTGGCGAAGCCGCTGTTCTGGAAGAAGCCGTGGCCAGCCGTTGAACACCAGCGTGATCAGATCCAAAAGCCCCGCCATCGCGGGGCTTTTTTCATGGCTGGCGACGGTATGGGCGAAAGACGCGTCAGAATCAGCAAAGTTGGATCAACGCGATGAAAGAGGTCAGCCTGCTTGAGATGATTGTCCGTTCTCTGGCAAAGGTTGCAGCAGGGGCTGGTGTTGCAGCAGTGCTGATTTGGCTCACCTACGTGATGCTTGATGTTGGTCATATGCAGTCGGGCTTCACCCTGCCCCAATCCAGTTACTGAAATCAGATGCAGTGGAATGATCTTGAATCTCCGGTTCTGATCATTGCTTCGCTGTTGATTGTTCTGCAGGTTTGTTGGATTGGAGCTGTGCTTCGGCGCCACCAACGCAGGCGCTTGGGGGAACCCCTCAGTGCCACAGCATTTCAACGTGAACTCCAGCGGATTTTCTCAAGAGCGAACGGACTGTCCTGAGCCATGAAGCAACTTCCAGGTCAACAGAGCAGAACCCTGCCGCGATGGCTGAAGACCGTCATGGCGGGTGGAATTACCGTGATTGCCACCATTTGGCTGGTGTCGTTGCTCCCCTTTCTGCTTCTCGCAGCCTTGGTGCTTTCAATCGCGCTCATCCCAATCACCCGTCGGCTGCGACGGGAGATGGAAGAGGCTGGATTCAGTGTTGATCAACCCAGGTCGAATGTTCAGCGCCCTGATCTCAACATCACCCCCTGGCACCGACAGATTCGCAATTTCTGGAGAGACTTCAGCTCTTGAACAGGTCGTTAGCCATTGAGCGATAACGACCAAGAGAACTGCCTGCGCGACGAGACTTTGTGGGCACACTTTGTCCCGGCAGCAGGTTCAACGGAGCGAAATTCACCAAGGTCAGCTCTGGGCGCTGCTGTTGCTCGGCTACCAGCAATTCGGCAATGGCTTCTGCTGTGGTTTGTGCGGGAGCTGCGCTCTCCGAAACAGCTTCGGTGGTCTCCACCGGCTCGGTCTTGAGAGATGTTTTGGCCTTGGAGGTGCCGAGGGGCCACAGAAAAACCAGACTGAGCAAAAGAGCAACGGCGGCCGTGAGGGTGCCGGTGAGTCCAAAGGCCAATCCCTGAAAATTCCACAGCAACCCGGAACCCGCCATGCCGAAGGTGCCGAGGATTGCCAGCATCAGGCCGAGGAAGGATGCCTGTGGTGCCTTGAATTTGAGCGGCTGGCTGGCTTCAGGGACTTCAACGGGTGAAAGTCGTGGTTCTGGCCGAAGCAGAACAAAGCTGATTCCGAGCAGAACCAATGCCGTAACCGTGCTGCCAAGCCCCAGAGTGCGGCCTTGAAAATTCCAAAGCAAACCACCGCCGGCAAGACCTGAAACTCCGAGGGTTGCCAATGCAAGTCCGCTCAAAAAAGGAAGACGATTGCGCATGGCTCAGTTGCTCCGGTTTTGCATGGCGGCGTAAGCAACCGCTCCGCCAGTGATCACAGTGAGTAGGCCTGTGGTGAGTAAGAAGCTCACCAACATGGCGAATCCAAGAACAGATCCCAGGAGGGACATCTTGATTCGCAGCAATTTCGACTTCATCAACAACACCAACAGCAAGACCACGGTGGTCTTCAAGCCAGCGATTTTTGCCACACTGATCGGGCAAAAAGGATTGATCAACACCATTGGCTGGTCTTGGTCGTCTTAAGCATTTGTGAAGTCTGGCGAAAACCAGAGCGCACCGTGAAGAGGGCGACGGATGGGCACAAAAAAACGGGCCCTCGGGCCCGTTTGCAGCTGACGTGTCGTGCGAGCTCAGCGACGACGGTTGCGTGAACGCTGCTTCAGCTTGCGCTTGTATTTCTCAACGGGGGTCTCGTGGTGACGGATCCGACGCAGATCAGAAAAGATGCCGGCTTTGGCGACGGAGCGCTTGAAGCGACGCAACGCGGATTCAATACCTTCGTTTTCGCCGACTGTGACCTGACTCATCCGTTCCCCGAAAGAGAGCAATAAACAACAACTTTACCAGCCGCCCTCTACCCCATCCCCCACCACCTGCCTGGGGTGGGATGGGTCTCTTGCATGACGCTTGTTGAAGAGATCGTGGCGCGTCCCGGCTTCTGCTTTGGGATGGGTCCATCACTCCGGCAGGCCCCTGTCTTGACCCTCACGCACTGCCCCCTGTGCATTGGTCTGGCTGTTCTTTCGGCCGTTCGATTTATGGCCCACTGCGTGATGGCCGTTCAGCTCGAACGCAGCACGGCAGGGGAGTCAACCCATCCCGCCATGCTGCTGGGCACTCTGTTTGAGCTCTAAAGCAGTTCCGCCTCAGGGATCGCTGGGATCAACCAGCTGCAGATAGGCCGTATCGGCGTGCTGCAGGGCTACATCATCGTGATGAGCGTCAACGCTGTAGATGAGGTGAAGCAGGCGGCCGCGATCCATGCCACGGTCGGCCACGTCTTTCCAGAGGCGTGAGCTGAGCTCCGCATCACGCCATTTGAGCTGGGCATTCACCAGTGCCCGCGTCATCGTGATGTAGCTCTGCCGGTCGTTGCGCAGCCGGTCTTCGGAGAAGCTGTGTTGAGTTGCCGGCTTGAGCAGATTGCGAATCGTCTGTGAGGCCGCCTTCAGCACCTTTGGCATCGTCGTTGCCCGACTCAGTTCAGTCTGATTCGGTCGTCTGGGCAGACAACGGAGTGAAATGCCTATGCCTGGATCAGAAATGAGTATTTGAACTCACTCCAGCGGGACGGTAGTGCTGATGACTTTTTGTAAAGTCAAACCCGTTAAGTTCACTTAGCTGTTCTTAAGCCCGTGGAAATACTTGTGATGGCGGCCGTCTTTGTGCCCTTTTCTGCCCTCGTGATGAATGCATTTTCCGGTGATTCGGAAGACGATTTCGATTTCCTCTGAATGGAAGCCAAGCTCCTGGCGATGATGGCCTTTGGTGCCGCTGTTATGACCCTTTGGGCTTGGTTGATGGCGAATTTGCCGCGGATGGGGTCTGACCGGAGCAAGCCTGACAACCGCCGTTGATGCGGTAAGGCGCGAGGTGTCCACGCAGGCAAGTTGTGCCGCGGAAGAAGAGTTTTTGTCCCAGTTCTCGTGCGTGAGCGTCGGTGAGTGGCAGGGAAAGCCAGCGATCAGGCACTTGACCCTTCAGCTGTGATCTGGCTTCCAGCGCTGCTTGGCGGCGTTGTTTTTCCTCCCGATCGTTTTTGCGATAAACCCCTTCAATTTGAAGTTCGCGGGAACAGGTTTCACAGGCATTCACGGTGGGCTTGCGGCGAGCCGTGTTCAGCGACAACTTGTCGCTGGGAACTTCCCGCTCGGCCCCGCAGCTGCAGCGGCACCACCAAAAAGCGTTTCCTGCTTTGGTTCGCCGTTCGGATGCGCGCACCACGGTGAGTTTGCCGTAAACCTCGCCAATGCGGTTGCGTGGACTGGAGGGCATGGCTCAGGCCGATTTCTGATCAGGAGCGTTGTTCAAGTCAGCAAACTTGGCTGCCATCGTTGGATTGCGTCGGGTCAACTTTTTAACGGTCACATCCTGCGCCTTGTCATTGGCAAGCCTCAGGTTTCGATCAGCACCCATCAGGGCATCCTTGGTTTTTTGGAGGTGATCGATCGACTTATCGATTTCATCGATTGCCGTTTGGAAGCGTCTGGAGGCGAGGTCGTAGTTGCGTGAGAAGGCTGTTTTGAAGGTTTCGAGGTCGTTCTCGAAATTGGTGACATCAATGTTCTGTGCCTTCACCAGAGCCAGTTCAGCTTTGTATTCCAGAGACTTCATGGCTGCATTGCGGAGCAATGTGATGAATGGAATAAAGAATTGTGGGCGAATGATGTAGGTCTTCGGGAAGCGATGAGACACATCAACAATGCCTGAATTGTAAAGCTCATTTTCAGGCTCCAGCAGGGAGACGAGCACCGCATACTCGCAATTTTTTTCGTTTCTGTCTTTATTTAGCTCTTTGAGAAAGTCTTCGTTTTTCTTTTTGGTGGCCGTTGTATCAGCCTCATTTTTCATCTCAAACATGATCGAGATGATTTCGTTGTTGTGGTCGTCCTGGTCGCGGAAGATGTAGTCACCCTTGCTTCCACTGCGCGCGTCGTTGTCTTTTTCGAAATAGGCTTTGGGGAAAGCCGCTGCACGAATCCTGTTGAATTCGGTTTCGCAGTGTTGCTCGAGGGTTTCTCCCACCATTTTGGTGGAAAGCCGCGCCTTCATGTCGCGCAAGCGTTCAATGGCCTGATCCCGATCACTGAGCTGGGCTTCGTAGCGATCTTTCAGTGATTGAGATTCCAGTTGATGCTTCAGTTCCGCTTCCTTCAAGCCGCTTTGAAGTGCATCGCGTTGCTTCTCCACGGAACTGACCGCTTCATTCACGGCCAGCTGGCGCTGCATTGCTCCAGCCTGGAGCTTCGCCTGCAAATCCCTCACTTCACTGTCTTTTTGCAGCGTCATCGCCTGCATTTCTTTGGCGAATTTGGTTTCAGCCAGGCGTAGTTCTGTGGCCTGCTGCTCCCGAATCTGCTGAAGCTCAGCGGCAATGCGATCACGCTGCTTCTCCGCTTTGTTCACGGCATCTTTAATCGCCAGTTCTTGATGCATTGCACTTTGCTTGAGTTGGGCCTCAAGCGTTTGCATTTCCCTGTCTTTTTTGGCAACGGCCAACTCGATGGCATTGCGTTTGTCCTGTTCGGCGAGGGCTAGTCGCTTGTTCAGTTGCTGTTCAAATTCACGATCCCTCACCTGTTTGAGGATGTCGGCATACCCGGCCTCATCCACCTTGAAGGCGGTATTGCAGTGAGGGCAAATGATGTCGTGCATGTCTGACGATTTGTGTTGAACGTTCGCGCTACGTGCTGGGATTTTATCCGGCTCTGGCTAATACGAGATCAGCCCACGGTTCATGCCATGCCTGATTGGATCGATCCACGTTCGCTGCTCGACACTGTGATCATCTTGAGCATCGTGGCCTTGGCCGCCATCGGATTCGTGGTCGGCATCAAGGAAATGATCACCGATCTGAGCAAGCTGCGTCGCGCCAAGGTTTAAGCGGCCTTCAGCTCTCCAGCCCCGACCGCAGCGCCGCCAATCGTGCGGCGTTCACACCAAGATCCGAGTCGCCGAGACGCGACTCGGACCGTGCCTGGATCCGGTAGTTGTCGCGATCATTGAACAGCTCCAGGTCATCCACAAAGCCAAAGAAAGCGCTGCTGGCCTCGGCATGCAGGTAGGTCTCGGTTTGATCAATCACAACCGTCCGCGGCGACTCCTGCACCAGCCCACTCAGCTTGCTGAAGTCCGCCATCGGGTCCGAGCTTGCCCAGGTTTGGCTGGAACAGTGAGCTGTTGTCGGGCAGTCGCGCAACGCCCCGTTGCTCACGCCGAGATCCGTCGGGACGGGGCCCGCAAGATGGAAGAGCATCAACACGGGGGCCAGTAGGCCGGCAAGGAAGGTCACTGGTCTCTGCGGGAACGACCGCCCCAGTTCAGCATCCAAAGCCAGATGCCGAACAGGGTTCCAACTGGTAAGGCGATCACCACCAGCTGGCTGATCACGAACTGGCGCACCTCAGGATCCACGGTTGCGCTGGTGAGGGGACATGCAGGCAAGACTCGCGTCCCGTTCGCCATCATGGAGCGCATTGCTGGGCAACGATGACGAATCCGGGTTGGATTGTGCTCGCATGGTTGGTGGTGGCGCTGGCGTCTGCCCTGAAGTTTTTGTCGATCACGCGCCCCTATCGCGACAAAACAGCTCTTTCCCGTGGGCAAACCGTTGACGAAGCACGCCAACGCTTGGAACGACGCTGGCGAAACGACAGCAAAGTGTGAGGTTTATTTCTCGGCGATCACCCAGGCTGTGGCTGCTCTCTGACGTACATAGAGATCCGCGAGTTCCCGTGCCAGAGCTTTCAACTGGTCAAGATCGTCGGTTTCGTTGATGGACCGCTTGATAGCTTCAGCTTCGAACTGCTGAGGCAAGCTCAGGTTCATGACTTCCAAGCAGGTCAACCAACTGTAACGAAGCGTTATTTCTTGTGTGGGCTGGCTGCTGCCCGTGAGCGGGCAATCTCCTGCTGCCAAGCCAGAAGCAGATCTTTGCTGATCTCCTGAAGCTGTTTCACGTCAGTCATTGAATTGATATCGCGACTGCGCTGTTCAATGTCGAATTGTTGGCCAAGTGTCAGAGCGATGGGCTCCATGGTGACGTCGGCAGGATCAGCTCAAAGTATTGACTCGATCCTGCGTTGTCGTAACAACGGGTACGTTTTATCCCTGCTGTGTGCTGTTCCGTACTTGGTCTGGATGAAAGAACATTGACCCTCGTTCTTGCAATCGTGATGTGAAGCAAGCGCCGGTCGCTAAATGTTGACATCGAAGGCGATGCCGTTAGGCATTGCTTAGATTTTGTGGGTGATGCAGGTAGAGCTTTGGACGGTTCTGGACAAAATCTCGAGCGCCGTTATCACCTGGAAGTTTGGAGGGAAACGGTGTACTGGATGCAAGCGCGATGTAGCGACCTGCAGGAGCTCGATCGTGAGGGCGATGCCGCTTCGATTTATATGGAATTTCGCCTAAAAGGGATCGGCTGACTCGAAGTCAATTCTGGGATTCAGCGACGGGCAGGGAAACAGCCACTAGCAGGGCAATTCCGATTTCCGTGGCAGCGATCAGCAGTTCGGTAACGATTCCCATGCTCAATTGCGGTTCTCGTCGATGGGTGGCATGTCACTGGGACGCATTAGGGCAAACACCACAGCAGCCGTCAACACGATGCCAATGCCAACCATGGCGATGATTGCGGTTGTGTAATCACCCATCAGGTGCGTCCAACTCTCATCACGTTACACGAATGTAACGCTCTGTAAAGCATCTCTCAGCTGGTTGGAGTCGTTGCCGTTCTCTGATTCAGCAGCTCCTCTCCCCGGCGATGGATCTCCTGGGCATAGTCGGTCCAGGTTCCTTGACCCCAGTAGCGAAAACAACTGGTTTCCAGCAGCAGCACATGCAGCAACGCTTCCTGATATGCCCGGTTCCCGGTGGTGGTGGGGTCTGCGTCGACTAAGGGGTCGAACAGCGCATGAAACTGAGCGCTGAGTTGATTCATCGGGGCCAGCACATTGGCGTAACCCTCAACCCAGCTCAGGTCGTTAGTCCAGGACGCACCCTCCATGCTGAAGCTGGTGTCGTCAGCCCTCAGTTTGCTGATGGTCTCTTCCATCGCTTCGGCTGAGGCGTTCTTATCAAGCTCTTGCCAAAGGCGGTGTTGTTGTACCGCCTGGATGGTGGGGAAGTGGTGGCGATTCACTCCCTTGCGCTCCAGGGCCTCAAGGTATTCACTGCCGTTGATGGCCACGGTGGCGTTGGGGTTGTCACGGATGTGGCGATTGGCCTGCCGGAACGCCTCTGGGAATTCATTCATCATCACCCCACCGTTTTCTCCGTCGGCGATCTGGCTCACCAGAGATGGCAGCGCAACGTCACCAAGACGTTGCCGTTCGCAACCCAATGCCTCGTAATAAGGCTGCATCTGGCCCACAAGTTTGGTGTCAGACCCCTGGGTTTTAATCAGTGCCGTCATGCTGGTCTCCTCGCCTCGACTGTTCCTGGCGAGAAGTTGATTGGGAATGAAGCATTGGCTGCGCGGCAGTGGACTGCCGTTCATGCGTTCAACGCTGTGCTCCTGCACCAGAAGCCACTGATATCCAGCTTCTTTGAGGGCTTTGATGAATTCGAACAGGGTGTCGGGATGGTTGGGTAAAGCCATCTCCGGCGGTGAGAACCCCTTCACTCGCTCCAGGGCAGCGCTGCCAAAACAGGCCGCGAACTGCTGTTGCCAGGCGCTGATTTGCAGTTTCAGGTCTGGGATGGGTGTGGATGGAGCCACGGCATGGCTCCAGAAGGTTCCAAGCCACTCCACATGTCCCTGCATCAAAGGGTCACAGGCGAGGTAGTGGAGTGCATCGCCAATGTCGCCGCGCCCCATCTGCTCGATTCCCCAGAGCAGATTGCCCGAATAGTCGAGCATGATTCTTGGGTTGCAGCCTTCGTTGATCAGTTCAGGCAGCAGGTCGGCAAGACGCCGATAGCAGTGGGCGAATGGCTCTGCGTTGTGGTTATCACCCTCATTGGGGTGATCCAGCATGTACTGGAGATGGGAGATCAAGCTGTTGTTCGCTCCCGCCGGCACCGTCGGTTGGTGCATGTGGAGAGCGCAAGCAAAGCCGGAATGCAGGTGTTCAAGATCGATCGCACTGTTCGACCAGACCTGCCGTTGTTTCCGCATCACAGCAGCAACGTCGGCTTCTCGTCCGCTGATCGGGGGACAGCCTGTCATTGCACTCCGCTCGTGATCACCAGCCGGCACGCGGTGTTTGGCGCAGCATGCCTTCCCAATGATCGCGCCAGGTGCGCTGATCGCCAATGCCAGCCAAAAGTTCAACCTCAGCAGGGGCCTGATTCAGCCGATGCCTCCAGCGGGTGATGTCTTCGGCTTGATCAAGCCAGGTGCTCATCACGTCGTGACGAATCGCCTCCCCATCCCAGTGGTGCTTGTCGGCCATGTTTTGCGACCAGTGCATCAATTCATCCAGGCTCAGTGGCCTGAATCCCATGATTGTGAGACCTGTGATTTGCTCGAGTTCAAAGCGACGCAGAACGTCTCCAAGGCCAAAGAAGTGAAGAAGGATCATTGAGCTGATCACTTTTGCGTGAAATTTATGAGCCTTTCTTTGTTCGAATTGTTCAGGTTGATGGTCTTTGCTTTTGGAAATATTTCAATTAGATCAACATCCAGGGCTTGGCACTCATGGCTTGAGAGTGCCAAGCTTCTCCCAGCATTCTTGGGCCGATGCCTCTGATCAATGTGCGCACGTCGCTTCCAGCACTGAAAGACGGATCGGCGTTGTTGCAGGAGCTTTCGTCTGAGTTGGCCAATCAGACGGGCAAGCCGGAGGCCTACGTGATGACGCTCCTGGAGACAGGCGTGCCGATGACCTTCGCCGGGAGCCACGAGCCCTGTGCCTACGTGGAGGTGAAGTCGATCGGTGCCCTGCGTCCGCCAGCGATGACGGCCGCATTCTGTGAACTGATCCAGGAACGCACGGGAATCCCCGCCAACCGGGTGTACATCGGGTTTGAGGATGTGCAGGCCAGCTGCTGGGGATGGAACGGCAACACCTTTGGCTGATGCTCTCCCATACTGAGGCCGAGATCCCGCTCTGGTGGTGACAAGCTCTCCTCCCGGCACTCCGGGCAACCCACGTCAAACCACGTTGATCGCATCGTTGCGTGAAAGGTTTCGCTTGGCGGAACAGAACCGTGATGCCAAGGCGAAGCAGGCTCTCTTCCGCGAAGCGATCTATCTCGGCATTCAGCCGCAGGTGTTTACGGAAATCCATTGAGCAGCCCCAGGTTGCTGCTGTTCAAAACACTGTGGGGCTGGACTGGCTCCCTTGAACAGGCCTGCTCCTCCGCTGAATGCGAGCACTTTGATGGCCTTGAGGTGAACCTCGATCACCCCTGTCTTAAGGCTCTTCAGCCTGAAGGGATCCGTCGCTGCCTCTCCGATGCAAAACAGCATCTGATTGTTGAAATTGTTACCGGGGGGGATTACACCCCCGATCTCAACTGCTCTCCATCGCAGCATCTTGATCAAGTTCATCGCGGCTTGGAGCGAGCCATGGCGCTGGCCCCGCTCAAGATCACTCTGATCACCGGCAGCGATAGCTGGCAAGAAGTCGAGCAGCATCGTTTCCTCGACAGACTTCTGGACAAAATTGATGCGTGTTCGATTCCGGTGACGCTCGAGACGCATCGCAGTCGTTCTCTCTTCGACCCATGGCGCATGCCCGCCTGGCTGGCCCGCCATCCACGGCTTCGGCTCACAGCGGATCTCAGTCACTGGTGTGCGGTATCGGAACGGTTAATGACACCTGAACTGCCCCCCATTCAGGCAGTGGCCGCTCGGGTTGATCACATTCATGCCCGCATCGGCCATGCTCAGGGGCCCTCCGTCAGCCACCCTTTCGCACCGGAATGGGCTGAGGCCCTCGAGAGCCATCGCCGCTGTTGGCAGTTGTTTCTCGATCAGAGCGCGAGGCCCGAACGGCCGATCACGATGACGCCTGAGTTTGGCCCCGATGGCTACATGCCGCTTCAGCCATTCACAGCTGCACCCCTTGCGGATGTTCAGCTCCTCAATGCAGAGATGGCCTCATGGCTGCGTTCCTCAATGCTGTTTCCTGCTGATCCCAACCGTTCTCGGTAAAGACCCTGCCAATGCAGGATCCTTCGTTCCAGCTGATGCGGAGGCCCTGGCTGGAAATCCTCTTGATATCCGTATTGGACTGATTCAACCAAAGCCTTGTCTTCGTCCAGAAAGGTGAGCATGTCCCTCAGCCAGGCGTCGGCTGTGGCTGCATCCATGGCGTCGCTGCCTGCAAACAAGTGCAATTGCATCCTGCAGCGGTCGGGTCGTTCGGGCATGAATTCCAGCCATGCCAACCGCCCGTCTGGCCAGACCAGCAGATGGCTCCATGGCGGCAGCCCGAAGGTGAGGAATCGACCCCCGTCCGGGTGGGGTGTCTCCAGAAGGTTGTTGTGTTGGCTGAAGCGATGGAGGTAATCCCTCACAGGCCCTTGTTCGCGGTGCAGCGTTGTCGGATGGGCAATGGCGACGTGGTAGTCGTCAAGTGTGTTGTCGTGGGCAATCTTCCAATTGCAGGCCAGGCTGCTTCGGCTCTGTCGCAGCAGGGTGGATGCAGTGTTCCAGGCTGCTCCGGCTTCGGTATGAACCAGCTGCAGCTGCTCCTCGAGCGTTAGGGCTTGATCGCTGAAAGCGATCCAGATCAGTGGGCCATCGATGCGGCAGGCAAGCTCTTGCAACCCCCATCCCTGGCGGTCAAAGTCCTGCTCAAAATCGGCTTCACGCGCCGCGGCCAGCAGCTCTCCGCGCAGGTTGTAGGTCCAGCCGTGATAAGGACAAACCAGGCGTCGACAGGACTGCCCCGTTCCTCCGCCTTGCCGAAATGCAACACCGCGATGGGGACAGCGGTTGCGAAAAGCACGGGGATGCTCTCCAGTGGGCCAGGTGAGCAGAAGTGGCTGATCCAGCATGGTGATGGCCAGCACCTCTCCCGGTTGGAGATGGCTGATTGGTGCAACCGGATGCCAGTAGTGGTTGGCATAGGTGTGGATGTCCCATTGATGCATCGCGTCGCCGCGGTACAGCGATGCAGGAAGGAACGTCTGATTCAACACGGCTTCACTTAAGACAGTTCTGTCAGGACAGTGCCGGCTCCAGCTCCCGCATGGTGGCGGAGAGGGAACGACGCATGGAGAGGAAGTCGCTGCTTAGGCGCAGCTGATCGAGATCGGTTTTGTCGAGATCGACATCGAGGGATCGAATGATTCGCCCTGGATTTGGGGCAAGCACGTGGACGCGCTGGGCCAGCACCAAAGCCTCTTCCACGTCGTGGGTGATCAGCAGAACGGTCAGGCCTGTTCGTTGCCAGAGCTTGAGCAGGAAGTCCTGCATCGATTCCCGGATCTGTAGATCCAGAGCCCCGAAGGGTTCATCCAGCAACAGGATGCTGGGGTTGGTGGCGAGGGCCCGGGCGATGGCCACCCTCTGCTGCATGCCGCCCGACAGTTCGCGCGGCAATTTTGTGGCGGCGTCACTAAGGCCAACCACTTCGAGGAAATAGGCGGTTCGCTCCTTGATCTCTGCTGCTTTCATCCGCTGAAGTCGCATCCCGAAGGCAACGTTCTCAGCGGCGTTGAGCCATGGATAAAGGCTGTATTTCTGAAACACCATGCCCCGGTCTGGCCCGGGACCAGAGACTGGGGTGCCGTCAACAGTGATGCTGCCGCTGCTTGGTTGATCCAGACCAGCAATCAGCCGCAGAATCGTGCTCTTCCCGGACCCAGAGCTGCCCACAAGGGCCATGAAGTCTCCGGATTTCATGGAAAACGAAAGGTGATCGAGGATCAATTTCTCCCCGAAACGCTTGCTTAGGTTGTTAACGATCAGTTCCAAGGCTCACACCGCCCATTTGCAGCTGAGACGCAGCAACAGCCTGAATCCCATGTCGATGGCGAAGCCGATCAAGCCGAGAACGATCAACTCGGCGAAGATCTGATCGGTGCGGAAAAAGCGCTGAGCCAGCTGGATGCGTTTGCCAAGGCCCACTTCCGCGGCCACCAGCTCAGCCACCACCACAAGGTTCCAGGAGGTTGCGATGTTGATTCGCAAGGTGTCGATGATGCTGGGCAGGCTGTAGCGGGCGACGACTTGCACCAGGACCTGCCGGCTGCGACCACCCAGGGTGAGTGTGGTTTCGATGAGTTCTTTGGGAACGAACTTCACCGCATCCATCACCATCAGGATGTTGAAATAGATCGTGCCGAGAAAAATCAGAGCTATCTTGGGTTCCTCCCCGATGCCGAGGTAGATGATCAGCAGAGGGATGAATGCCGCTGCAGGCATGTAACGCAGCATGGCGATCAGCGGCTCGCAGATTGCGCAGATCGCTGGGTACACCCCCATGCAGATGCCGATCGGCACCGCCAGAAGTGTGGCGAGAAGAAATCCTCCAAACACGCGTCCGGTGCTGGCCACAATGTCTTGGAAAAGGATTCCGCTCTCGGCCATGGAGGCCAGGGAGCGGAACACGGCCTGCGGAGAGGGAAGGAATTTTTCATCCACCAGTCCGAGGGAAGCGATGGCGGTCCAGAGCAGCAGGGGCACCAGCAGTGATGCCACCTGCAGGCCGCCACGCACGGCCTTGGATGGCATGGCACCAAGGGTGAACAGGGAGAGAAGCCCATTGCTTCTCCCCTTGCGAGCAGCGGCGGCCGTGGCAGTCATCAGGAGGCGGAGACCTTCTTGATGAAGCTGTCGTCAAACAGCTTGCTCAAGTCTGGTTTCTCAGGGATGAAGCCCACCGAAACCATGAAGTCGGCCATCGACTCAGCGGCGAATGGCATGAACTTCATTCCCTCACCAGTGCTGAAGGCCTCGAGGTTTTCCTCGATGGAGAAGAAGCGGGTGCCGTCTTTATACTGCTCGTATTCCTCAGTGGGAATGCCGGCACGCTTGGCCATGATCGCCTCGGATTTTTCGGGGTTCTTTTCCATGAACTCGCGAACGTCCCACCAGGTCTTCACGATCTTCTGCACATCGTCAGGGCGCTCCTTGATCAGATCACCGCTGACGGTGAGCAGATCAGGAATGGCACCGGGATACTCCTTGGAGCTGGCGATCACCCGCGCACCCTCTCGCTGCATGGCGGTGCCTGTATAGGGAGGGAAGGCACCAACGGCATCAACCTGACCGGCCGCGAATGCAGTGGCTGCCTGATCGGTGGGCATGCCTTTGATCACCACGTCGTCGCGGCTCAGGCCCGCATCCTTGAGGGCCAGGCTGAGCAGATAGTCATCCACGACGCCTTCCTCAACGGCAACGGTCTTGCCTTTGAGATCGGCGATGGATGTGATGGAGGCATCGGCAATGATCTGGTCATTGCCTGCAGAGTTGTCGTTCACCAGGACCACCACTTCACCGCCGTTCTCACCCGGCAGGAATGAAATGGTGTCGTTCAAGGTCTGGGAGTTGCCGTCGATCTTGCCAGCGGCGAAGGTTTCCATCGACTGCACGTAGCCGTCGAACCACTTCATCTCCACATTCACGCCGTTCTTCTCGAACAGCTTTTCCTCCACGGCAATCGCCCAGGGCCACCATCCGGCCCAGTTGCTGTAGCCCAAAACGATCGGTGTGCCGCCCACCGTCGGTGTGGAGGGCTTGGAACAAGCGACGGCCAGCACGATGGCGAGGCCGGCGAAGAGAAGGTTGCGCAGTTGTTTGGTCATGGCATGGGCTGGAGGAACAAAACGTTGGATTGATCTGCTCAGGCGGTGGCCAGAGCAGGGGTTGTGGTGGTTCGGCTGGCGAGGGCTTGCCGCACCCAGTTGTGCCAGGCATCCAGGCCTTCACCCGTCAGGGCGGAGACCTCGATCACCGTGGCGTTGGGGTTGATGCTGTGAATGTTGCGGCGGATCGCTGCCACATCCACAGGCAGGTGGGGCAGAAGATCCACCTTGGTGATCAGCACCACATCCGCGTTGCGGAACATCAGGGGGTATTTGAGCGGCTTGTCATCGCCCTCGGTCACGCTGAGCAACGCCACTTTGTGGTGTTCCCCAACGTCAAATTCCGCAGGGCAGACAAGGTTGCCCACGTTCTCCACGAGCAGTAAATCCAGCGAGGAAGGATCGAGCCGTTTTTGCAGCAACTTCAAGCCACCACTCACCATGGCGGCATCAAGGTGGCAGGCTCTGCCTGTGGTGATGGGCACCACCGGGATGCCAACGGCTTCCAAGCGGTCAGCATCCAGCTGGGTGGTCATGTCGCCTTCCAGCACGGCCATGCTGAGTTCGCGAGCCAAGGCTGGGAGGGACCGTTCGAGCAGGGCGGTTTTTCCTGCGCCTGGGCTGCTCATCAGGTTGAGACAAAGCAGATCCCAGCTCTGGAAATGCTCGTTGTTGTGTTCGGCCTGATGGTTGTTGGCGGCAAGCAGATTGAGGCCGAGGGTGTCCTCAAGAGGCATATGCATGGCAAAAGGGGGGTATTGGTTTCAGCGCTGACGCTGGATTAGAGCGGACTCAAGAGCAGCGGCGGCATCGCTGCGGTAATCGATGCTGCGGATGCGCAATTCCCTACCGCTGACGATCTCCTCAAGCGGGTGATCGCAGCAGGGAGAGCGGTAGGCGTTTTCGGGCACGGGGTCGTAGGTGCCGTTGCAGATCAAGCAGCGGCCCACAAAGGGGATTTCCGTAATCGTGAGCCGGGATCCATCCAGCCAGGTGCCCTGCACCGCAGCGTTGTAGGTGGTCACCAGCTGATCGGGTTCAACGCAGGTGAATCGCCCCACATCGAGATGAACGGTCTCGACCATCGCGGAGGTGTCTTCGCGACGGTCGCGCCATTCATTCAGGGAGATCAGAAGGCACTTGGTCATGTCGACTTCATGCATGGCCTATCTCCATTTCTGATCAACGTTCATGTTGCAGGTGTCGCTGATCCACTCAGGCTTCTCTTTGCGGGGCAACTGACCGCTCACCACAAGGTGGGCCATGGTGTCGCAAATCACCCGGGTGGCCATCAGGGAGGTCATGTCACTGATGTCGTAGGGAGGTGAAACCTCAACGATTTCAAGGCCGCAGACGGGAACGTTGCGCACGATCAGCTCGAGCAGCTTGAGCGCTTCCCGGGGCATCAGGCCACCGGGCTCAGGCCAGCCAGTTCCCGGCACGAAGCCGGCATCGATGCAGTCAATGTCGAATGAGATGTAGACGCAGTCCGTGCCATCGGTGGCTCGTTCAATGGCGTACTGGGCTGCGGCTTCCAGCCCCATTTCGGTGATGTCCGTCACCGTGAGCACATTGGTGCCCCGCTCCCTGCAGACCTTGACGCCCTCACGCGGCACTTGCCAACCACCAATGCCCAGTTGCACCAGGTTTTCTGCCGGGGCGTTGGCCATGTTTGTGGCATGGAACCAAGGGCAGGTGTGCATCCGCTCATCAAGGTCGATCTCCTGGGTGTCGACGTGGCGATCGAAATGGATGATTCCCACTTTTTTGTCGCCGAGATGGCGACACACGCCACGCACCGTGGGGAAACCGATCGAGTGGTCGCCACCGAGGATGATCGGGAAGGCACCGCTCGAGAACACGTGGGAGATGCCTTTGGAGATCTGATCGAAACTCTTTTCGTTGTTGGCCGGGATCGTGAAGATGTCACCCACATCGCAGAGGGTGATCTGTTCACGCAGGTCGACCCCCATTTCGTAGTTGTAAGGGGTGTAAAGCGCTGAAATTCGTCGGATCCCCTGGGGGCCGAAGCGCGTTCCGGGCCGGTAGGTGGTGCCGCAGTCGTGGGGTACACCAACGATGGCGACGTCGTAGTTGCCCACCTGGTTCACATCTTCCAAGTAGGGCGCCTTCATGAAGGTGTTGATGCCGGCGAAATGCGGCAGCTCGCCTCTGGAGAAAGTGGAGATGTTGCGGTCAACAATGCTTTCGGCGGCTTCAAGCCCGAAGCGTTTGGCCTGGTCAACTTCTTGCTGCCAGCCAGTGAGTGGAAGCTTGCGTTCCTTCTCGAGTGCCTGCATGCCTTCGCTGGGATGCGAACGCTGGAAGGCCCCTGAAGGGTCCGATGGGGATGACATCAAACAAGGGAGTGTGCGTTGAGGCGGTCTCCCGGGCTTTTGTCCCTCCGTGCAACCGGCAAGGCCGGTGGAAACCTCTTGGACCAGGCATCCCCGTGAAGAGATCGGAACCCTAGGTTTCATCCGCAATTTCACTGTCTGCGGCTTTGATGCTCGGCGGAGTGTGAACCGCTACAAATGATTGTTGTGGCTGATTTTGCAGAAGATGGCTGTTGGGTAACAACAGCTGCTAACAGCAGTTAACAAGCCAATTCGCGTTGTCAATCGTGCTGCTTAGCGTTTGCTCAGCACGAATGATTGCTGTGAGTGAATCCTTCGGTGGTCTGCCTAGTAAAGAGTTGAGTTCTGGTGTGTCGCAGTGGTGGCGCGAACGGGTTCAACATCTGATTGATTGCGGCAGGGCTGAGGATGCCCGCTGCCTTTACCTGGAGTTCGGGGAGGACAGTGCAGGAACGCTGGGCTTTTGAAAAACCCGCATAAAAAAGGAGGGTTCCCTAGGCCCTCCCGGAGTCGACGCATTACCCCTCACCGGGGTGCACTAAGTGTTACGTGCTGAACACTCAAGCGCTGTAAGTGTTGATACTTATTCCTGGCCCCATCAATCAACTTAAGGATTGTTCCTGACGCCGCAGAATTTCATAGGCCTGCCATAGACCTTCAACGTCAGAGCACACGGCGTGTCGATTGCAGACGCGATAGCGGCCCTGGCCGATGGCATCAATGGTTGTGCCCTTGGAGGTGGCACAGATGCGACTGATGCTCTCCATGGGATTCGCTCATTGGATCAAGGATCTACAGCAGTGAGGGGGCGCCATGCACATCTGATTTGCAGTTCTAAATCTCTTTTGCAGGAGAAAAGATCCATGGCTAACAGCTCAGCGCCATAAAAAAACCGGGCCTGGCCCGGTTTTTATTCAGCTTTTGCTGGCGTTTTGAACGCTCAGGCTTTGGAAGGCTTGGTGGTGAGTGCAGCAGACATGGCGGAGGCCAGCAGCACGCATCCGGCGACGGCGAGGAAACCCATGGATCGGGGGGAGGGAACGACCTGGGCATCATTCCCACAGCTGGCGTCAGCTTTTGTTGCTGTTGGCACGGAATTCGGAAGAACCTTGCTTTCGGCCGCCCTCGGCCGTTTTCACAAGCATCTCCTGACGGTCGAGACACGATGAGCACAGCAATTTCCCCTTGTTGCGCCAGTACGCCGCCATCGAGCGCTCGATGCGCATGGAGCACCCTTCACAGCGAAATAACGGCATCGACGGCTCCGCGACGCAGCCCTTCTAACGCAACGGCGCGGTTGAACCGGTGTTCTCTGTGACGATGGGTGCGCTTCGCTTGCCCCAGCCTTGTGATGCAGGCCCTGCGTTTGTTGCTGCTCACCCTGATGGCGTCCGTCGCCTCTGCCTCCACGTCGTTTCAGCCCTTGGATCGGGTGGAGGGTTGGTTGATCGAGCGACGTTTGGATGCAAACCAGGATCCGATCTGCCGTGCGTCTGTGCCAGGACCTGGCACCTGGTTCTCGGCACGGGTTCATCTGGATGCGAACGACGAGATGGTGGTGCCTGCCGGACTGCATCGGCCGGACGAAACGAGGCTGGAGGCTGTGCGTGATGCGCTCCGGCGTTGTCGCGCCAGTGTTCTTTATCTGTAGCGGATAAAGCTTTGTGGCTGGGGCCGCTGCTGATCTGAAATCGAGCTATGAAACGGTGTCGGCAGTTGCAAAATCGTCGACTCCTCACACCACCTGAGCCTCCGACAAGCGCGGGGGCTTTTTTTTGATTGATCCCGAACAGCACCTTTCGATTTTGTGCTCAGCAAATGTTTTGCGGTTGTGATGTTTTTAACCGCTAAATCTTTGATGTATTGCATCGAGAGGCTTGATACAGGAGGGCAGTGGATCCAGGAGATCTGCTTCAAAACGGAGTTCAAAGCCTTTGTGAATGCCCGCACCAAATCGCGCGCCACGTTGAAGACCTATCGCGTGGTGCATGCCACCTGGAACCAGGTGGTCACCGTTGTGCAGGGATCAGCTGAACCCCATTGATCTGGCTTGCTTCGGCGTTTCCCGAGCCGTTGCGATCCCGAAGACTTCAAGGCTCTTTCTTGGATGTGAAATGTCCTGAGCCATAACCGGTGGCCCAGGGGCCTGTGGGCATGATCCTCACGCGGTATCTCAGCAGTGAAGGTTGGGTGGAGGAGTGTTCCCATGCCAACGCTTTTGATGCCTATATCGACGCACGGCGACGCTGCGTGCTCCGAGGCTGCCCCTATCTGCTGGTGGATGCAGAGACCGGCAGCACGGTCTCAGTGCTCACGGTGAAACAGTGTTTGCATCAGTACGGCGTCGAGGGGGATTTCCCGGCGTGATCGCGTCAGCGGATCGATGCAAGAGCCGGCAGGATGGCGGTTGCTGAAACCTCCCGATGGCGACGTTTCTGGTCACCGGCGCAAACCGTGGGATCGGCTTGGAATACTGCAGTCAGCTCAAGGCCCGTGGCGATGACGTGGTGGCCGTTTGCCGTCAAACCAGTGATGAACTGGAGTGCCTAGGGGTGCGGGTGGAAGCCGGCCTTGAGTTGAGCGACAGCCCAGCCATTGATGACCTGGTGCAGCGACTGGATGGTTTGCCCCTCGATGGCGTCATCCTCAATGCCGGGATTTTGCAGTCGATGGGCCTGATGGATTTGGATCCCTCCGGGATTCGCCGCCAGTTTGAGGTGAACGCCCTTGCTCCTTTGCTGCTGGCCAGGGCGTTGGTGGATCAGATGCCCAACGGAGCGAAGTTGGTGCTGATGACCAGCCGCATGGGCTCCATCGACGACAACAGTTCGGGAGGCTCCTATGGCTATCGGATGTCGAAGGTGGCGCTCAACATGGCCGGAAAGTCGTTGGCGATTGATCTGGAACCGCGGGGCATCGCCGTGGCGATCTTGCATCCCGGATTGGTGCGAACTCGCATGATTCGCTTCAATCCCAGCGGGATCCCCCCCGAGCAGTCGGTGAAGGGGCTGTTGGCCCGGATCGATGGCTTGACCATGGCCACCAGCGGCAGCTTCTGGCATGCCAATGGTGAGTTGTTGCCATGGTGAGGCGGGAGACACGCTTTGGGCTTTGATCCGCGTCAGTGGTCAGGCGGACGCCCTGAACAACGGGTCACCAGCAATGTTGAGGCGTTGCTGGCGGAGAACGACGCTTTGCGTCGCGAGGTGTTGCGGCTCAACCGTGAGTTGGAGCGACTGCAACGTCAGCAACGCCAACGCATTCGTACGGAGCCCAGATCCCATCGCCCCTGGACTGAGCCATCGGCACAAGCTCCACCGCGCATCAGCAGCCAACAGGTGCGGGCCTGGGGGCAGGCCCTGGCTCAGCAGCCGGGATGGACCGCATTGCGTCAGCGCGGATTGGAGCTGTTGATCGAGCAGCTCAACCGCAGTGGTTTTCCTGCCCACTTAACCCTTGAACAGCGGTTGGATCGGTTGGTTCGGGGGCTGGGAACAGATCTCATGGCAGCGGTGGGAGCCAAGCCGAACAAGCAAACAACGGCCGTTCTGGCGGCGTTTGCCTTGTTTGGGGTTCGCGCCAGTGAATGGCTGGATGAGGATCCACAGCGTGTGGTGGAGCAGTTGCGTCAGCGGCAGGACCAATCAGGTTCAAGGCGGCAGGGTCGCCGCACCCGAACGGACCAACGTCAAACGGATCGTCAGGACGATGGCCACGCCCGTGATCCACGCCGTGCCGCTTTAAGGGTGTTGGGCTTGGCGGCCAACGCGTCCCTCGCTGAGATCAAGCAGGCGCATCGAAAACTGGTGAAGCAGCACCATCCCGATCTCGGTGGTTCTGCTGAGGCGTTTCGACGCGTCAATGAGGCGTATCAGTCGTTGGTTCAGTGACGCTCATGTCCGATGATCTGGGGTAGCAACAGGTGGTGTTGATGCCGGTGGAAGTTGGTGTGGTGCTGATTGGTGCCGGCTTTGCCGTGGGTGTGTCCCTCGCCGTCGCCGTTTGGTTTGAACGTTGGAAGGCAAAACAGCCCGATCCTGAAGGCAAATAAGCCATAAAAAAAGCCCCGCCGAGGCGGGGCTTACAAGAGGTCGTCGTGCTGTTGTCAGCGGGCGACTTTCTGACCGCGATAAACAAGAACCGGACGCTGAACGTTGGATGCAGCAGCGTTGTTCTGGTTGTACTTCTGGCCGCGATAGGTCAGGGTCATGATGGGTTCCTCGAAGCAAGCTCAGGTCCCCGTTCCATGGCCTGAGTCGAACTGCGGTCAACACGAGTGCTGACTGAACGTAGTGGGTAGCGGTTGCTACACATTAGTTATATCCATGCGGTCAATCCCTATGTCGTTCACGCCGATACAAACCAGGGAAATTGGTTGCTCGTGAATTGATAACTCAGTCTGGGTCTGGGTTCTTGGCTGTGATGAATTCAATAATGAATCCTGCTGAATGTATCTTTGCGATACCAGTTGACCTCTGAGGCGGCTTTTGGTCCATCTCGTCATCCGATGGTCCTTGGTCGGCTCTTGGGGCGGGTGGTGGTCAATGGTCGATTGTCGGAGGTTCGTTCCCAGGGGGGATGGAACGCGCATTGGCAATCCCTCCAACATTGATTGAAAGCAATCACCTCTAACCTCTTCTTGAACATACGGGTGCAACTCCCGTTGCTGGCAATTGAAAACTGAGAGCTGACGAAACAACTTCCCAGACCCAATTCCTTCGTGAAATCCCAATCCCAAATTATTTGCGTCAAGCGTCACTTTGCAATGAAGAAATCACGTCCCAGTGGTGGCAACAGATCCTTTACTTTCTCCGCGTTGCGTATTGATGAACGACTGAAATCGATGCAGATTGTTCCTCCATATCCGCTCGGATTGATTCCGCTGGATTTTCTCGATGACGACGATTGACGTGGCCTGCTCTGCATGAGCCCTGAGAGCGTCTGTGTGGGCTGTTGATTGTGTGTTTGTGGGATTGGTCTTGGTGTCTGTTGAGTGCCGTCTGAATGGCCTTGGCGGATTTGCTGTAGGGCCAATGGTTGTCTACGCAACAGAACCACAGCTCCAATAGAGATATGTTCCAAGACTCCGCTCTGAATGTCATGAGCTATTGGGAGCAGAATTGGAGGAGGAATCTCAAGCTAATCACTGTGGATGAGGTGCCACCCGCACAGCAGATTCAGGTGTCGAGATGGTTGAAGCAAAGGATAGAGCTTCTGCTCGGGCAAATACAGCCAGTCGATGCTGAATCTCTTGTTCAAGAGTTTGACGACTATGAAGATGCTTGCTGCTAGTCATGGACTGGCTTGATGGCTTGGGTTGGGCAGGAGTGATTTCAGTTGGAATTTCTTTCCTCTGGGATCTGTTCTTGCCTTTGAATCTTTTGGTGATTGGTGTTATCTACGTGACCACATTTATTGGCTGGCTTTTTCTCACAAGAAACAAAACCAGTTTCTGAGGTCGAGCCCGTTTTCACCACAGAAAAATGCAAACCCCCATATCGAGACGCCAGGGACGAAAACGACCCCATGGGGGTGTCCGGAGTCTGTGGCTTGAGGCCTGCCAGGGGGTGGTCTTTTCTTTTCCCATGGCCTGCCAGGTGTGGATTCGGCAGGCTTGTTGAGAATGGTCCGGCGCTGGCTGACAACAGTGGACACCGAGAAGCATTGGGGCCACTGACTGGTGTCTTTTTTGTGGACTCTTGCTTTTTCGACAGAACCGAGCGTGACTGGCAACAATGGATGGAGACAGGTCTGGATGCACTGACCGGCGCTGTTGTCGCCTTGAGGAAGAAAGGGAAGGAAGAGCCACCTCGCGATCCCAAGGACGCAGCCAGGCTCACCCCCAAATCTTCACCACACGTTGCCGACGACACCTCACCACGGTGCACGAGGCAAACCAGAAGCAATGCCGAAATGGCAGCCAATGACACTTGACCCGCAATGAGGTCTGGTTACACCGAGGAGGTTGGTAGGAGATCTGATGGAGATTCACCTTCACCACGCCCAATCACTCGGCGAACTCATCCTGGATGGACGACACACGCCATTTCGCGCATTGGCTTGCCCGTTGAAACCTTCGGTGGTGAGAAGCGAAAGAGAGGCAAAGCGTCATAAGTAGTTCGGATGTAGGCCTGACCTCGGTATGCCGATCCTGCATATCGGATTGATTTGTCCCATCACCTCTGCCTGAGCTCATCAAGATGAGTTCGGTCTCAGGGGGGTGTGCTTTGCAGAGCGGTCACCCCTTTGTTTCCATCTCGTTGGCCA